>JALHRW010000059.1 GCA_022841245.1 Planctomycetota bacterium
AGGTGGTTGATGTAGCCGACCACGACCAAGCCGTTGAGCACGGCGACGCCGGAGAGGGCGATGAAGCCGACCGCCGCGCTGATCGAGAAGGGGATGCCGGTGATGAGCAGTGCTGCGACCCCGCCGGTCAGCGCCAGCGGAACGCCGCTGAACACCAGGACGGCGTACTTCACCGAGTTGAAGGTGCTGAACAGGAGGAAGAACACGAGCAGCAGCGCGCCTGGTACGATGACAACCAGGCGTTCACGGGCCTCCGTGAGGCTCTGGAAGGTGCCGCCCCAGCTGAGCCAGGTGCCAGCCGGCAACTGAACCTGCTTGGCGACGGCCGCCTGGACATCGGCTACGAATCCGCCGAGGTCACGACCGCGGACGTTGGCCTGCACCACGACGCGGCGCTTGCCGTTTTCGCGGCTGATCTGGTTCAAACCTTCGCCGAAGGTCAACTCGGCGATGGTGCCCAAGGGGACGAATCGCGGCTCGGGGATCCCAGGACGCAGGAGGGCGAGGCCCTGGTCCGGCCGCTCACCTTCCTCCGGTGCGGCCTGTTCGGGCAACGGCACGGGCAACTGCTTGAGCTTGGCGGGATCATTGCGCAGATCCTCGGGCAGGCGGACCAGGATGGGGAAGCGGCGATCGCCCTCGAAGAGGACGCCGGCATCTCGACCACCGACAGCGGTGGCGATGAGATCCTGCACCTCGGCGACGTTGAGCCCCAGACGGGCGATCACGTCGCGCTTGATCTCGAAGGACACGGCGGGCAGGCCTTCGACCTGCTCGACCTTCACATCCACGCCCCCCGGCGTCTTGGACAGCACCTCGGCGATGGCGTTGGCGGTCGGGATGAGTTCGTCGTAGTTGTCGCCGAAGATCTTGACCGCGACATCGCCGCGCACGCCGGAGACCAGTTCGTTGAAGCGCAGCTGGATCGGCTGGGTCCATTCCAGGTTGTTGCCGGGCAGATGCTTGAGCGCCTCCTCGGCCTTGGCGATGATCTCATCCCTGGAGGCCTCGGGATTCGGCCATTCCGCCCGCGGCTTCATCATCATATAGGTGTCGCTGAAGTTCGGCGGCATCGGGTCGGCTGCGGCTTCGGCTGTGCCGTTCTTGGAGAAGATCACCAGCACTTCAGGCACCCCGGCCCGGATGGCCTTTTCGACCTCCAACTGCATGGCCGTCGCCTGGGTGATGCTGGTCGACGGGATACGCTTCGCCGAGAGCATGATGTCGCCCTCGTCCAGGCTGGGGACGAACTCGGAGCCGAGGCGGGTGAACATGAACGCCGCGCCCAGGAACAGGGCCACGGCGCCGCTGATGACGGCCCAGCGCCAACGTAACGACCACGCCAGGCTGGGGGTGTAGGCACGCTTGGCCAGGCGTACGGTCCAGTTGTCGCCTTCCTTCACCTTGCCCGAGCAGATCAGGGCGACCAGGGCCGGGACGAAGGTGAACGACAGCAGCAGCGAGCCGATCAGGGCGAAGATCACTGTCAGGCCCATGGGGGCGAACATCTTCCCTTCGATACCCGTCAGCAGGACGATGGGGATGAACACCGTGATGATGATGGCCTGTCCGGCGAGCACCGGCTGGACCATCTCGCGCGCCCCGGTGAACACCTCGTGGAGGCGTTCCTTTATGGTCAGCAGGCGGCCCTCGCGGTGCTGGCGTTCGGCCAGCAGGCGCAGGCAGTTCTCGACGATGATGATGGCTGCATCGACGATGATGCCGAAGTCGAGGGCGCCCAGCGACATGAGATTGCCGCTGACGCCGTAGCGCGTCATGCCGATGGCCGCGAACAGCATCGACAACGGGATGACCAGGGCGGCGATGAGCGCCCCGCGCAGATTCCCCAGCATGAGGAAGAGCACCGCGGCGACGAGGAGGGCGCCCTCCATGAGGTTGCGCTCGACGGTAGCGATGGTGGCGTTGACCAGCTTCTGCCGGTTGAGCACGGTTTCGGCATAGACATCCGGCGGGAGCGAGGCGGCGATGGCGGCCAAGCGCTCGTGCGAAGCGCTGGCGACGGTGCGCGAGTTGGCGCCCAGCAGCATCTGCACGGTGCCGACCACGGACTCTTCGCCATCGCGGCTGGCGGATCCGGTGCGCAGTTCCTTGCCGATGCCGACCGTGGCGACCTCGTGGATATGGATCGGGGTCCCACCGCGGTTGGCGACCACGATGTTGCCGATGTCGTCGACCGAACGCACCCGTCCGTCCGCGCGCACGACGTAGCTTTCGCCGAAGCGCTCGATGAACCGGCCGCCCGCGCTCTGGTTGTTGGACTCCAACACCTCGACGAGGTGGCGCATGGACAGGCCGTAGCTGGCCAGCTTGTAGGGATCGGGGGCAACCAGGTATTGCCGCTCATAGCCGCCGATCGAGTCGACGCCGGCCACGTCCTGGACCTGGCGCAGCTGCGGAGCGATGATCCAGGCCTGCACCGTGCGCAGGTAGGAGGCGAGTTCGACATCGGATTTCAGCCGCTGCCCCTCGGGGGTCAGGTAGCTGCCATCGGCCTGCCAACCCGGCTTGCCCTCGGTGATCGTGGCGTCTGCGCCTTTCGGATGGCGAAAAGCCACCGTGTACATGAGCACTTCGCCCAGGCCGGTGGTGATCGCGCCCATGGCTGGTTCAGCGCCTACGGGCAGGGCCTCGCGCGCCTGTACCAGGCGTTCGGCCACTTGCTGGCGGGCGAAATAGATGTCCGTGCCATCCTTGAAGATGACCGTCACCTGGCTGAAGCCGTTGCGCGACAGGCTGCGCGTCTCTTCCAGGCCGGGGATGCCGGCCATGGCCGTCTCGATCGGCCAGCTGACCTGACGCTCGACATCGAGCGGAGCCAGGGCGGCGGCCTCGGTGTTCACCTGCACCTGGACGTTGGTGATGTCCGGTACGGCATCGATGGGCAGCTTGAGCATCGACCAGCCGCCGACGACGGCGAGGATGACGGTGCAGATGAGGATCAGCAGACGCTGCTGGACCACATGGCGGAGGAAGGCGTCAATCATGGCGTAAGGCTCCGGTCGAAATTGGGGTACATCACTCTTCCTCGCTCACAGAGCCCTTGCCCAGATCCGCTTTCAGTAGGAATGCGCCCTGGACGACGATGGTCTCGCCCGCAACGACGCCTGAGAGGACGGGCGCGTGACCGCCCTGCACGGAGCCAACGGTCACCGTCTTGGGCCGGAAGATCGCCGTCTCGCCTTGGCGCTCCTCGACGAAGACGACGGTGCGCTTCTCCCACGAGACCAGCGCCGATTCCGGCACCGCGAGCACAGGGGCCGAGGCTCCAGCCTGGCGGGGGACGATGGCGGCCTGCACGTACATGCCGGGCCGGATCTGGTCGGCCGAGGTGACCGTGACGCGGACACGGCCGGTCCGCGTGTGCGGATCGATTTCGGGCGTCATGTGGCTGACCGTGCCACCGGCGAGCCGGGCACCGCTGAAGCCGGTGAGTTCGACCGGGCAGCCGATCTGGACCTGGGTGACCACCGATTCGGGAATCTGCACCACCACCCACAGCCGTTTGGCGTCGGCGATGGTCGCCACCGGGCCGGCTTCCGGGCTGACATTCTGTCCGACCACAGCGGCCATGTCGATGAGTTGGCCAGCGACGGGCGCACGCAGAACAAGAATCTGGGTAGCGACGCCGGTCTTGCCCAGATTGTCCAGATCGAAGCTCTCGCCACCCATCAGACGGAGGGTGTTGAGCGCCGCCGCCAGTTCGGCCTCGGCGGTGATCCTGGCCTGTTGCGCAACCTTGAGGTCGAACTCGCGGCGCTGCATCTCGGCCTTGCTGATGCCGTCGCCGGTCTGCTGACCGCGGGTGACGATGGCCTGGGCCTGCTCGATGGACAACGCGGCCGTGGCGAGCGCGGCCCGCTTCACCAGCCAGGCATTCTGGGCCTCGACGAAGCCCGGGCTGAGGACCTCGGCCAGGATGTCCCCCGGTTTGACCTGCGAGCCGACGGTGGCGGCGATGCGGACGATCCTGCCGGCGGCCTGGACACCCACCTGGGCCTCGCCCTGGGGGTCATAGGTCGCCCATCCCGGGGCGACGATGGGTTCAGCGACGACCATCGCCTCCACCCGCTCGGTAGCGATGCCGAAGGTGGCGAGATTGCCGACCGCCACAGAGACCTGTTCCTGGTTCGGTTCGGCGGCGGCAGGCGTGGCTTCCGCGGCCGACAGGCTGGATCCCAGCAGCGCCAACAGGACGGAGGAGGTGACGATGGGACGGATCATGGCTGGACTCCGGCGGGGGCGGTTGGTTGGGCGATAGGGACGGGGTTGGATGACGGCGCCGGATCGAACGGATCGATGCCGGCGGCGCGGTGGAGTTCGATGCGCGCCGTGGCCGAACGCTCACGGGCCTCGGTCAGTGCGGTTTCGGCGCCAAGTTCCACGCGGCGGGCGTCGATGACGTCCAGCAGGGTGGCGTCGCCGGCCTGGAACGCGGCCAGCTTGAGCTTCAAGGCCTCCTGGGCTGCGGGGATGACGGTGGTTGAGAGACCGACGATCTGCCGGCGTTCGCGCTCGTATGCGCCCCACGCGACGACGATGCTGCGCTGCAGGGCGAGGAGTTCCCGGCGCCGCTCGCCCTGGAGACGGGCGAGGTCGGCCCGAGCCGAAGCGATGCCACCGTCGTTGCGGTTCCACAGCGGCAGGTCCAGGCCGACCGAAACGCCCAGGTCATTGGTGTCCGTCTCCCGGTTGCCCGACAGCCCGATGGTCAGATCGGGATACCAGGCGCGCTCCTCGGCTGCGATGGACGCCGTGCTGACGGCCTGCTGAGCGTCATTGATCGCCAAGCGGGGGTGCGCCGCGATGGCGCGCTGCTGCAGATCGGCCACGACGACCGCGACCGGGGCTTCTGGCAGGATACCGGTGACGGTGAACTGCTCGGGCAGGGCGTCGCCGCACCAGGTTCGGAGGGCCGCCTGGGCTGCGGCGATCTCGGCCTGGGTGGCATCGGCGGCCAGTTGCGCATTGGCCAGATCCACCTGCGCCCGGGCCAGATCTCCACGATCCGCCTCGCCGGCTTGGACCCGCCGTTCGACCGCCGTGCGCACCTGGGTGCTGAGATCCACGCCGTGTGCCGCCTGGGCTGCACGGGCTTCAGCGCTGGCCACCACCAGGGCGGCAGAGCGGATCTCGATCTCCAGATCGAGCCGATCGAGGGTGGCTTCCCGATCCGTGACCGATCGCTGGGCTTCGGCAGCTTCCACCCTGGCCCTGCGTTTGCCGGGCAGTTCGAAGCGCTGCCTCAGCTCAAGGCCGCCGATGGTGGTTGCCGGGCGCATGCCGTCCTCGTTGGCCTCTCGTGCCTTTGCCCGGCCAGCACTGAGTTCGAGTTCCGGGTTGGCCCAGGCCCGAGCCTGACTGACGGCCGCCGCCGCCGCCGCCCGATGGGCGTCGAAGATCAACCGATTGGGGTTCGCCTGTTCCGCCAGGTCCATGAGGACACTGATCGGTATGGCACTGCCGTTGGATATGGGCGGGGAGGCTGGCCGTGGGGCTGGGCTGGGCAGTGTCGCCGGTACGGTTGCTGGCGGCTGGGTGGTTGCGGGCGTATCCGCACGGGGGGCGGACTGGCCGCAACCAGCCAGTCCCAGGGCCAAGGCTACCAGGGTGGCGGTGGATAGACGGACGGGCATGAAGGCTCCACGGGATGGGCAGCGTCAGGCGGTGCTGACGTGCACGGCGAACAGGATAGGGGAATCCTGGGCGCGACCGGGAGTTGATCAGGTGGCGGGGAACACAACGAGGTCCAGCCCCCGATCGCCCGATGGCGACCAGATGCAACGCAGGCCGGTAACCGGCATG
This sequence comes from Planctomycetota bacterium, assembly GCA_022841245.1. Classification (GTDB taxonomy): domain Bacteria; phylum Planctomycetota; class UBA11346; order UBA11346; family UBA11346; genus UBA11346. The sequence continues at coordinate 5,824 of JALHRW010000059.1, forward strand.
CGTTAGCGGGGGTCAGGCTCGATTTGGCGGCGTATCGGGCGCGAACGAGACGCCCGTTGGGGTCTCGCCGGGCTCACGAATCAGGGTGCTCCGTCCAACCGATGGGGACGGGATCACTATACCTTGATCGGTAACGATGGCAGCGGGTGCAACACAATGGCAATGCCCGCAGGCGTCAGGATCCAGGGGATCGCCTTGGCGTCCTGCCCCGTCATCGACCAAGACCGGGAGGTCACCCATGGGGGCTTCAACAACAGCAAGACCGGCATCGTCCTGGGGGAGCAGGCAGTTGATTTGCACCGAGGAGAGCAGGACCACGACAACCCCGACGACGACCAGCGCGTGGCGGCCAAGCAGTCGCAGCAGGGTGGTCCACGGATGGGGCATGGTGTTGCTCGTACAGACGCTCTGGCGTTATTTATCTTACCAAGCAACCCTCGGTCAAGAAGCAACATCGATAACCTTGTAAATCCACTGTATTTACAGCGTCTTTGCGCCGGCTCTCCGTCATTTCCGCTTCCGTATATACTGGGGTAGGGTATAAGCCTGGGGTGAACGCTCCCATCTCCGCGACCGTCCCAGCCGTCTCGCACACGATCGCCGTCGCTGGACTTGACTGCCCAGATGAAGCCGCCGTCGTCCGCGATGCGGTCAAGGATCTGCCCGGCGTGCAGGATGTCGGGTTCGATTACACGGATGGGACCGCCTGCGTGCGCTGCGCAGCCGGTGGGGCCACCATGGAGGCCCTGGTGCAGGCGATCAGCAGCGCCGGACTGGCTGCTCGTCCGGCCACGGCAGGCGCTGAGACCACGGATGACGTCGAGGTCGGCTTGCGTCGCAACCGTCGTGTGACCGTGATCCTGGCCATGAGCGCGGCTGGGCTGGTGGCCGGTGGCGGCATCATCGATGCCGTGCGCGCTGGCGGCATAGCTGCCGCATTCCGGGTGGAGACCTCATCGTGGATGGCGCAGACGCTTTACGGTCTCGCGATCGGCCTGTGCTCCATCCGGCTGCTTCCCCGGGCGTGGTCTGCGCTGCGCGCCTTGCGGGCGGACATGTACCTGTTGATGGTGATCGCTGTCGCTGGGGCACTGGCGTTGGGTGACTGGTTGGAGGGTGCGACGGTCTGCGTGCTGTTCCTGATTAGTCTGGCGCTGGAGGCGTGGAGCAGCGGGCGGGCCCGGGCAGCCATAGCCGCGGTGATGGGTTTGGCGCCCACCCAGGCGCGGGTGCGCGATGACCAGGGCCAGGAGCGGCTGACCGATCCGGCCTCCGTGGCGGTCGGCTCCCTGGTGGTGGTCAACCCCGGAGAACGGATGCCGCTGGATGGCATCGTCACGGATGGAGCCAGCCACCTGGACGAGTCGGCGATCACCGGCGAATCCCTGCCGGTATCCCGACAGGTCGGGGACCCGGTGTATGCCGGCACGGTCAATGGCGAAGCGCTGCTGGTGGTGCAGAGCACGGGCCGCGCGGCCGACTCCACCTTGGCCCGGATGACGCGCCTGGTCGCCGAATCCCGGCAACGCCGCGGCCACGCCGAGCGCTGGATCGATGCATTTTCCGCCCGCTATACGCCGGCCGTGGTGCTGGTGGCGATAGCCATCGCGGTCGGGCCGCCGTTGCTGGCCGGAGTACCCTGGGACATCTGGATCTACCGCGCCCTGGTGCTGCTGGTCATCGCGTGTCCCTGCGCCCTGGTGATCGCCACGCCGGTGACGACGGTGGCTGCCCTGGCTCGGGCTGCCCGGATGGGGGTGTTGATCAAGGGCGGGGAACACCTGGAGACGGCCGCGCGTCTGCGCGCCATCGCCCTCGACAAGACCGGCACGCTGACCACCGGGCGCCCGGTCGTGGTCGCTGTCGAACCGCTCGCTGGCGTGGCCAGCGAGCGCCTGCTGGCCGTGGCCTTGGCACTGGAGCGGCGGAGCGGTCATCCCCTGGCCCGGGCGGTGATCGCCCACGCCGAGGCGGCTGGCATCACGGCCGTCCAGGCAGACCAGCATGTCGTCATCCCCGGTCGCGGGATGACGATGCAATGCGCCGAGGGCCAGGGCTGGCTCGGATCTCCACGGTTCGCTACCGAGCGGCTACCCTCCCTGGCTGGACAGGACTGGTTGACGGCTGCCGGGAAACCCGGCGGCACCATCGTGGTCGGGCTCAATGATCAGGCGCTGGGCGTGATCCGGGTTGCCGACGCCGTGCGCCCCGAGGCGCCGGCGGTCCTGGCCGCCCTGCGACGACTGGGCGTCCAGTCGGTGGTCATGCTCACGGGCGATGACCGCCGGACGGCCCAGACGGTGGCGCACGGCCTGGGCATCACTGAGGTGCACGCCGAACTCCTGCCGGCCGACAAGGTCGAGCGCATCGCTGGGCTGGTCACCGCAGGCCCACCCGTGGCCATGGTCGGCGATGGCGTCAACGATGCGCCAGCCCTGGCCCGGGCGGATCTGGGCATCGCCATGGGTGCCGCCGGGTCGCCCGCGGCGCTGGAGACGGCGGACATCGCCCTGATGCGCGATGACCTCGGCCGCCTGCCCTGGCTGATCGAGCATGCCCGACGGACCCGTGCCATCGTCCTGCAGAACATCGTGGTCGCCTTGGGGGCGAAGGCCGTCTTCCTGGTGCTGACGGTGACCGGGCACGCGTCGCTGTGGGCAGCCATCGCCGCCGACACCGGGGTGTCCGTCCTGGTGACGCTCAATGCGCTGCGCATGTTGAGGGGAAACACGGACGCATCGACTCCTGCCCGTGCCGCGCCCAGGAAATCTGGCGCGGAAGACGCCTGACACCGAACCGAGAGGGAAACCGCGCCCATGCCTCACACCCAGCACGAACGCCGCAAGCTCCTCGCCCGCGTCACCCGCATCCAAGGGCAGATCGCCGGGGTGGCGAAGCTCTTGGAGCAAGAGACGCATGATTGCACGGCGGTGCTCCAGACCATCGCGGCGGCGCGCGGAGCCTTGAATGCGTTGATGGCCGAGGTCATGGCCGGGCACATCCGCGAGCACGTCATCCCGTCCGACGCGAAGGCGACGCCCGAACAGACCGACGCCGCCGAGCAGGTGATCGACATCATCAACAGCTACCTGCGCTGACCCATGGATGCCATCTCGCTGACGTATCTGCCCATCGCGATCGGCCTGGGTGCCCTGCATGCGCTGGAACCGGGCCATGCCAAGACGATGACGGCGGCCTATCTGGTCGGCATCCATGGTCGCTGGACAGACGCCGTGCTGCTTGGCTTGGCAGCCGCACTTACCCACAGCATGGTGGTCATCGGCATCGCCGTGACGGCCCTGTACCTCGGTCGGGAAGCCTTTGCCGGCGATGCGATCTGGTGGTTGCAGATCGGCAGTGGCGTCGTGGTCATCCTACTCGGCAGTTGGATGCTGTGGCGTCGCCTGCGCCCGCAGGCTAGCGTCCCCCATCACCACGAAGCTGCAGCCCCCGTCGTTGCCACCGGCCCACAGCATCGCTGCGAGATCAGCATCACCGGCGAGTTCCCGAACGAACGCATGATCCTGCTCTTCGCCACCGCCCCGTCCGGCCCTGTCAGCGCCGCGATCACACGCCCTGGCGGAAAGACCGAGCGGCTGACCTTTGCTGCGGATGCGGCACAACCGTTGCGCTTCGTGAGCGCGGAGACGCCACAGGAACCCCACGAGTTCTCTGCCGTGATCGAGTTGGCCGATGGTGAGCGCCTTCCCTTCGCCGTGACCGAACCCAAGGGCCACGGTCATGACCACCTCGATGATGTCGCCCACGCCAAGGCCCACGCCGATCAGATGCCGACCTACGTCGGCACAGACATGCGCCCGACCTGGTGGCAGGTGGTGGCCTTCGGCGCTGCCGGCGGCCTGGTGCCCTGCCCGGCCTCGATCAGCGTCATGCTCCTGGCTCTCGCAGTTGGGAGCACGGTGAGCGGCCTCGTCCTGGTCTTCGGGTTCAGCCTGGGGTTGGCGTTGGCACTGGTCGGCGTCGGCCTAGTCGTGGTCGCCGGCATGCACCACCTCGGCAAGAGCGGACGGTTCTCATCCGTGTCGCGCTACGCTCCGGCGATCTCCGCTGCCGTGGTAGTCCTGTCGGGCCTAGCGGCGGTGGTGTTGGGGCTGACTGGGCCTGGGCATCATCGAGATGGCTGATCCGCATCCACGACCGCATGCCAGCGATTGTGGGTCTGGAGGCGGCTCGGGCGTTGCTGGCGGGGGTAGTGGAGGAGGCGATTGGGGTGGTTAGGCCGGTGGCCGGGAGGGCAGGCTCGGCATGGCGAGGTGGCTTTGCACCAGGATGCAGTCGGCTGTCAATCCTTACCAATGTTCTGGCTGACACGGATCGGTGGTTGACCACGCCCGAGAACTACGCTATTTCAAGGAACCATGAAACGAGGTGCGCGGTCCAGTGCAGAAGCCGGGATGTGCCAGGTGGCTTCGTTCGATCCCAAGGCCGTGGCCCAGGCCCGCCGGGTCCTGCCTCGGTTGGACGACATCCGCCAGGCCGCCGAGCGGCTCGCCGTCATGGGGAATCCGGCTCGCTTCGCACTGCTGCTGGCCCTCGATGGCCGCGAACTGTGCGTCTGCGACTGCGCCAAGGTTCTGGGCGGCTCGGTCTCGGGCGCTTCACAGCACCTCAAAGAGCTGCGCCGCCTGGGGGCCATCACCTTCCGCACCGCTGGTAAGATGGCCTACTACCGCATTGCCGATGCGCGCTGGATCGGACTCGCCCAGGGAGCCCTGGCCCTGCACGGTCGCGCTACGCGCGCGAAGGCCAGCGCATGAGACTCCGGCGCGCCGCCACCTGGATCACGGTCGCCATGGCGATCCTCGTCCATCTTGTGGCGGGCGTCGCGGGCACCGACATGCAGCTCTGCGTCTGCTCCTCGGGCGTCACCATCGAACGGCTGGAGTCAGGTTGCTGCGTCACGCCGGTCGAGGTGGTGGCCGAGGCGGAACCGGACGGCGGCTGCACCGACTGCCACCTCATCCCGTTGCCGGACTCTACGGCGGCCAGCATCAGCGTTCCGCCAGCATGCCCGCCGATCGCGGTCCTGCCTGAGCCGATCATCGTCGCCACGCTCGTCTGGCCATCACCCCCGGCCCAGCGACCTGCGCGCCTGCGTGCGCATCCGCCTGACCAGTTGCCGCGGATGCTGCGTTCGGTGGTCCTGACCTGCTGAGGATGACTGCGCCCGCCTGGCGGGCGTTCGTCACCGCGTCGGCTTGCCGCCGGCCGCAACCCTCAGTCGAGGTCTCGACCCATGTCCACTGTCGTCACATCCGTGGGCCGCCATGCGCCCACCATCCTCTCCTTCGCCGCTCTCGCTGGGCTGTTTTGGTGGGGCCATCACACCGGCTGGCGTCTTGCCAAGCCCGCCGCCGAGGTGCCCCATACGGCAACCGAGCACTGGTGTCCCGAACATCATGTGCCTGAGGCCGCCTGCATGCTGTGCAAAAAGGATGTCGGCAAAGCCCAGGTGGCGCAAGAGCCGGCTCGCCATCGCAGCGAGGGCGAGGAGGTCCGCTTCGCCCAGGTGGCCTCGGTCGAGGCGCTGACCAAAGCCGGCATCCGGGTCGAGCCGGTCGCCATCGCCAGCATCGCTCCGCGGGTGCGCGTGGCGGGCGAGACGATCTATCCGCCCACGGCCGTGGCCCGGCTGGGTTGCCGAGCCGACGGGGTGGTGCGCGAGGTACTCGTCGCGGTCGGTGCCACCGTCGCCCCTGGCGCGGTCGTGGCGGTGATCGACGCCACCGAGGTCGGGCGTGCGAAGTCGGCCCTGATGCAGGCGCTGACCAGCCTGGAACTGGCCCAGAGCAACGCCGCCCGCGCCCGGGTCACCGCGGCGGCCGGCGTGCGCTCGGCGGCGGAACTCCAGGATGTCGAAAGCCGCCTGCGCGCCGCCGAGGTCGCGCTCTTCGATGCCGAGCAGGCCCTGCGCAACCTCGGCCTGGAGGTCGAGGCGCGGTCCCTGGTCAAGCTCGATGCGGCGGCCCTGGCCGAGCGCCTGCGCCGCCTCGGCCTGCCGGATGCGGTGCAGGACCGGGGTTCGGCGAACCTCGTCCCGATCATCGCCCAGCAGGGCGGCATCGTCACCGAGGTCCACGCCGTGGCCGGCGAAGCGGTCGAGGCCAACACCCCCGTCGTCGTAGTCGCCGATGCCAGCGTGCTGTGGCTGTCGCTGCCGGTGCCGCCGGCCCGCGCCGCCCGCATTGCAGCAGGGCAGACGGTCGACTTCCAGCCCACCGGGGGCGAGCCCGCAACCGGCACGGTGACGGTGGTCGCCCAGGCGGCCGATCCGCAGACCCGGCTGGTGCCGGTGTGGGCCACCCTCGCCAATGCCGATCGACGCCTGCGCGTCGGTCTCTTCGGCTCCGCCACCATCACCACCGGCGCCGAGGTGGCCTCGGCCGTCGTCCCCGCCGGCGCGATCCAGTTCGACGGCGTGCAGGCCTACATCTTCGTCCGCCGGACCGACACCATCTTCCGCAGCCTGCCGGTGCGCATCCTCGCCCGCGACGGCGACCGGGTGGCGGTCGATCGCCTGGCTGACGGCGACCAGGTGGCGGTCAGCGGCACCGGTATCCTGTTCTCGGCGACCTTTCCCGAGCGCATGGGCGCCGGCTGCACGGACGACTGAGCCATGCTCAACGCCATCATCGACTGGTCGCTGCGGCACCGCGTAGCCGTGGTCGGCCTCACCCTGGCGGCGGTGTTCGCCGGCCTGCTCGCGCTGAAGAACCTCGACATCGACGCCTTCCCCGACACCACCCCGGTGCAGGTGCAGGTCAACACGGTCGCCCCGGCCCTCGGCCCCGAGGAGATCGAACGCCAGATCACCACCCAGGTCGAGCAGGCCATCGGCGGCCTGCCCAAGGTCTCCGGGGTGCGCTCGATCAGCAAGTTCGGGCTGTCGCAGGTCGTGGTGGTGTTCGCCGACGGCACCGACATCTGGTTCGCCCGCCAGCTCATCGCCGAGCGCCTGTCGACGGTCGAGCTGCCCGACGGCATCAGCCGGCCCGAACTGGGGCCGGTCGCCACCGGCCTGGGCGAGGTGTTCCACTACGTCGTGCGCAGCAGCGGCGGCGATCCGACCCGGGCGCGCACGGTGCAGGACTGGGTGATCAAGCCGGCGCTGCGCTCGGTGCCTGGCGTGGCCGAGGTCAACTCGTGGGGCGGCTTCGAGCGCCAGTACGAGATCCGCCTCGATCCCGAACGCCTGGTCGCGCACGGCCTGACCCTCGACACGGTCCTCGACCGGGTGCGCTCCGGCAACGTCAACGTCGGCGGTGGAGTGGTGCAGCGCGGCGTCTCCACCTGGGTGGTCCAAGGCCAGGGCCGCCTGACCAGCGAGGCCGAGATCGGCGCCCTGGTGGTGGCGGCGAAGGACGGGGTGGCGGTGCGCTTGCGCGATGTCGCCGAGGTCGGCATCGGCCACGAGATCCGCCGCGGCGCGGTGACCGCCGATGGCCGTGGCGAGGTGGTCCTGGGCCTGGGCTTCCTGCTCATGGGCGAGAACTCGCACGAGGTCACCAGCCGGCTCAAGGCCAAGCTGGACGAACTGCGGCCCTACCTGCCGCCGGATGTCGAGGTCGAGGTGGTCTACGACCGCACCGAACTGGTCGACCACGTCATCGACACCGTACGCCGCAACCTCTTCGAGGGCGGTCTGCTGGTCATCGCCGTGCTGTTCATCTTCCTGGGCAACCTGCGTGCCGGCCTGATCGTCGCCCTGGCAATCCCGCTGTCGATGATGGTCGCCTTCGATGGCATGCTGCGCTTCGGCATCAGCGCCAGCCTGCTATCGCTGGGCGCAATCGACTTCGGCTTGGTCGTCGACTCGTCGGTGATCATGGTCGAAAACGCGGTCCGGCGGCTCAATGATCCACGCGAGCGGCATCGCAGTCACCTGGAGGTGGTGCGCGACGCCGCCATCGAGGTGCGCAAACCGACGATGTTCGGCGAACTGATCATCATCATGGTCTACCTGCCGATCCTCACCCTCGAAGGGGTCGAGGGGAAGCTGTTCCAGCCCATGGCGCTGACCGTCGTCTTCGCCCTGGTCGGCTCGATGGTCCTCTCGCTGACCCTGATGCCGGTACTGGCGAGCTGGTGCCTGCGCCGGAGCCCGCATGCCGAGCGTGACCCCTGGTTGGTGCGGCTGGCGACGTGGCTCTACACGCCCTGTCTGCGCCTGGCCCTGCGCCACCGCCTCGCCGTGGTCGCGATCGCTTGCGGCAGCGTTGTGGTCGCGGGCGTGCTCTTCCGCGGCCTGGGCGCCGAGTTCATCCCGCGCCTGTCCGAGGGCGGCATCGTCGCCAACACCATCCGCCTGCCCGGTATGGACCTGACCGCCTCGGCGGCGGTCAACACCCGCGTCGAGCGCCTGCTGCTGGACGAGTTCCCCGACGAGATCCGCCACGTCTGGACCCGCTTCGGCACCGCCGAGGTGGCGACCGATCCGATGGGCATCGAGCTGGGCGACGTCTTCGTGTCGCTCAAGCCCCGCGATGGCTGGAAGAAGGCCAAGACCCAGGCTGAGCTGTCCGACCGCATCGCCCACCTGCTGCGCGACCTGCCGGGCCAAACCGTCGCCATGACGCAGCCGATCGAGATGCGTATCAACGAGATGGTCAGCGGTGCCCGCGCCGATGTCGCGATCAAGCTGTTCGGCGACGACATGGACCTGCTGCGCGAGAAGGCGGCCGAGATCGAGACCTCGCTCTATGGCGTGGACGGCTCCGACGGTATCAGCGTCGAGCAGACCACCGGCCAGCCTGCGCTGCGCATTCGCGCCGACCCCGAGGCCCTGGCCCGGCACGGGATTCCCGCCGGCGAGGTGATGGAACTGGTCGAGGCGATCGGCGGCATCCATCTCGGCGAGGTGGTCGAGGGGCAGCTTCGCTTCCCGCTTGTCGCCCGGCTGCCGGCTGCCATCCGCGATGATCCCGAGCGTCTGGCCGACGTCCCGATCCTGGCGGCGGGCGGCGAGCGCCTGCCGCTGGGTTCGGTGGCCCGGATCGAGCCGACCCAGGAGCCGCTGACCATCACCCGTGAGTGGGGCCAGCGCCGCATCGTCATCCAATGCAACGTGAAGGGCCGCGATGTCGCCTCATTCGTGGCCGACGCGCAGGCCGCCATCGCCAAGGAGGTCACGCTGCCGCCTGGTCGCTGGCGCATCGAATGGGGCGGACAGTTCGAGAACCTGGAACGCGCCCGCGCCCGCCTGGCCATCGTCGTACCGGTCGCGCTGCTGTCGATCTTCCTGCTGCTGCGCTGGTCGCTGGGTTCGGCCTGGCTGGCGGCCCTGGTCTACACCGCGGTGCCGGTGGCGGCGGTCGGAGGCGTCGCCGGACTGTGGCTGCGCGGCATGCCCTTCTCGATCTCGGCGGCGGTTGGCTTCATCGCCCTGGCTGGCGTGGCCGTGCTCAACGGCCTGGTCATGGTAACCTTCATCCGCCAGCTCCGCCGCCAGGGCATGCCGATCCATGAGGCCATCGTCCAGGGTTCGCTCATTCGACTGCGGCCGGTACTGATGACCGCCCTGGTCGCGGCGCTGGGCTTCGTGCCGATGGCGCTGGCCACCGGTATGGGCGCCGAGGTACAGCGTCCGCTCGCGACCGTGGTCATCGCCGGCATCCTGTCCTCGACCTTGCTCACCCTCTTCCTCATCCCGGTGCTCTACGGCTGGTTTGAGCCCAAGGCCCTGGATGAGGCCGATCCCGTCGGCGACCAGCCGACTACACCCGGGCAACCGCCCATCACGAAGGAGACTGCATGATCCGCCATCTCACCCTCTGCGCCCTGCTGCTGGCCGGCGCTGGTGCCCTCGCCGCCGAGGACAAGCCCGCCACCCCCACCGAAACCCCCAAGATCGAGCGCCTGAAGCCCGAGCAGTGGTGCGCGACCCACGACGTCCCCAAGGACAAGTGCACCACCTGCGACCGCAAGCTCATCCCGGCGCTCAAGAAGGCCAAGGACTGGTGCAGCGAGCACGAAGTCGCCGAGTCCCTGTGCGTGAAGTGCGACCCCAAGGCCAAGGACCGCCTCGACGCCCAGCGTCCCGCCAAGGACGCGAAGTAGGTCATGGACGGCCCCACCCGGAGTGAGGCGCCCATCCCGCCTGCCCGGGTGGGTGCCGATCCCGCATCGCATGCCCGTTGGCCGGAGGCATCGTCGCCGCCGTCAGCCTGAGCTTCATGTTCTGGCTGTGGCGGGCCAAGTTGGCGGCTGCCGCTGCACTGGGCAGTGCGACGCTCCGCCAGGACGCCGCTTGCGCGCTGGGCTGCATCGCGCTGTCTGTCACCCTGCTCATCGGGAGCGCCATCTACACCGTGGCACCGCACCTCTGGTGCGGTGGATGCCGTGGCGGCCATCGTCATCGCCGTGTTGATCGCCCGCGAGGGCTGGGGCGGGCTGAAAGCCATCTGGGGCGGAGCCTCGGGTGGGTGCGGTTGCAGCGGACACTGTCCGTAGGGGCCGTTCGTGGTTCAGGACGGGCAGTTGATCGTGTAGACCCAGGCAGTTCCGCTGTTCGGCGCGCTCATCACCACCAAGCACCAGGCCGGATCGCTAGGTTCCGGGGCGTAGGTCCACTGCAGTGTTCCGGTCCCTGACACCAGTCCGCCGGTCGATGCCACCAGGACCCCCTTGTAGAAGCAGTCGAGGCGGTCGGGGATGCCGTACATGTCGTAGGTGATCCGCACCAAGCCGGGCGTCGGGCCGAGGGCGTGGCGAGTCCTGGTCGTGCCCTGGCCGCCGCTGGCGGTCACCTGGCCACAGGGCTTGGGCGGGCGCTCATCCAGCGGGCAGGCGGCGCATTCCGTCTGGGCGAGGGCCGGCGGCAGGCTGGGGAAGACGGCCATGCGGACCGTGGGGTTGAGACATTTCACCAGCGGCCTCCCGGGCAGCGGGCCACTGCCGATCGCGTGCGCTCGGCGACGACGAAGGCGCAGCCGCACAGACCGCACTGGTCGTTGCCGGACCGGTAGTGCGGGCAGGAACGGCAGAGCGCAGCGCGATGTTCGATCTCGCCGGGAGAGGGCGCTTCAAGCCGGTCATCGAGCGGAGTCGTCTCGATGAGATCGTTGCCCCCGGGCCGCATGACCAGGGAGCGGTCGGCCTCGCGGATCACGGCGATGGCAGGACGGCCAGGGACATCCGCCAGGTGCCGGCCTTTCCAGGCGTCGATGGGACCGTTCAGGACCTGAGCACGGAGCACCTCGTCGATTGCGGCGAGGACCTCTGATGGTCCGCCCCAGGCGGGCAGGCAGAGGCGCTGGTTCCAGCGGTGCATGTCGGCGAAACGCATGGCGACAGGATGGCCGTCGCGCAGGACCACCGACCGGCGCTCGTCGCCGCGCTGGGGATAGACCACCACCTGGGGCGCGTCCACCAGGCTGGCGAGATGGCCGATGCCGGAATCCAGGCTGACCACCACCCGTGCCCCGTGCAGGAGGCGCAGCGTGCCGGTCACGGCATCGCCAGCCGGATCGAGGTCCCACGCCGCCACGTTGGCCGGGACATTGGCTGATTCGGCCCGGGAGCCAGCCAGGCCAACGATCCAGCCGCGTTCACGGCAGGAACGGGCCAACTCGGCCCACGGCCAGCCGTTCTTGGCGTCGGCGTAGGGCTTGGCTCGCGGTGCCAGGACCACGTCCACTGGGTGCGGATCGGGCAGCAGGATGGGTGGTTTGGGGTAACGCTCGCTGTCCGGTGCCCACGCAAGGATGTCGGCTCGCGGCCACAGATCCTGGGCCACGGCGCGCAGCCGTTCCTCCAGGGCTTCGGGACGGACGTGGTAGTCGTAGCCGGTCGGGTAGTGTGCCGCGACCGGCGCCCACAGACGCGGCTCTGGCGCCGCCGGGTAGAGCGGCCCGTGCAGTGGGTTGCCACCAATGATATCGCCGGGCTGTGACTTCGCCCAGATCCAGGGCAGCACATCGCGGACGAGGTCCCCGAAGTGGCCGAACCAGGGCAGAAATACGCGCTGCGTCATGCCAGATACCCTCCTTCCGCCTTGCAGGCGCCCCAGGCGAACACCGACTCGACCGTGCCGTCGCTGCTGAACCCGGAGGCTGCAACGTTGGTAACGCGGCCCTGCGGGCTGACCGTGAAGGTGATGTCCGCCCCGTAGGTCGGACCGCCCGAGTAGATGCCGCCACGGGGACTGGCCGTGACCGTGCCGCCGCCAGCCGCCGGTGTGGTGAAGCTGCCCGAGGTGGTGCCGTACACATGACCGCCGGCCAGGGTGTTGGCGACGTTCGAGGTCAGTCACCCCGACCGTGCCATCGCCACCGTTGCTGCTCTCGACCAGTTCCGCCGCGAACTGGTGGTGCGCTGGGAGGACCGCCTCGGACTCGGTGTTGATGACCCGGCGCTGGTTCATCTCCATTCAAAGGGAGCCGCGATGCTGGCGTCAGTGCCAGCGACCTTCGGTGCGCTGATAGCCCAGTTTCTGGCCATGCACCAAGGGCAAGTCCGGGATGGGACGCTGAAGGGGTACAAGGTCCGTCTCGAACGCTGGACGAAGTGGATTCCAGCTTCGACGCCACTGGCGGGACTCACCTCCGACATGCTCCGCGTCGGGATGCAGCGGATGAACGCCACGATGAAGCCAATGTCGGTAAACTCCTTCTACCGGGCGCTGAAGGTCTGTCTCAACTACGGGGTCTCATCTGGCTTCCTGAAGGAGGCTCCGCATCGCGGGGTCAAGCCGCTCAAGGCAATCAAGGCCGAGACGAAGTGGTGGTCGCCGAAGGAGGTCACCAAGGTGCTGGCTGCCGCCGAGGCAGACGAGCGGGACCCCGAAGACGCCCTGCTCATCTTCGCCCTCGCGCTCTACCTCGGTCTCCGCCGGGGTGAGATCGACCGCATGCAGTGGTCAGACCTCACCCTGGACGGTGAAGAGCCCGTTGCCTGCGTCCGCAGCGTCGAGGGGGCCATGACCAAGAGCGGCAAGACCCGGTTCATCCCGATCAGCGACGAGCTCCAGGCCATCCTGGTCCGTCATCGCCAGCGGGCTGGGTTCGTCGTGCGGGGTGACCGGAAGAAGCGGGGACGCTGGATTTACCGCTACGAGGCCCAGAAGTTGTTCAGACGTGTGACCAAGGCGGCTGGCGTCACCAAGATCCGTTTTCACGATATGAGGCACACTTTTGCGTCGTTTATGCTCGGGAAAGGGGTTCCGGTCTTCAAGGTCGCCCGCTGGCTGGGGCACGCTGACAGCCGGATCACCGAGCAGGTCTACGCCCACCTGCTGACCTACGACGCTGACATCAACGTCCTCAGGCTGGGCCGGGTCCCTGACGACCCTGTCGAGGGGGAGTCCGAGGCCATCCAGCCGACCTGATTTCTGACCCAACTTCTGACCCTGGCTCATCCTGCGACCCTGGGAAATCGCCAATAAAACAGCAAAACCACGGCTTTCACCGTGGTTTTGTGTTGGCTCCCCGGGGAGGATTCGAACCTCCGACCAATTGATTAACAGTCAACTGCTCTACCACTGAGCTACCAGGGAATGAGTCCTTTCGGAGGGACGCGCAGTTTTGGCGTGTTTGGGCCTTGTCAAGTTGAGCGTCGAGGCGGCCCCGGCGGACCTGGGTCGCAGCATGGGGACCCAGGCCGTTGATCAGGCCGGTGCACTGCGTGCCAGGAAGACCTGGCCGATCTAGGCGCCTGGGCATCCGCCTACCAGACGAGCACCCCGCCAGCGTGCGCTGGCGGGATGCTTTCTCCTACGCAGTCGCTGTGCGCTGCCTGGGCACCGGGCGGAAACCGTCCGGTTCCATCACGCACGTGCCGCGCCCCTGGGTCAGCGAGCGCAGCATCACCGGGTAGCCGAACAGCTCGGCCACCGGCGCAACGACCCGTACCGTCGCCGTGTGGGTCAGCGGGATCATCTCGGTCACCTGCGCGCGCTTGGCGCTCAGGCTGCCGATCACCGCGCCGACGTGCTCGGCGGGGCACGTCACTTCCACCCTGACCCACGGTTCGAGCAGTTCCAGGCCCAGGTCGCCGAGCGCTTCGCGGACGGCCAGCGCACCGGCCGCCATGAACGCACGCTCGTTGGAATCCTGGGCGTGCATGCTGCCATCGACCAGGGTCACATGCACCCCGACGATGCGGACGCCGGCCTTCCCGCCACGGGCGAGCTCGGCACGGACGCCGTCCTCGATCGAGCCGAAGAAGCTGCGATCGACGGCCCCGCCTTTGACAGCTGTTTGGAACACGACCTCCTCGGCGGAAGCCTGCTCCTCGGCCGTCTGCGGACGGATGCGCAGCACGACGTCGCCGTAGGCCCCGGGTCCACCCGATTGGTGGACATAGCGGCCCCGCGACTCGACAGCGCGGGTGACGCGTTGCCGTTGGCTGACCATCGGGCGTCCCAGGCGGATGCGGACGCGGTGCTGATGTTCGAGGCGATGCGCGATGACCTCCAGATGGAGTTCGCCCATGCCGCTGAGCACCAGCTGGCCGGTCTCGGGATCGACATCACGACGGAAGGTGGGGTCCTCCCGGCTGATCTTGGCAAGCGCATAGCCCAAAGCCTCCTTGTCGGCTGATGTCACGGGTTCCACGGCCATCCCGACCACCGGCTCCGCGAAGGTGATGCCTTCGAGGACCGCTTGGTCGTCGGCGTGGCAGAGGGTGTCGCCGGTCGCCACCGTGCGGATGCCGACCACCGCACAGAGGTCTCCGGCCTGCACCGCGTCCACGGCGCTCTGCTGGGCGCCGTGGAGCTTCACCAGGCGCGCCGCGCGTTCCGGACTCTGGCGGTTGGGACACCAGAGCTGGTCGCCAGCGCGCAAGGTGCCCTGATAGACCCGGCAGAAGCCCAGGTCGCCATGGGACGTGCAGACCACCTTGTAGACCAGCGCGCGCAACGGCCGCGCCGGGTCGGGCGTGAGGACCTCGTCCGTCCCGTCATCGACGGAACGCGCGACGACCTGACGTGCTTCGAGCGGACTCGGCAGCAGGTCGACGATCGCGTCCAGCAGCGGCTGGATGCCGATGGTCGCCAACGCCGATCCGCACAGCACGGGGTGCAGCGCACCGCGTGCGACAGCCGCACGGAGTCCCGCGAGGACATCCTCGATCGGGAGATCGCCGTGCTCGCACCACGCAGCCAGCAGACGTTCGTCCTCGGCGGCGACGGCTTCGACCAGCTGGCGGCGGTAGGCCTCGCAGCGGTCGCGTTCGGACACGGGCAGCTCGTCGCGGAGCCACCCGGGTCGTTCCGCGGTGCCGAAGCGATGGACCTGCCGACGCAGCACGTCGACGATGCCGCTGAGCTCCTCGGCCGTGCCGAGGGGATAGGTCAGGACGATGGGCTTCGCGCCGAGCCGCTCACGCAGCTGGACGACCACCCGGTCGATGTCGGCACCGGCCCGATCCGTCTTGTTGATGAAGACCAGGCGCGGGACGCGATGGCGTTCGGCTTGGCGCCAGACCGTCTCGGACTGGGCCTGCACGCCGGCGACGGCGCAGAACACCGCCACCGCCCCGTCGAGGACGCGGCAGCTGCGCTCGACCTCGGCGGTGAAGTCGACGTGGCCGGGGGTGTCGATGAGGTTGAGGTGGTGGTCGTTCCACGTCACCGCGGTCACCGCCGCCTGGATGGTGATGCCCTTCTCGCGTTCGAGCGGGTCGAAATCCAGGGTGGTGGTGCCGTGATGGACCTCGCCCATCTGGTGGATGCGGCCGGCCAGGAACAGGATGCGTTCGCTGACCGTGGTCTTGCCGCTATCGATGTGGGCGATGATGCCGAAGTTGCGGAATCGTTGAGTGCAGAGCATGGAAGCCTCGTGGTGGTGCCCGACGGGGATCCGTCGGGTACAGACGTTGATCGGACGCCCGGGGACCTGGCCATCGGGTCCGGCGAACGCCGAAGAACACCACGATAGGCTGGGTTACTGCTCCCCGGGTCGGCTGTCCTGCTGCATGGCTCACGCTCCTGGCCCTTGGGCCGCTGAGGGAATCTGGTCTGGAAAACAAAGAACCCCGGTCGGATGACCGGGGTTCGTGGGTCGGTAGGCGTCTCAGCCTGCCGTTACACGGACACCCGGCATGCGCGGACCTTGTCCGCGTCATGGACCTGCATCGTCAAGATGAGGTGGATGGGCCGCATGACGGGCATGCTAGCAGAAGTGCAGTGTGCGTCCATCAGCGAGCGGCCAGCGGCCAGCGACCAGCGACCAGCGACCAGCGACCAGCGACCAGCGACCAGCGACAGCGGCCAGCGACCAGCGACCAGCAACCAGCACGCTGGACTCACCCGCCCGGCACGCCTTCGCCGGCATGGGCGAGCCGGGTCAGCCACATGCGTTCGATGCGGTCGAGTTCTGCGGCGACCCGCTGGCGGGGCGGAGCCGGCCGGCCATGGGCCGAGCGCAGCGGGTCGGCGCGGTGACGAGCGCGGGACCGGGCGGGGGCGTGTGTGGTGCTCATGCCCGCATGCTGCCGGACCGCGCCGGGCTGCGTGCAATCGCGCTTGCACGTACGCGTCAGCGGTGCACCGGCCGACCGAGCAGGAAGGCCTCGGCGTGCGGGCACCAGGCCAGCTTGCCGAGCAGGATGTTGCGCTCCATCACGCCTTGTGCAGGCCGCACTCCTTGCCTGCGGCGTCCTCCCACCACCAGCGGCCTTCGCGCTCGTGCTGGTTGGGCAGGGTCGGGCGGGTGCACGGCTCGCAGCCGATGGAGACGAATCCGCGCGCGTGCAGCTCATTGAACGGCAGGTCGAGGGCGCGGATGGTCAGCCACACCTGCTCGGAGGTCTGGTTGGCCAGCGGATTGAACTTCGTCAGTTCACCGCCGTCCTTGCCGCGGAAGGCTGGGTCGGTCTGCATCAGCGGCAGGGCGGCGCGGGTCGCGCCCTGGTCCTGGCGCTGGCCGGTGATCCACGCCCGCAGAGTCGACAGGTGGCGCTTCAGCGGCGCGACCTTGCGGATGCCGCAGCACTCCTGGTGGCCATCGGTGCGGAAGGAGAACAGGCCTTTGGCGCGCACCAGGGCCTCGACCGCGGTCGCGTCGGGGAACAGCACCTCGATGGCGATGCCGTAGTGCCGGCCGACCGTATCGATGTAGCGGTAGGTCTCGGCGTGCAGGCGCCCGGTGTCGAGGGTGAAGACGCGGAAGGGCAGGCCGCTCTGCTTGGCGTACTCGATCACCACCACGTCCTCGGCGCCGCTGAAGGCGATGGCGATGTCCCCGCCGTAGGCCTTGAGGGCGTGGGCGACGAGGTCGGCGGGGTCGGTCGGATGCTCGGGCATGGCGGGAATGTGCGTGGCGCTCCGGGGAGGGCCAGGGGGACGCCCTGTCGAGGATGGTCTGGAGACCGCTTGCCGGCCATTGCCGGCAGGGAGAATGCGGTCCGGAGAATCCCATGCTCACCAGATTCGCAGCCCTGCTGCTGATCGCCGGAGCGCTTGCCGCCGCCGACGTCGCCTTCACCGGCACGTGGGCAGTCGGAGCCAAGCCGGCCATCGCCAGCGACGCGACCACCGTGGTCGCCACCTTCAATCTCAACGCGACCTGCTGAGGCGGTCCCGCTGCAGCCCTGGCCGGTCTGGCCGGGCTCCGTGACGCGCTGAAAGAGCAGAAGAACGTGGTCCTCGTCGTGCTCGACGAGACCCCGGGAGCGACCAAGGAGAGCAGCATCGCCGCTGCCGCCAAGCACAAGCTCGATGGTCTGCCCATCCTCACGGATGAGAAGAACACCACCGGCAACGCCGTCGGCGCCGAGGTCGAGAACTCGATCAGCTACGTGGTGATCAAGCCGGACGGGACCAAGAAGGTCCTCAGCACCCCGAACGCGGTGAAGAAGTTCCTCAAGGGCTGAACGCCGAGCGCTGAGCGCTGGCACAGAGGGGCGCGGAGGCATGCTCCGCGCCCCGCTTCATGCATCTCGCCCTCTATCAGCCGCAGGTCCCCGGAAACATCGGCGCGGTCGGACGCACTTGCGTCGGACTCGGTGCTGAACTGCATCTCATAGGTCCTATTGCAGCCGACCTCTCGGCTCGCGCGGTGCGCCGGGCCGGTGTCGATTACTGGGCGATGTTGCGTCTCAGCCTGCATCCAACTCCCGATGCTTTCCTCGCCTGGCTTGGCGGACGCACCCCGTGGCTGGTCACCGGCACCGGCAGTGTGCGCTACGACCGCGCCGTCTATGCCGCCGATGACGTGCTGATCCTCGGCAACGAGGTGCGCGGCATTCCCGCCCCATGGCACGAGCGCTGGCCCGGACGCGGGGTGCACATCCCCATGCGTGGGCCGGTGCGTTCGTTCAACCTGTCGTGCGCTGCTGCGGTGGTCGCCACCGAGGCGCATCGCCAGGCCGGCCTGATGGAGGGGTGGTGAAGACAAGCGGAAGGAAGTCGTTGCTGTCCGACGCGGAGGTGGCGTCCGTGTTCGACGCCCTGGCAGCGGTGATCACGCCGCGCTGCGAGTTGGTCCACGCCAGCGCCTTCGAGCTGCTCGTCGCTGTCGTGCTGAGCGCGCAGTGCACCGACGCCAACGTCAACAAGGCGACCGCCAAGCTGTTCGCGGCGGCGCGCACGCCGCAGGCCATCGTCGATCTGGAGGTCGACGGTCTGATCCCGCTGATCCGCTCGATCGGGTTGTTCAACACCAAGGCGAAGAACCTGGTCGGGCTGTCGCGACTGCTGCTGGAGCGCCACGGCGGCGAGGTGCCGGCGACCCGCGATGAACTCACCGCCTTGCCCGGAGTCGGACGCAAGACCGCCAACGTGGTGCTGAACGTGTGGTTCGGCCAGGAGACCTTCGCCGTCGACACCCACGCCCAGCGCGTGACCAACCGCCTCGGCCTGTGCCGCACCACCACGCCCGAGCAGACCGAGCAGGCGTTGGAGAAGCGCGTCCCCGCGCCGCACCGGCGGAATGCCCACGCCTACCTCGTGCTGCACGGCCGCTACACCTGCACGGCGCGCGGACCGAAGTGCCTGGCCTGCCCGGCCGCCGCGTGGTGCCGGCGCATAGGTGTTGGCAAGTGATGCTTCCTGGGAGCGTCGGGAGACGCTAACCCATGGCATGCGTCTCCCGATCCTGCTCGCCATCCTCGCCCTCGCCTCCTGCGGCGCTCCGCGCCAGGTCTCCGACACCTGGAAGGACGGCACGCCGAAACGCTCCGGCATGCTGAAGGGGCCGAAGCAGATGGGGGTGTGGAACTACAACCACCCGGGCGGGGCCAAGGCCGCCAGCGGCGCTTTCGCCGGCAGCATGCAGGACGGTCCGTGGACGCAGTGGCACCCCAACGGGCAGAAGTCGGCCGAAGGAACGTATGGCGCCGGCCTCAAGGAAGGTGCGTGGACCTATTGGCGCGCCGATGGCAGCCGGCAGGCCGGCGGGTCGTACCGCGCCGACCGCCAGGAAGGTCAGTGGACCTCGTACCATGCCGACGGCAGCACCGTCGCCGCGATCGCCTGGTTCCGCCGCGGCATCTGGCATGGGCCCTACGCCACCTTCGCCGCTGATGGCCGTCGGGTGGAAGCAGGCGTGATGGTCGCCGGCACGCGCGCCGTGTGGCTGGGCCAGGACGAGCAGGCCCCGGCCGGCACCGCCGAGGCGGGCACGCCGGGAGCGACCGCGGTGCGCG
>JALHRW010000060.1 GCA_022841245.1 Planctomycetota bacterium
CGCTTCTGCTCGCGCCACGCGCGCAGCGCGGCGCGGCCGCGGGGATCGCGGCCGGCGGCGGCGAGGAACTTCTGCCAGCCGTCGGGGGCCGACAGCTGCACCCCGCTGCCGCGCAGGAAGGCGAGGTACTGCGCGCGGTGGCTCGCGTATGAGGCGGCCTCGTCGGGATCCATCGCCACTTCGACCACTTCGGCCTGGTAGCTGGCGAGGAACTCGCCCTCCAGTTCGTCGATGCGCGTGCGGTGGACGATCGGGCCGATCAGTTCGTCGAGACGGCCCTCCTGGCCGTCGGTGCGCTCGGGCGTGGCGGTGAGACCAAGGCGGTACGGCGCGATGCACATGCTCGCGGTCTGGCTGGTCGCTCCGGATGGCAGGTGATGGCACTCGTCAAACACGATCAGGCCGAAACGGTTGCCGTACCACGGCATGAACAGAATGGCGGAGTCGTAGGTCGAGACGGTGATGTCCTCCATCCGCTTCTCGCCACCACCGTACTGGCCGACCGGACGGCCAAGGCGGGCTTCGAGATCGGTCGCCCACTGCACCACCAGGTCGATGGTCGGGGCGAGGACCAGGGCGCTGCGCCGGCAGGCGAGCATGGCGCGCAGGGCGACGTAGCTCTTGCCTGCACCGGTCGGTAGCACGACCACACCGCGGCGCTGCGACGACTCCCAAGCATCCAAGGCGGCGCGCTGGTACTGCCGTATCGGCCGCGGAGCGCCCTCGACCAGATCGACCTCGCGGTAGGCGCGGGCCTCGTCGCGGTACTCCGCCTTGCCATGCAGCCGGCGCAGGATCGCAGCATAGTGCAGAGCCGAGGCGCGGTGCAGCCGGACCCGGCCGTCCCATACGCATAGCCCTGCCAGTGGCCCGCCGTCCTCGGGCAGGCCGTCGAGCAGCAGGGTGCCATCCTCGAAGCGCAGGCTGATCACGCGCGCACGGTTGCCTGCCACCTGCCGCCTGCAAGCCCGCTACTGGCATGGCTACCTCCCAGCGACCTCCTAACGGCCTGGTCCTGCCCGGGCCTGCATCGGCAGCTCCATATGAGACAAGGGTTTGACAGGATGTCCCCGACCCCTTGACGGTCGCCCGTTCAGGCCCGACAACCATACCATGCCGCACGCGGAAAAAACGGTCGTGCTGACCAACCGCATGGGCCTGCACGCCCGTCCGTCGACCCAGATAGCCACCGCCGCGAGCCGCTTCGGCTCCGACGTGACGATCACCAAGGACGACATGACGGTCGACGCGAAAAGCGTCCTGGAACTGCTCATGCTGGC
Source organism: Planctomycetota bacterium (assembly GCA_022841245.1). Classification (GTDB taxonomy): domain Bacteria; phylum Planctomycetota; class UBA11346; order UBA11346; family UBA11346; genus UBA11346. Next base: position 1,281 of record JALHRW010000060.1, read on the forward strand.
CGCCGAATGCGGCTCGGAGCTGACCATCCAGGCGGATGGGGCTGACGCCCAGGCCACCGTCCAGGCCATCGCCGCCCTGATCGAAACCCGCTTCGGCGAACTGGATGTCGACGCTTAGATCCGGCTGGCCGGTCGTGCTGGCGACGTGGTTCGGTATCGGACGGCTGCGCCCGGCACCTGGGACCTGGGGCAGCGCGGCCGCCGCTCTGCTGGCCTTGCCGGTACTTGGATTGGCCGGACCCGACACCGGTCGGGTCGTCCTGTTCGCGTTCGTGGCGGCCGCAACCTGGGCTGGAGTCGCCTGCGCCGACGCAGCGGCCAGGCATTTCGCCGTCGCCGACCCACCCGAGGTTGTGATCGACGAGGTCGCCGGCGTCTGGCTGGCCCTCCTGGTGATGCCCGGTCACCTGCTTGCGCAGCCACTGCTCGCGGTCGCTGCCGCGTTCGTCCTGTTCCGCGTGTTTGACATCGCCAAACCCTGGCCGGTCACTTGGTGCGAGCACCTGCCCGGAGGCTGGGGCATCATGGCCGACGACCTCGCTGCAGGCCTCCTCGCCGGCTGCATTGCCACCGCCCTTCTGGGCTGACGGATCCGCATGACATCACCAGCCCCCAGCGGTCGCCAGCGCCAGGCCACCAAAGCCATCCGCAAGACACAGCCTGCACCCGCGATCAGGCCGACTGCCAGGCCGGCTGCCACATCACCCGCGACCAGTTCCGGCGTCGTACCCGCACCTGTGGCTCCTGCCGCACCGCGAACCCCGAGCGAGACCGCAGCCAAGCCGATCACCGGCGCCAAGACCCGCACGGGCGAGCAGGCCAAGGGCCATCCGGCAGGGCCGCGCAGCCCAGGCCGCCAGCACACCTCGGACCGGCAAGGCGGTGGCGGTGGCAAGCCGTCGCCACGGCAGCCGGCCAAGCCGGTCAGCATCCGCGGCGGACCACGCGTGGCGCTGAAGATGAAGTTCATGCTGGTCATGGCCGGCGTCACGGCCGCGGCGATGATCGTCCTCGGCCTGTCGATGGGCGGCACGGCGAACAAATACCTCTACGGCCAGAAGACCCTCGACGGCATCGAATTGGCGCGCATGGCCTCGCAGATCGCGGTCTGCGTGAAGGACCGGCTCGCGCACCTGACCGAGCTCGGCAGGCTGTCCGACGACACCAACCAGTTCCGCCAGGTGCGCGACGCGATGAGCGGCGACGTCAAGCGCTACCTCGAAAACGTCGTCATTTGGGGCGGCGCTGCGTTCTCGGACGTTGAAGCCATCCTCTTCGACTGCCCCGAGGTTCCGGAGCTCGCCTCGGCTGGCATCGGCACCGACCAAGGCACCGGCAAAGGGCCGCAGGTCACCCAGCTCTTCGTGCCCAAGATGGACCGCACCATCTCCATCCCCGAAGGCATGACCATCTACCAGGGGACCAAGTCGACCAGCGCCGGCACGGTCAGCATCCTGCGCTTCAAGATCGCGCTGCCTGCCGACCCGCCGCCCAGGGGCTTCGGCCGCGTGCGCAACAGCGACAACCAGATGGAACCGGCCAACGTCCGCGTCGACATCGCCATGGCCTCCGTCGACAAGGTGAAGACCAACCTCGCCACCACCATCGGCGTCGCCATCCTGGTCGCCATCGCCGTGGTGCTGGGCGTCGCCCACTGGCTGGCCTCCAGCATCACCAAGCCGCTTGAGACGCTGCTGCGCGACATGCAGGTGGTGTCGAAAGGCCGGCTCTCGCACCGCACCAGCGCCCATTCGAACGATGAGGTCGGCCTGCTCGCCAGCGAGTTCAACCAGATGACCGCCAGCCTGGAGGACGCCCAAGCGGCGGTGATCGAGCAGGAGAAGGCGGCCTACGAGCTGAGCCTGGCGCGCGAAGTGCAGCAACAGCTGCTGCCCGCTCAGCCACCGCTGATCACCGGCTGGCAGTGCCACTCCTTCTACCAGGGCGCCAAGGCCGTCTCCGGCGACTACTTCGACTTCATCCCGCTGGGCAACGGCTTGTGGGGCTTCATCATCGCCGACGTTTCAGGCAAGGGCATTCCCGGTTCGATGGTCATGGCGGTCACCCGCACCGTCATCCGTCTGGTCGCCCCGGCCCAAGGCGCCAAGGCTGACGAGACGCTGCGCCTGACCAATCGACTGATCGCCAAGCAGATCAAGCGCGGCATGTTCGTCACCGCCTTCTACGCCGTGCTTGACGAGGCCACCGGCCTGCTGACCTACTCCTCGGCCGGGCACAACCCGATGGTCATCTACCGGGCGGCCACCCGCACCCACGAGCTGGCCACGACCAAGGGCATCGCCCTCGGCTTCAACGAAGGCCCGATCTTCGACCGCACCATCCAGAAGGCCCAGCTCCAACTCAACCGCGGCGATTCGATGGTGCTCTATACCGACGGATTCCCCGAGGCGATGAACGACGCGCATGAGGAGTTCGGCGAAGACAACTTCTACAACCTGGTCGCGGCCAACGGTCACCTCGAACCGTCCACCCTGGTCGACGCCATGGTCGCCGGCATCGCCACCCACCGCGGCGATGCCGAGCAGAGCGACGACCTGACCATCCTGACGGTGAGGCGCTCATGAGCGGATTCCATCGCCACGAGATGCGCATCAATGCCGACATGGGTGAGCTCGCGCGCATCCGCACCGAGGTGGCCGAGGCGATCCGCATCGGCGGCTTTCCCGAGGCGTTCACCAACCGCATCCTCATCGCGGTCGACGAAGCCGTGACCAACATCATCGAACACGGCTACGAGGATCCCGCCGACGGCGAGATCGAGATCGTCTGCGAGGTCGAGCCGGAGACCTTCACCATCTCGATCATCGACCAGGGTGAATCGTTCGACCCCCGCTCGATGACCGATATCGACATCCAGCGCCACGTCGCCCAGGGCAAGGCCGGCGGCCTGGGCATCTTCCTGATCCGCAAGATCATGGATGTGGTCGACTACCATCATGAGACGGGGAAGCATAATCGGCTGACGATGGTGAAGCGTAGGTAGCCTTCTGCTCGTAGGGCTCTGCCCTACGTACCCGCCGGGGACCTTCGTCCCCGGAGCCCCTGCTCGACACGCTGCGCTGACGCTGGCGATTCGCCAAGCGGTGTCGTTTGTTCCAGTCTCGCTGGGCTCACGCCTGCGCTCGCTCGGCGAACGGTGTCCCCGAGCAACCGACGGTCTCGGCGGCGCTGGCGCTGGTACGAATCCACGTACACCACCACGCATCATGAAGCTCGCAGCCCGTGTCGGCCGCGTCGATGCCTCCGGCATCCGCCGCATCTTTGATCTCGCCAAATCGCTCAAGGATCCGATCAACCTGTCGATCGGTCAGCCCGATTTCCCGGTCGACGAGAAGGTCAAGGAGGCGGCGATTGCCGCCATTCGCGCCGACCGCAACAGTTACACCCAGACCCAGGGGCTGCCCGAACTGCGCGAGCTGTCGCTAGCCGAGGAGAAGGCCTACACCGGCCGAACCTGGGCCGCCGACGAGATCCTGGTCACCAGCGGCGTCTCCGGCGGACTGTTCCTCGCCCTGCTGGCGCTGGTCGACGATGGCGACGAGGTGCTGATTCCCGATCCGTACTTCGTCATGTACAAGCACCTGGTCCGCCTGTTCGGCGGCGTCCCGGTCTACCTCGACACCTACGCTACCGGCTTCGTGCCGACGCCCGAGACGATCGAACGCGCCTGCACGCCGAAGACGAAGCTGCTGTTGATCAACTCGCCAGCCAACCCGACCGGCCGCATCATCCCGGCCGACGTCCTGCAGGGCATCGCCAAGGTCTGCGAGCGACGCGGCATCACCGTCATCTCGGATGAGATCTACCGCCTCTTCGCCTACGGCCCCTGCCCGTCGATCAGCACCTTCCTGCCCGACACCGTCACCCTGGTCGGGCACTCGAAGAGCTACGCCATGACCGGCTGGCGCTGCGGCTATGCCTGCGGCCCGAAGGCGGTGATCGAGGCGATGACCAAGGTGCAGCAGTACAGCTTCGTCTGCGCCCCTTCGGTGGCGCAATACGGCGCTCTGGCCGGCCCGCATGTCGACCACCGGCCGAACATCGCCGCCTACAAGGAGAAGCGCGACCTGGTCGTCGGTATCCTCCGGCCGACCTTCGAACTGGCCCCGCCCGACGGTGCGTTCTACCTGTGGGCCAAGGTGCCGGGCGGCCTCACCGGCCAGCAGTTCGTCGAGAAGGCGATCGCCAGCAACTGCCTGGTCATTCCAGGCGGGGTATTCAGCGAACGCGACACCCACATTCGCATCTGCTATACGGTACCTGACGCCAAGCTGAAGGCCGGGGCCGAGTTGCTGGTGCGGCTGGCGCAGTCATGAAGGATCCCGGCACAAGCGGTGGCGCAGCCCGCATCGCACGGTATTTTCCCGCGCCATGCCGACGTCGACCCTGACCCAGACCGCCGACCCCACCTCGATCGCCGAGCTCACCGACCGCATCATCGGCGGCGGGGCGGCGACGCCCGCCGAGCTGCGCGGTCTGCTCGAGGTAGAGCCCGGATCCCCGGCTGCCGAGGCGCTGTTCACCGGCGCGCAGCGCATCCGCGAGCGCTTCGTCGGCCTGCGCCTCAAGGCCTGCTCGGTGATCAACGTCAAGGCCGGGAACTGCTCGGAGAACTGTTCGTACTGCGCCCAGGCGGCCGGTTCGGAGAACGACGGCTACCAGAAGAGCAAATGGCTGCCCGAGGCCGACATCCAGCGCGCCGCCGAAACCAGCGCCAGCAACGGGGCCCAGGCCGTCTCGCTGGTCGCGGCGTGGAAGGGCGTCCGCGAAGGATCCCAGCTCGACATGGTCACGGCCTCGATCCGCAAGTTCGCCCAGAACGGCAAGGTCCGTCCGGACGTCAACCTCGGCATCCTCGAGAGCCAGCGCTGCGCCGACGAGATCGCCAAGGCCGGCGCCAAGGTCTACGGCCACAACCTGGAAACCGCCTCCAGCAATTTCAGCTCGATCTGCTCGACCCACACCTGGGAAGAGCGCATGAAGACCATCCAGTTCATCAAGAAGGCCGGCATGGGCCTGTGCAGCGGCGGCATCTTCGGCATGGGCGAGACGCGCGCGCAGCGGGTCGAGTTCCTGCTGCAGGTCTCCTATGTCGCCCCTGACATGGTGCCGCTCAACTTCCTCAATCCGCTGCCCGGGACGAAGCTCGCCCATCTCAAGCCGATGGATGCCGACGAGGCGCTGACCACCCTGGCGGTGGCGCGTTATGCCCTGCCCGACCGCAACCTGATGGTCGCTGGCGGCAAGGAGGTCGTGCTCGGCGACCGCGTCGGCGAGGTGTTCAAGACCGGCATCAACTGCGTCATGGTCGGCAACTACCTGACCACAGCCGGCACCGATCCGGCGTTCTGGACGCGGGAAGCGGCGAAGTACGGACTGGAGATGCCGCAGGGCTGCACCGAGATCGTCCAGGGCGCGTGCACCTAGCGTCTAGCGACGGCGGTCGAGTTCGACCAGCAGGCGGTTCAGCGGCAGGTGCATCGGCTCGTCGGTGCGGCACTCGATGAACGCAGCGGCGCGGCTCCGGCACAGTGTCGCCAGGGTCCGGCGGTGCGCCTCGACCTGGTTGCGGTAGGATTCGGCCAGGGCACGCGGCTCGGCAAGCAGCTCACCCTCGCCCTCGAGTCCCTGGAACCGGCTGATGCCCGGCACGCCGAGGTCGATCTCGTCAGGATCGAGTACCCAGACCACGGCCAAATCATGGCCACGGGCACGCAGGCGGTCGCAGGCCGAGGCCAGCGCCTCGCCTTCGGCCATCAGATCGGAGATCAGCACGACCAGCCCGCGGTGGGCGGCCGGCGCCGTCAGGTGTTCGAGGCCCTTGGCCGCATCGGTGATGCCGGTCGGCTGATGTGCCTCGAGGGCGCGGCAGATGCGTTCCAACTGGCCCTGGAAGCGGGCGGGCAGTTCATTGGCTGCCTTCTCATGCCACAACAGCAGCCCGGCACGGTCCTGTTGCTGCAGGGTCAGGTGGGCCAGCGCAGCAGCGAGCATGGCGGCATAGCGGTACTTGCTGACACCGGCACGGGCACCGCTGTAGCCCATGCTGCCGGATCCGTCGACCGCGAGGATGCAGCCGAGGTCGGTCTCGGCCTCATAGCGTTTGAGCACCAGGCGGTCGGAGCGTCCGAGCACCTTCCAGTCGAGATGGCGCAGGTCGTCGCCAGGCACATACGGCCGATGATCGGCGAAATCGACCGACGCGCCCTTGAGCGGGCTGCGGTGCGCCCCCGACATCAGGCCTTCGACGATGATGCGCGCCACCACCTCCAGGCGCTGCACCCGGGCGAGTTCGGACGGCGGAACGAGAGCCGACAACGTGCTCATGCGCGGACCCTACCGGATTGCCCGGAAATGCACCTCACCGCTTGACGAAGTACCGGTGCGTGATGCGCAGGGTGAAGGTCTTGGCCACATGCAGGCCGATGTCCTCGAGGGTGAACGGGTCGAGCCGCTCCGGATCCTCGGGCGGCTGGCAGTTCTCCAGCTTCTCCAGCAGGACGCGTGCCCGTTGCAGGGTCTTCTCGCCGAGATTGCGCGGAGTGACGATGCGCCAGCCTTCGCGATCCATGACGATGCGCACCCCCTCCGGTGCGAGGAATTCCATGCTCGTGAGCTTGCGTCGGGGACCGATCATGGACGCATCCTCTCGACCGGTGGCGTTTGAGCCAGCGTCTCAGCCCTTCCGAACCCGGACCTCCCGCTACCCTGCCCGCCATGAGCGAAGCGCCGATCGAGATCCCGCAGACCCGCGAGGGCTGGTACGTCCTGCATGACTGCTATGTGGTCGACTGGCCGCGCTGGCGCGCCTGCCACGCGGGCAACGACATCATCGAGGAGGCCAAGGCCTGGCTGGAGCGCAACCAGTCCCCGGAGCGCGGCGACACCGCGCTGTACAGCATCGTTGGCCAGAAGGCAGACCTGCTCTTCCTGCACTACCGCGAGAGCGTCGAGGCCCTCGACCAGGTCGAGCTCAGCTTCCGGCGCCTGCGTCTGCACGACTACCTCAAGCCCGGCTATTCGTTCCTCTCGGTGATCGAGATCGGCCTGTACGAGGCCACCGCCGGAGCCCGCCGGGCGCTGGCCGGCCGCGGCCTCCAGCCGGGTGCGCCGGGCTGGGACGAGGCCTATGCCGCCGAGGTGGCCAAGCACACCAGCGGCCTCGACGAGCGCCTCTATCGCAAGATCCCGTCCCACAGCCACCTCTGCTTCTACCCGATGAGCAAGCGTCGGGGCGAGACCAAGAACTGGTACGCCCTGACCGGCGACGAGCGCCGCGCCTTCATGCGCAGCCACGGCATGGTCGGCGCGAAATACCGCGAGCAGGTCGTCCAGGTGGTGACCGGCGCGATCGGCCTCGACGACTGGGAGTGGGGCGTCAGCCTGCACGCCGACGACCCGATGGTGTTCAAGAAGCTGGTCACCGAGATGCGCTACGACCCGGCGAGCGCCTGGTACGCCGAATTCGGCCCCTTCTTCGTCGGCGTCCGCCACCGGCCCGACGATCTCACTGAATTGCTCGCCTAGCTCCGCGTTGTGCGCCCATGACGAGCGACGGCGTAAGCCTAGCGAGTCTCCACTGACGTCGTCCGCGCCAGACGCGAGCGCGTGAAGCGCGAGCGGGGGCTCCGGGACGCGGCCAGCAGTCCCGCAGGGGGTCGCGGGGGACGCCCCGCGTCGGGGGTCCTAGGGGGTCGAGACCCCCTAGAAGCTAAGACAGCGTCTTCTGCAGCTCGAGGATCGGATAGAAGATCGCCACCACGATCGTGCCGACGATGCCACCCATGACGCCCAGCATGATCGGCTCGATCAGCGAGGTCAGGGCCTTCACCGTGGCGTGGATCTGCTCGTCGTAGAAGTCCGAGATCTTCGACAGCAGCTGCTCCAAAGCGCCTGACTTCTCGCCGATGCCGATCATGCGCACGACCATGGGCGGGAACACCCAGGCCTTCTGCAGATGGGCGGTGATCGACTCGCCGCGCTTCACCGTGTCGCGGGTCTCCAGCAGGGTATCCTCGAGCACGGCGTTGCCGGCGGTCGAGGCGACGATCTCGAGAGCGGCGAGCAGCGGCACGCCGGAAGCCAGCAGCGTCGACAGCGTCCGGGCGAAGCGCGAGATCGCGACCTTCTGCCCGAGCGGCCCGAACACCGGTGCCTTGAGCATCACCGTGTCCTTCATGCGGCGGAAGTCGCGATTGGTCATCGCCAGCTTGTAGCCGATGTAGCCGGCGATGCCGAGCCCGATGACGACCCACCACTGGTTCTGCAGGAAGTAGGAGCAGTCGAGCACGAACACCGTGACGCCGGGCAGCTTGGCGTTCAGGCTCTTGAACATGCTTTCGAACTTCGGCACCACGAATACCAGCAGGTAGGCGGTGATGCCCAGCACGAGGACGAGGGAGATGACCGGGTAGGTCATCGCCGACTTGATCTCGCGCTTCAGCGATTCGTTGGCCTCGAGGAAGTCGGCCAGGCGGTCGAGGATGATGTCGAGCTGACCGGAGGCCTCGCCTGCCTTGATCATGTTGATGTAGATGTCGGGGAAGATGCGCGGAAACCGGGTCATCGCCTCGGACAGCTCGGTACCGCCGCGGACCATGTCGGCGCATTCCTGCAGACCCAGGCCGAAGCCCTTGTTGGTGTCCATGGTCTGCTCGGAGAGGATTTCGAAAGCCTCGAGCAGCGGGATGCCGGCGCCGATCATGGTCGCCATCTGACGGGTGAAGAGAGCCAGTTCGCCGACCGTCGCCTTGCGCGCGACCGCCCCGAGGCTGAGGAAGCCGCCGGGCTTGATGTCGAGTCGCTTCAACCCGGTTACGATGAGGTTCTGCGCTTTCAGTTTGTTGTTGGCCTCAGCCTCGTTCTCGGCCTCGACCTGCCCTTTCACGTCCTTGCCGGCGCTGTCGCGGGCGATGTAGGCGAACTTCTGCTTGGCCACGGTGGCTCCTGGGAAGAGGTCTGTTGAGACTATGCGGTCCCGCTGAAGGCCGCAACTGCTCAGGGCGGCAGGTCGCGCGCGCTCCACGCCCGGTCGAGGGCCGCCCGCAAGGGGGCGGCCAACATGATCGGCGGTTGATCGACCTGTATCCCCGCTGCGTGCAGCAGGTCGACGGTGAAGTCGTGGCAGTTCGTACGCACTGACCAACCACGCTGGGCGGGCCACCAGCAACTGCCCGGGCGGATGGGTTCGCGGTCGCCACCGGGCGAGATCCAGGAGTCCAGACGGGCCTGCAACGAGGCCAGCTCCGCGCTGCTGACCGGGAAGGCCCATACCCGCACCCGGCTCGGATCCGTGCCGCCCCGGGCATGCACCCACCAGGTGACGCCGTCGACCTGGACCCCGCCGTCACCACTGCACACTCCCAGTCGCAACGCGTCCCAGACCCCGTCCGCCTCGCCGCGGATCCACTGTCGTTCGCCAAAGTGGAACGCGATCCACGGCGCGCCCCCCACCTGGGCCGGCAGCAGCGCCGGCGGGGCGGCGGCGCGCTCCAGCACGATGCCGGAATGGAAATCGTCGGCGAAGGCGATGACGATCCCATCCGACACCGCCGTGGGACGCGACGGAGCCGCGCAGCCGCACAGCACGACGCAGAAGAGGATCATGCCGCGCATCGCTGCAGGCTCCTGATCAGCGCCGGCCCGGCAAGACGCTTGCCCCCGCCCCTCCCGCGCGGCAACATCCCGCCCCATGATCGTCGCCTGGATCCCCGGCGCGAAAGGCCTCGCGAAAAGCGAGGTCGTCGGCTCCGCCATCCCCTCGGAGGCGATCTGGATCGACTGCATCGATATCACCCCGGAGGAGGAGAAGATCCTCGAAGCCGCGTTGCATCTCGACATGCCGACCCGGGCGGAAATGCAGGAGATCGAGGCGAGCAGTCGGCTGTACCGCGAAGGCGGCGCGGTGTACATGACCGCGACCATGCTGGTGAAGACCGAGACCGAGCAGCCCGAAGGCACGCCAGTGACCTTCATCCTCTCGCGCTCCTGCCTGGTCACCCTGCGCTACTCCGAACCGTGGAGCTTCCGCACCTTCTCGGCGCGCGCCGGCAAGAGCGACGCCAATACCGCTGAACTGGTGTTCATCAGCCTGCTCGAAACCACGGTCGAACGCCTCGCTGACATGCTCGAACTGGTCTCATTGGAGCTCGAGCGCATCCAGCAGCAGATATTCCGCCGCAAAGGCGTCTCCGCCGACCTCGACCTCGAACGCGTGCTCTACAAGATCGGCCACTGCGGCAACATCATCGGCAAGATCCGCGAGTCCCTGGTCGACAAGAACCGCCTGCTGCACTTCAGCGAGAGCGCCAGCACCGAGTGGTGCCCGGAGGGCCGTTCGCGCATCCGCGGGGTGCTCAACGACATCACCTCGCTGACCGACCACGCCAGCTACACCGCCGGCAAGATCGCATTCCTCCTCGACGCCACCCTTGGCTTGATCAACAACCATCTGAACCAGCAGATGAAGCGCATGACCATGATCATGCTGGCGGTGCTGTGGCCGGCCCTGGTCAGCGGATTCTTCGCCATGAACGTCGCCCTGCCGTTCCCGGCGGAGAAGTCCTGGCCGTTCTACCTCTGCCTCACCCTCGCCTTCGGCCCCCTCCTGGGCGGCGGCCTGTGGTGGTACCGCCAGCAGCGGCGCAAGCGACACCACTGATGCCCTCGCTGTCCGGCGTCCGCGTCCTGGTCTGGGGGCTGGGTCGCCACGGCGGAGGCCTCGCCGCCGCGCGCCTCTGCCGCCGGGAAGGCGCCGACGTCGCCATCCTCGATGCCAAGCCTGCTGCCCAGTGCGGTGACGACGGTGCCGCCGCCCTGGCCGACGGCTTCGCCTGCCACGTCGGCGACTGCTCGCATGCCGCCTTCGCCAGCGCCGAGCTGCTCGTCCCCTCCCCGGCCATCCCGCCACGCGCTTGGCCAGCCGCGCACCCGCCGATCGCCAGTCCCGAGGCGCTCGCCCTGGCGCGCCATCGCGGCCGACGCGTCGGCGTCACCGGCACCAAAGGCAAGAGCACGACGGCGATGCTGACCGGAGCGCTGCTCGGCTGGCGCGTCGCCGGCAACTCGTGGCGTCCGCTGTGCGAAGCCGTGAGCGAAGATCCGCACGCCGATCTGGTGTGCGAACTGTCCAGCTTCCAGCTGTGGTACCTGCGCGAGATGCGGCCGCATTTCGATGCCGCCATCCTCACCCTGCTCGCCGCCGACCACCTCGACTGGCATCCGGACGTGGCGCACTACCGCTCGGCCAAGCTGGCGCTGCTCGGCTGGGCGGAGGTCGTCGCCGCTGCCGCGCAGTCGATGCCGCTGCTGCCTGACGGGCTTCCCCTGCTGCCGCCAGCTGCCCCGCCGTCAGCCGGCGACCTGCTCGTCCCCGGCCCGCACAACCGCGCCAATGCCGCCCTCGGCTTGGCGGTCGCCCGCCATCTCGGCGTGGCCGAAGCCGAACTCCTGCCGCGCCTGCGCCGGGCCGAACCACTGCCGCACCGCCTGCGCACCGTGCATCAGGCCGGCGGCGTGGCCTTCGTCGACGACTCGATCGCCACAACCCCCGAGGCGGCGATCGCCGGACTGGCCTCGTTCGACGGCCCGCTGGCGGTGATCCTCGGCGGCAGCGACAAAGGGGCGGACTTCGCCGAGCTGGCGCGGACGGTGGCTGCGCGCAGCGCCAGCGCCGTGCTGCTTGGCGCAACGGCGCAGCGTATCCGCGCCGCCGGGGTGGTCGCACCGATCGCCACCAGCCTCGACGAAGCCGTGCGGCTCGCGGTCGCCGCCCTACCTGGCCGTGGCACCGTGCTGCTATCGCCGGCCTGCGCCTCCTTCGACCTGTTCCGTGGCTTCGACCACCGCGGCGCCTGCTTCGCCGAAGCAGCCCGGCGCCTGTTCCCGTAGCCTCCCAGCCCCCGGCCCTATTCTCCCGCGCCATGCTGCCTGTCGCCTGCGCCGTCGGTCCATCCTGCCCACGCCACCTGGTCGGCTTCGACCCGCGGCGGCGCCCGGGCTTGGAAACCGAGGTGCTGGTCGTCGGCGGCGGCATCGCCGGCTTGTCGGCCGCCTTGGCCGCGGCCGAAGCCGGCCGCGAAGTGCTGGTGCTGTGCAAGGGCTCGCTCGACCTCTCGAACACCGCCTGGGCCCAGGGCGGCGTTGCCGCCGTACTTGGGGAGGACGAACGCTCAGCCGACGATGGCGTGGCGCTGCACGTGCGCGACACGCTCATCGCCGGGGCCGGGTTGTGCCACGAACCCGCTGTGCAAGCGATCATCGGCGCAGCCGAAGATGCGATGGACTTCCTGCGCGGTGCCGGCTGCCTCTTCGATGGCGGCAGCAATGGGGCCCCGCACCTCACCCGCGAGGGCGGCCATAGCGCGCGCCGCATCCTGCACGCGCACGGCGACGCCACCGGTGCCGAGATCGCCCGCGCCCTGGCCAAGACGGTGCGCGCCCACGCCCGCATCACCATCATCGAGCAGGCCTTCGCCATCGACCTGGTCTCGCACAACGGCCGCATCGGCGGCGCCACCTACGGCCACCGCGACGAGGTCTACGCGGTGCGCGCCGGCTCGACCGTGCTCGCCACCGGCGGCTGCGGCGCAGCCTGGCGCGAAACCACGAATCCGGCCCTGGCCACCGGCGACGGCCTCGCCCTGGCCTACCGCGCCGGAGCGGTGCTGGCCGACCTCGAGTTCATGCAGTTCCATCCGACCACGCTGTACGTGGCCGGCGCCGGCCGCCTGCTCATCACCGAGGCGATGCGCGGCGAGGGCGCCCTGCTCAAGAACTCCGAGGGCGAGCGCTTCATGCCCCGCTACCACGCCGACGCCGAACTGGCGCCGCGCGACGTGGTGACCCGGGCGATCGTCGCCGAGATCCGCCGCACCGGCTTCCCGCACGTCTGGCTCGACGCCACCCACCTCGGCGCAGTGTTCCTCAAGGAGCGCTTCCCCACCATCCACCTCGCCTGCGCCCGCTTCGGCATCGACATCGCCACGGCGTGGATGCCGGTCCATCCCAGCGCCCACTACCACTGCGGCGGGGTGGTCAGCGACGGCCGCGGACGCACCTCCCTGCCCGGGCTGTGGGCCGCCGGCGAGGTCGGCTGCACCGGCCTGCACGGCGCCAACCGCCTGGCTTCGAACAGCCTGCTCGAAGGCGTGGTGATCGGCCTGGCCGCCGGCGCGGATGCCGCCGCCGAAAGCGCCATGCCCGGCCTGCTGCGCGCCGAGCACCGCGCCCCCGTGGTCGAGAACCTCGACGTCGCCGACATGGTCGGTTCGCTGCGCTCGCTGATGTGGCGCAGCGTCGGCATCGAGCGCAATGCGCGCGAACTGGCCCTGGCGCGCCGCTCGATCGCCTTCTGGATGGCGCATCAGGCCAACGGCTTCCTGCGCACGCCGGCCGGCTGGGAGTTGCAGAACCTGCTGCTGGTCGGTTCGCTGGTCAGCCAGGCGGCCGAGCGCCGGCTGGCCTCTGTCGGCACGCATACCCGCACCGATACCGTCGGCCCGGTCTCTCCCGAACACTTCGCCCTGCAGCGGGAGGATCCCTCATGAGCGACGATCTCCGCTGGAGCCCGGTCGGACAGGCTTCCGAATTCAACGACGGCCAAGGCCGCGTGGTAACGGTCGGCGCCCGGCGCATCGCCGTGTTCCGCACCGGTGAGCGCTTCCGCGCCCTCAAGGACGCCTGTCCGCATGCCGGCGTCTCGCTGGCCACGGGCTATCTGCACGAGGACACCGTGGTCTGCCCCGCCCACGCCTGGAGCTTCCACCTCGACGACGGCCGCTGCACCATGGGGCCGGCCTCGTGCAAGGCCGCGACCTACGCCGTCCGCGTGGTCGACGGCACGGTGGAGATCGGCGTGCCGTAGGGAGCGTCGACGCTCCCTAAAATGGAACCGCGCTGCGCACGGTGCGGGCCACGGCGGCGAGATCCGCACTCAGCGCGGCCAGTTCGCCATCCACCGTCTTGCCCGGCATGGCAGATCCAGCATCCCTGAGCATATCACTGAGCGTCGGAGGTGCCGGCGGCATCACCGCCATCTGCGGTGGCGTCGGAGGCGTCCCGTTTCCAGCCAGCAGCCAGGCGAGGCCAAGTGCTGCGATCAGCGCAGCCGCGGCGGCGAGACGCACTGGGAAGCGCAGGTGCGGCCGAGCCGGCGGCATGGCTGCGGGCAGGCTGGCGCGGATGCGCTCGGCCAAACCGGGGTCGGCGGTGGGCGGGACGGTCAGCGCCTCGGCGCGCAGCCTGGATGCGAGATCGCTCATGACAGGGCCTCCGCAGGGGTGAACGACGGATCGGCGCGCAGCGCCGCCTCCAGCCGCTTGCGCGCCCGGTGCAGGCGCACACGGGCGGCGATCGGGTTGATGTCCAGGATCCGGGCCACCGCCGCTGGCGCCTGGTCCTCGGCGTAGTGCAGCCACAGCAGCCTGAACTCGTCCGCCGGCAGCAGCGCGCGGGCCCGGCTCCACAAGCCGCCATCGGGCAGCGCATCGGTTGCGGCGGCCGGGGCGGCGTGGATGTCGTCAAGCGGGGCATGGTCGCGTCGCCGGGCCGCGAGATCCAGACGCACGCGGTGCGCGATGGTGAAGAGCCAGGTCGAAAAGGCCCAGCGCGCGTCGTAACGGGCGATGGCCGCATGGGCGCGCAGGAAGGCCTCCTGCACCACGTCCTCGGCGTCGTGGTGGGCGGTGCCGGTGGCGACCAGCCAGCGGTGCAGGCGCTGCGCATGGCTCTCGACCAGCGCAGCGAAGGCGGCGGCATTGCCTGCCGCCGCCTGTGCCGCAACCGCCCGGTCGCCCTCGGCGGCCATCAGTCGCCCTTCTTCCCCTGCTGGACCAGGCGCAGCGCGTCCTCGAAGGGCACGGTCAGCCGCAGGGCGACGTTGACGCCCTCGCGGTTGAGCTGGCCGGTACGTACCGTCTCGATCAGCACCGGATCGAGATTGGCCGGCTTCTGCAGTTGCACGATGGCGGCGAGGCCGCGTCCGGCATCGACCATCTGCTGGGCGGCAGCCTCGGTGGTGGCGACTGCGCGGGCTTCAAGGGCGAGCAGTGCTCCGTCCTCGACCACGCGGGCGACCAGCGAGCGGACGTTGCGCAGCATGGCCGACTCCGGCTTGCCGTCCGCCAGGGAGGCCAGGTCCTCGGCGGCGCACACCACCAAGGCGGACTTCTCCCATCCGACCGGCAGCTGGAACACCGCCCCCTGCTCGGTTTGAGCGTCGAGCAGAGCGAGCGCCACACGCAACCGCTCGCTGGTCTTGCCCAGGAGCAGCAGGTCGGCAGCGGCCAGGCAGCCGGCGGCCGGCTTGCCCTTGTCCAGCCAGGTGTGGATGGTGCGCGAGCCGACCTGCACCGCGGCGTAGCCGTCGGCGGCCTGGGCCAGCGTGTTCAGCCGGTTGGCGTCGAAGGCGCCGCGGACGTACACCAGCCCGGTGTCGTCATCGGCGCCGACCCCGCAGATGGTCACGTTCTTGAGGTCGCGCTTGAGATTCAGTCCGCTGACGGCTTCGAGCATCTGCAACCGGGCGGCGTGCGGCTGCTTGACCATCTCCTTGCCGAGCCATTCGCCGACCTTGGTGCGCAGCATCAGCTGGAGATCGGCATGGATGACCCAGCGGCAGTCGGCCGGGACACGTTCCGCGGCAGCAGCGAGGGATGCGAGGCAGACGAGGACGAGGCCGGCTAGAAAGCGGGGCATGGTGGGTTCTCCGCCCATTGTACCGGGCTGCCTTTGGAACGTTACCGAGGGAGCGACGACGTCCACGCCGACGGTGCGGCTCCCGCCAGCCGACGGTAGTAGCCGGCGACCAGCGCGTTGGAGGGAGCGACCAGGAAGCCGGCAGCCAGCGTCCGGTAGACCTCGCGTCGCGATATCTTGACCTTGTGGGCCGGGTCCAGGAGACGCGGATCGGCCTCCGCGCGCGCGAGGGTGCGGATGGCGAAGTAGAGCGGAGCGAGGCAGAACAGGCGCAGCCGGTAGTCCGCCGCCGGCAGCTCCAGGCAGTACTGCAGCGCCCCGTCGAGGTGGCCGCGCGCCTTGGCGATGAGCCGGCGCATGACCGCGTCAGCCTCCGCTCGTCGGGCCGGTGCCAGCAACTCCTCCGGAGTGAAGCCGCTCTCGGCGCACAGTTCGCGCGGCACGAACGACCAGCCGCGTACCCGGTCGTCGGCGACATCCTTGATGATGTTGACCAGCTGCAGGCCGAGTCCGAAGTCGGTGGCGCGGGCCTTCAGCCGGGCGTGGCAGGTGGCGTCGATGCGCGGCGAGTGCACCCGGAACAGCTCGGTCAGCAGGTGGCCGACGGTGCCGGCGACGAACCAGCAGTAGCGGTCGAGATCGGCGACCCGCTCCAGCGCCTGGAACGCATCCGGCCGCGGCTGCAGCTCGGCGTAGCCGGCCATGCCGTCGCACATCTCCTGCACCCACGGGCGGATGGCCTCGCGCGCCTGGCGCGGAAAGGCGCGGAACTCGCGGAGCGTGGTGTCGGCCTCGCGAGTCAGCAGCTCGTCGGCGTTGGCCGGCTCGGCGAAGGCCTCGGCCAGGCCGGGTACGGCGCCGCCCCCCTCGTCGAGGCTGGTGCGGAAGGCGGCGAGCAGCTCGCGCTTGCGTCCCGCCGGCATGCGCGCGCAGTCCTCGACCGTGTCGGCGATGCGGCAGAGCAGATAGGCGACCAGGACGCGGTGCTGCACCGGCTGCGGCAGCAGGCCGATGCAGGCGGCGAAGGTGCGCGACACCTTCGGCAGCATGGAGGCGCAGAAGTCGCGGTCGGCGCGGGACTGCGCCATCATCGCGCCGTCCCGACATCCGGCGACTGCGGCCATATCTGCTTGCCGAACTGGTCGTTCACGTGGGTGAGATCGAGGATCATACCGGCGTCGAGCAGCTCTTGGCGGTGCACCGCGCCGCGGTCGTCGCAGCGCAGCAGGGCGAAGCGCCGACCATCCATGCGCATCTCGACCTCGAGCAGGTCGGCGTTGCCCGCCGCGGTGCGGTGCTGCACGCGCTCAAGCACGACGAACACCGCCTCTTTGGTCGCCAGGCGCAGCCGCGTCGGGTCGATGGTCGAGATGCGGTTGGAGAACTGCTGTCCTGGCTTCAGCCCGGCAGGCAGGTTGGAGGTGAGGTCGCCGCCCGAGACGCGGTCTGGCCTGACTTCGGGGATGATGCGCGTGCCAGTGGTGCCCGCCGCCTTCCAGGTCAGACGCAGGCCGGTGTGGTCGACCGGACCCTCGGCGCTGAACGGCACACCGAAGACATTGCCGGCGACGTCGATCCCGCGCAGGCGCATGTTGGCATCGAGCAGTTCATCAAGCCGCAGGCGGATGCCCGCGCGCGCGGTGCCGCCGACGGCCTGGCGCAGCATGCGCTCGCCAGGCAGGAAGCGGGTACGGGTGATGTCGATCTGGGTCTCCAGGCGCACGCCAACGTCGTCGGTGTACACGCCCATCGAGCAGGTGCCGACGCGCTCGGCGGCGCTGGTCGGCTGCGGCCGCCACAGCAGCGCGTAGTGCTGCACGCGGTTCAGCCGGGCGGCCAGCGACACGCGCGGATCGCTTTCGGCGACCAGGCCGAGGTCGGGCAGGACCTGGCGCAGCACGTACCAGCCGGTGAGGCCGAGCCAGGCGGCGAGCACGGCGATGCGGATGACGTTGCCTAGCATGGGTCAGAAACCGAAAGCCTGGCGCACCGGATCGCGCGCGTCGGCCGGCGAGGACCCGACCACGAAGGTGGCGGAGATGCGTTGATCGATGCCATCCTGGGTCGGATCGTAGACGTTCTCGTAGGCCAGGGTGGCAAGGCCGTCGACCATGCGCCGCGCCAGGCCGAGGTGCCACAGGTCGAGGCTGCGCCCACCGGGCAGCTCATCGCCGCCCGGTCGCACCTCGCCCCACAGGTCGATGCGGTAGCGGTTGAGATGCAGTGCACCACCGGCGCGGTGCAGCCAAGTGTCGCCGGCCAGCGCGGTGGGTGGCACATAGACGCCGTTGTACAGCATCTCGACCCGCTCCGCCACCTGCCAACGCGACCGCACATCGAACACCGTCCAGCGCGCCAGGCGGGCGTCATAGGTGGCGTCCGCAACCGCCTCGACATCGGGGTGCGGCGAGCCGCGGGCGCTGAACACGACATCGGCCAGAGCCGAGGACGATTCGCGCACGCTGCCGTCGACTTCGACCGCCTCGCGGTCGGACTGGCGCAGGCCCCAGCGCGCGGTGACCGCGCCGCTGAATACCGCGCCGCCGCTGAGCAGATCGCCGTCGAGCGCGGTGACGCCGTACTGGCGGTCGCTCTCCGGGTCGTCGACCTGGTCGCCGAAGTCGTAGCCGGGATTGCCCGCGCCATGCCCGTCGCCGAGCAGTTCGATGCCGAGTCGCGGCGAGATGGTCGCCGTCGTGCCAGCCCCGCTGTCGTGCAGCAGGCGCACCCGCACGCCGGCCTCGCCGAAGGGCAGGGTGGTCGCGCTGGTACCGCTGACCTCGCTGCCGGAGAGACGCCCGTCGCTCCAGGCGACGCCGCGAGCGCCGGCGCTGGCGTCGAAGGCGAGGCCGCCGACCCACTGCACCACGCTCAGCCGGCCCTCCCAGGCGGCGCGGCTGGCCTCGGTATCGCGCACCTCCTGGCGCAGGCGCTCGGCACGCAACCGGCCATCGACCGCCAGCGGCCCGGCCAGGGTGAGGCGCGGCAGCGAGATCTCCGCACCGAACAGGCGTTCCGTCTCGTCGAGATCGTCGTTGGCGCGGTGCTCGGCGTCGGCGGTGAAGGCCAGCCACGGCGTGACCCAGGCGCCGGAGAGACCCTGGCGCGCGAACGGCTTCTCCTCCAGCTCCTTGGTCTGGTAGTCGGCGCGGAAGCGCTCATCGGGGCTGCGCCCCTCGGGCAGGGTCTGCGACGGATCGGCATCCGGCAGCACGGTGTAGCGGGCCGCGGCCGCCCAACCTGTGCCGGAGACGTAGTGCTCGAAGTCCCAGCTCTGCGCCGCGCGTTCGCCGCCCTCGATGCCCTGGTTGGCGGGATCGGCGACGCGCTCCTTGTACATGCTGTAGAGCGAGGCGCCGCCGCGACCCCAGTCCTCATGCTTCCAGAACAGCTCGGCACCGAAGCCGTTGCCGGCGCGGGTATTGCGGTCGGCGCGGGCCTCGATGCGGGTGCGCCAACCGCCCATCGCCGGCAGGTTGCTGCCGACGCGGTAGTGCAGGAAGGAGCCGAGCCGTTCGCTTTCGCCGACTTCGATCGTCGACCACGGGTAGTCGAGGATGTAGTCGCGATAGAGATAGGGGAACCACAGCACCGGCACGCCGGCGAGCCGCACCGTCGGACGCACCGCGGCGATGCCCTCGACGAAGCGGTCGATCTCGCCCTTGCCCTTGTCGGTGCGCTCCTGGTCGCGCAGGTGGACGTGCAGGATCGGGCAGTGCAGCGACAGGGTGCCGCCGTGGCCGAAATCGGTCTCGACGCCGCGGAAGGTCATGCGGTCTGGGCGCAGCTCGACCCGCTCGGCCTTGACCCGCAGGCGCACGTCGCCCTTCTCGATCCACGCCTCGACACCCCAGGCATCGCCGGTGCGTGCCCCCGGCCGCATGCCGAGGCGCTCGGCGTGCAGGCGCACCGCGGGCATGACCAGGACGATGCCGCCGCTGGCCCACAGGCTGTCGCCGCGCTGGTCCCAGCGCAGCGCCTCGCCGGTCAGCAGCCAGTCGCCGTGCCGGGCGACGAAGCCCTGGCCCGCGATGCTGACGATGCCGCCGGCCGAGAGGGTGGTCGCAATGCCCGGGGCCTCGATATTGAGGGATTCCCCAGCCGACAGGGCGGCAAGCGAGGCGAGGAGCGGGACGCAGCGGCGCAGCACGCGCGCATCCTGGGCCGCATTGCGGGGCCGCCAGTCCTGAGCCATGCACCAAACGGCAGGTTGCACATGCACCCGATGGAGGCCTTCCGGTCGCCCGCCCGGTCGCTAGCATATGCCGACCATGCAGATCCTCGTCATCAACTGCGGCTCGTCCTCCCTCAAGTTCGCGGTCATCGACCCGGTGGCGAGGACCGAGGCGGTCAACGGCCTGGCCCAGCGGCTCGGCTCGCCCGAGGCCTCGATCACGTGGAAGGACGCCAGCGGCAAGAAGCAGGAGACGGCCATCGCCGGCGGCGACCACGCCAAGGCCATGCGCGCGGTCTACGGGGGACTGAAGGAGCGCGGCCTCGCCGCCGGGCTCGCCGGCATCGGCCACCGCGTGGTGCACGGCGGCCAGCTGTTCTCGGCCTCGATGCTCATTGACGAGCAGGTCGAGAAGGGCATCGAGTCGTGCTTCGCCCTCGGCCCCCTGCACAATCCGCCGAACCTGCTCGGCATCCGCATCTGCAAGGAGCTGTTCCCGGGCATGCGCCAGGTCGCGGTGTTCGACACCGCCTTCCACCAGAGCATGCCGCGCCAGGCCTACCTCTACCCGGTGCCCTACGCCTGGTACGAGCAGCACGCGGTGCGGAAGTACGGTTTCCACGGCACCAGCCACCGCTTCGTCAGCGCCCGCACCATCGAGATGCTCGGCCTGAAGACCGAGGACAGCGCGGTGATCGTCGCCCACCTCGGCAACGGCTGCAGCGCCACCGCGGTGAAGAACGGCAAGAGCGTCGACACGACCATGGGCCTGACCCCGCTCGAAGGGCTGGTCATGGGCACGCGCTCGGGCGACATCGATCCCGCCCTCATCGCCTTCATGTGCGAGCGCCTGGGCAAGGACGCGGCCAAGGTCACCGACCTGCTCAACAAGCAGAGCGGCCTGATCGGCCTGTCCGGGGTCAGCAACGACATGCGCGCCCTGCTCGCCGAAGTCGACAAGGGCAACGACCGGGCCAAGCTGGCGGTCGAGGTGTTCTGCTACCGTTTGGCCAAGAGCCTGGCCGCCCTGGCGGTGCCGCTCGGCCGCATCGATGCCCTCGCCTTCACCGGTGGCATCGGCGAAAACAGCGTGCCGGTGCGCGCCAAGGTGATCGAGCACCTCAAGATTCTCGGTTTCGCCCTCGACCCGGCACGCAACGCGGTCAGCGGCCGCGAGTCGAAGGGTCGCATCACCACGGATGGGTCGACCTGCGCCCTGGTGGTGCCGACGAATGAGGAACTCGTGATCGCGCTCGATACGGCGGGTCTGGTCACGGGCTGAGCTGGGAGGGTCGAGCACCAGCTCGACCACGGGGCAATGCCGCGCATGCAGGTCGAGCTGGCGCTCGACCCTCCCAGGTCAACGCACGCGGTTCGCCGCGTCGGCCCAGCGCCGCGCCAGTCCTTCCAACGCAGTCGCATCCGGCGGCCCGCCGGCCGCGGGTGCGAAGCAGGCCTGTTCCAGCCCCTGGCGGTCGGCCTGCAATGCGGCTCGTCCCTGCTCATCGAGCTTCGCTTCGGCCTGGATGCGGGTCAGCAACGCCGCGACGTTGAACGGCGTGCAGATCGCCGGCGGCTCCCAGCCCCCGGCCACCGCGGACGGTCGGCGTCGGCGCAGCCAGCGCCAGGCCAGCAGGCCGGCAGCCGACGCGCCGAGCGCTGCGACGGCCCATGGCCACCAGCGCGGCGCCGGGCCCGGCAGTTCGACGCTGGCCGGGCTGTCGACCGCCTCGCCATCCTGCCAGCGTCGACGGACGACCTTGAGCGACGCATCACGTATCACCGGGAAGTCGAAGGTGCGGGCTTCACCGGGGTTCCACGTCACCCGCCAGCGCCGCTCGCCCAGCGGATGCAGCGCGCCACCAGACTCCTCGTCGCCGATCAGCGCCAGGCCCTGCTCCTCGACCGCCGCATCTGGCGCAAGCGCCAGGATCGTGGCCAGTTCGCCAGGCAGGCCGCGACCGCGCGCCTCGATGTCGAGGGCGAGCCGCGCCGGATCGCGCTGATCGAGGGTCATCACCACCTCCCCTCCGCTCCAAGGGCGTGGTGCCATCTCACCGCGGGCGTCGATCGCGACCGTGGCCGAGGCCACCGGCAGGATGACCTGGCCACCGCCGTCGGGGAAGTCGAGGTCGAGACGAAGCGGCGGCAGGCGGTCGACCGCGGGATCGCGGGCGCTGAGCACGAGATGGGCGAGCGGCGTCTCGCGCCAGCCGCTGCGCTCGCAGCCGCGTGGCTGCACCGCCGGGGTCTGGAAGCGCAGGGCATGGATGCGGAAGCGCGGTTCGAGGCTTTCGCGGATCGACTTCTCGAAGTCGCCGAGGTAGTTGACCTGGACCCCGCTGCGGTGCTGCGCCTGGCGGTTGAGATAGCGGCCGAAACCGCCTGATTCGCGGCCGATGGCGGTGCTGTGCTGCAGCACCAGGCTGGCGGCGAAGGGCGCCGTGCCGACCGCGGCGTCGCCCTCCGGCCGCAGCTGCAGGGCAACCTCGGCGGCGATCTCGTCATATCCGGCCAGGCGCCGGCGCAGCGTCTCGCCAGCGGGATGCTTGCCGATGGTCTCGACCGCCCTGCGCAGGAAGCGCGGCCGCATCGAGGACTCGACCTCATCCATCGCCTCGGCGATGCCGGCGGCGAAGCGGCGGATGCGCTCGTCGCCGTCGGCCTTGCCGCCAGCGCGCAGCGTGGTGGCGATGCGCCGTATCTGGCCGGGATCCGCCTCGTCCTGGCGGGTCAGCTGGGCGAGGTCGCTGGCGCCAAGCGCGGCGCGAAACCAGGCCAGCTGGACCTCGGCCGATGCCGGGTCACTACTTTGAGCGGCGAAATCAGCGGCAGCAGAGAAATCGGCCCACGCGCGATCGCGCAGCCCGGCGTACTCCGCCAGCGGTGCTTTCCGACCGTAGCGGAATTCAGCGTAGTCATACGCCAGCACGGCCCGCAGCAGGGCGGTTTCCGGCAGGCTGTCAGGCAGCAATGCGACGGCGAGGGCGTAGCCGCGTTCGGCCTCGGCTGCGGTCTCGGCGTCGCTGCGGTTGCTTTTCGCCTGCTGCTGCACCTCGGGATTGCGCCACGCGTCTGCCAGCCGCCCGCGCATCGCCGCAGCCAGCGCCACCCGCGTCGGGGCGTCGAGAGCTGCAGTGTCCCCGAACACGGCAGCGATGTCTTCGGCCTGGAACACCTCGGCCTCGCTGTGGCAGGCCGCGAAGGCCTGGGCCACCGCCTCGGCGGAGAGGCGGAGCTGGGCTGCACGCATGCGCTGCAGCAGGCCGGCGAGATCGCCAAGCAGGCGCACCTGCCGGGCGCGCGTCACCGGATCGCCTCCGGCACCCTGCTCGCCGTTGCGGATCCGCTGCAGGTATTGCCGCCATTGCGCGCGCTGCTGCGCGTTCAGTTGCGGCAACTGCTGGCGGTAATTCCGCAGCTGGCGCTGATATTCACCATCGTTCCCGCCGCTCGCCCGACCGCCGCGCTGCCGCTGCACCCACGAGGCCAGCATCGCCTCGGCCAGACGGTCCGAGGCCTCGGGCTGGGCGCCGCGCAAGCCGCCGAGCAGGGCGAGGCCGCGCGTGGTGTCGACGCCGCGCACGATCACCTCGACCGACAGCCGGCGCAGGCGCAGACCCAACGAAGGATCGAGCTGGGCGAGCCAGGTCTCGGATGGCGCGAGGTCGGCCAGCGCATCGGCCGGGATCTCCTCAGGCTCCTCTCGGTCGTTGCCCATCCATGGGCGCCGCGCCGCCGCGCTCCCGCCGACCACCAGTTCGGCCTCGACCTGCCAGGGCATCGCCATGGCGTTGAGGAACGGACGCCACGGCGCCGGATCGCGCACCGCAAGCAGGCTCTGCGCCGCGCGGTGGATCAGCTGCAGGGGTGGCACGCGTTCGCCTGGCTCGCGCCCCTGCAGGCGCTGACCGGCGGACCCGATCAGCGCAGAGAGGGTCAACCGCGCAGCCTCGCCGCCGCCCTGGAAGCAGGCATCCATCCAGGCGTCGCCCTGGTCGCGCGGCAGCCGGGGAAGCATGGCGACGATGCGGGCGGCGGCGGCGGTGCGCAGGTCGGCCTCGGCCTCGCCGCTGGAGGCCAGCACTGCCAGCGAGCAGTCCCACGCCCCGGCCTGCGCCTCGGCATCCTGGTCGCGGGTGGCCCGCGCAAGCTGCACGCGAGCGTGCAGGTCGAGAACGCGCACGTCGCCGGCAGCACGAGCTTCGGCCAGCGGCGGCA
>JALHRW010000061.1 GCA_022841245.1 Planctomycetota bacterium
GTCACCGCCGGGGTCACGCCGGGGTGGCCGTCACGGTCGCCGCCGACCCACGAGCCGAAGCGCAGGCGCGGCAAGCGCCCCTGGCCGTCGAGCAGGGCGGTGTCCCAGCCCAGTTCGCTCCAGGCGGTGCGCAGGCGCTGGTCGGTCTTGACCACCGCTTCGGGGAAGACGTCGCGCAGGTGGTGCAGGACGTTGCGCCGCTCGGAGGCGACGTCGGGCTTGGTCAGGCGGATCTCGCCGGTGCGCCACAGCCGCTCGACCAGGGCGCAGACCTCGGCACGGATGTGGTCCTGCTCGGCCGGCGTCCACATGGTGTTCTCGCGCCGCACCAGGGCGAGGTAGAGCTCGCGCTGGGCGTTGATCACCGTGCTGCGCTTGGCCTCGGTGGGATGCGCGGTCAGCACCGGCTCGACCCGGATGGCCGGCAGCAGGCGGGCGACCTCGGCTGCGTCCAGTCCGGCCGCCTTCAGCCGCGTCAGCGCCTCGCCCCACTGCCCTGGCTCGGCCGTGACGCCATCGTCGCTCTCGCGTTTGCGCCGCGCCTGGTTGGCCGCGTTCTCCTCGACCATGTTGAGCAGCTGGAAGGCCAGCGAGAGCATCTGCACCTCGCGCTCCTCCAGCGCCTGGGGCAGCGCATGCGCGCCATGCCACGGCAGGCGGGCGGCGAGATCGGCATGCCCGAGGTCGGAGAGGACGTCATGGAAGCAGCCCATGACGAAGGCGAGGTCGCGCCCCAGCTTGCCGAAGGCGAAATCGACGATGGGCTCGGGCATGTCCGGGGCTTACGTCGGCGTTGCACGGCGGCAACGGTCCAGGTCCATAACCCAGGACCGCTGAGGCTATTTCAGCAGCTGCAAGACGGTCTGCGGCACCTGGTTGGCCTGCGCCAGCATGGCGGTGGCCGCCTGGATCATCACCTGCACCCGGGCATACTCGGCCGACTCCTTGGCCATGTCGACGTCGCGCAGGATGCCCTCGAAGTCACGCAGGTTCACAGAGGAGACACGCAGCGAATCCATCACGCGCTCCACCGTGTTGCCCTGCAGCGAACCGGTGGCGCCACGGGCGCGGTTGACCTCGACTAACGCTGCGTCGATCAGTGCCAGCGCCTCGTCGGCATCACCAGCGACGAAGGCTCCGGCGTAGGCCGGTGGCCCGGTGCGCGCCAGCAGGCTGTCGAGCGAGGCGAAGCCGGTGCCGGCGAGACCGGCGGAGTACCCAAGCGCGCCAGCCCGTAAATCAGGGATCTCGACCGTGACACGCTGACTTGACAAGGCACCGATCTGGAAGGCGGTGGTGCCGACGCGGGACGCCTGCACTGCGATACTGGCGGCGGATATGACCGAACCGACGGATCCGTCAGAGGTATCCTTGACCGTCAGGCTGAAAGCGCCGGGGGCGAAGCCGGTGAACGGTGCCACCGCCTCGGGGCCACCGGCCAGATTGGTGAAGGTCAGGCCACCGGCGGAGGTGGGTACCTGGGTCAGGACCACGCCGGGCACGACGGTTCCTGCCGCATTGGTGTAGGAAATGGTGATGGTCCGGTTGTTTCCCGGTACAACGGCTCCGCCGAACAGGCCAGCTGGAACAGATGGTCCGATGCTCAGGGTGGAGTTGCCATAACTCGTGCTCTCGGCCCGCAAGGTGCCAGTGGTCTGGTCGTAGGCCGCGGCCACGCCGGTCAGGCCGCTTACGGAGTTGATAGCTGCCGATAGGCCGTCGATCGACGCGCCGGCAGGGATGTTGATGGTGGCGGTGCCTTTCGGGCCAGTGATAGGCAGCGTCACCGTCCCGACCGTGGCAATGGTGGTGCCAGCAGCCCCCGGGGCGAAGGCCTGCGTGCTGTAGGCTTTGTCGAGCGCACCGGTGGCGGGGGCGATGCTGATCCCCGATCCGTCCTGCATGCCGCCCGGCAACATGGTATAGTCCGGTCGCAGGCTGCGGTAATAGCCCTTGGCATCGTCTGACAGGGTGATGTCGCGCAGCGAACCATCGAGCAGTGAGTTGCCGCCATAGGTCGTGCCGGTGGTGATGGTGGTGATCGAGCGGATGCCGGCTTCGAGATCGCTTTGCAAGGCCTCTTGCTGGTTTGGATCGGTGGTCGCAGTGCTCAGGGATGCGATGGCCAGATTGCGGATGCGCTGGAGGATCTGAGTGATCTGGTCCATGCCACCTTCTGCAGTCTGCAGCAAGGTCACGCCTTCCTCGGCATTGCTCTGTGCACGGTCGACGCCGGTGCGGTAGTAGCGCACGGAATTGGCCACCACCATCGAGGCGGGATCGTCTGCGCTGCGCCGCAGACGTTGACCCGAGGACATGCGGTCGAGCACTCCGGCCATCATCCGGTCGGTCTTGGCCAGGTTGGCATGGGTCAGCACGGACATCGGGTTGTAGTTGATGCGGATGGCCATGGGAGGGACTCCAATGGCTACAACGCAAGTCGCGAGCCAACTATTGCCATTGCAACGGCAGGGGTTTACGCTGATGCCGTGATCGGATACGGAAGACAAAGCATAGACCAGAGCGACCTCGACGCCGTTGCTGCGGTATTGCGCGGCCAGCCGCTGACGTGCGGGCCGGCTGTCGACGCTTTCGAGTGCCAAATTCGCCGCATCAGCGGCGCCCCGTTTGCCGCCGCGGTCTCGAACGGGACCAGCGCCTTGCGTCTGCTGTACCAGGCAGCTGGCATCGGCCCTGGCCAGCGCGTCGGAGTGCCGGCGATCACGTTCGTCGCAACCGCTAGCCAGGCCATGCTGCTGGGGGCGGAGATCGTGCTCCTCGACGTCGACCCGACGACACTGCTGCTGACGCCGGAGATCCTCGACGCCTGCGCAGAGCGCCTCGACTGGGTCGTCGCCGTGCATGTCGCCGGTCGCATGTGCGACCTCGCCGGGCTGGCCGAGGTGTGCCGCCGCAAGGGCATCCGCCTGCTGGAGGACGCTGCCCACGCCTTCGGCTCGAGCCGGGACGGCGGCGAGCGCTGCGGCGACTGCCGCCATAGCGAAGGCGCGATCTTCAGCTTCCATCCGGTGAAGAACGTGACCACCGCCGAGGGCGGTGCGATCGTGGTGCGCGACCCGGCCTGGGACAGGCGTGTCCGCCAACTGCGCCATCACGGCATCGTCCGCGACGGCTTCTGCGGCGACTTGGCGGGCAATGACGCCGGCTCGCCGTGGTACCACGAATTCCATCAGCCGGCGACCAACGAGCGCCTGTCCGACCTGCACTGCGCCTTGGGGGCCAGCCAGTGCCTGCGGATCGAGTCGTTCAAACGGCGTCGCGCGGCCATCGTCGCCGGCTATCGCAGCGACCTTGCCGGCCTGGCAGGCATCACCGCACCTGCCCTGGCGCCCGGGCAGGATCCGTTCTGGCACCTCGCGGTCGCACAGCTGGACTGGGATAGGCTGGGCACTACCCGCCGCGCCGCGCTATCTGCAGCAGCAGCAGCCGGCATCGCCCCGCAGGTGCACTACATACCACTTCATCATCAGCCGGTCCTGGCATCAGCTCGACGCGCGTCCAGCCTGGAGGGAGCCGATCGGACCTATCGTGGCATGATCAGTTTGCCGTGCTATCCGGACCTCGACGATGCCGAGCGTTACCAGGTCATCACCTGGCTGGCGTCACTGGCACGCGGAGTGCGTTGATCACCTCCCACAGGAAGCACCGTTCATGACTTCGACATTCCCTCTTCAAGATAAGGTCGTCCTGGTCACCGGTGGAACCGGCAGCTTCGGCAAAGCCTTCATCAAGAAGGCGCTGACGCAGCATAACCCACGCAAGGTCATAGTTTTCAGCCGCGACGAGTTGAAGCAGTGGGAGATGCGCCAGTCCGATGCGATCTTCGACCACGAGAAGATCCGTTATTTCCTCGGTGACGTACGCGACAAGGACCGCCTCATGCGCGCCTTCCGCGACGTCGACGTGGTGGTGCACGCAGCCGCCCTCAAGCAGGTGCCGGCAGCGGAGTACAATCCGACCGAGTTCGTGAAGACTAACATCCATGGCGCCATGAACATCGTCGATGCCGCCATAGAACGTGGAGTCGAGCGGGTCATTGCCTTGTCGACCGATAAGGCCGCCAACCCGATCAACCTCTACGGCGCGACCAAGCTGGTCTCCGACAAGCTGTTCGTCGCCGGCAACGCCTACGTCGGCGCCAAGGGCCTGCCCAAGCTGAGCGTCGTGCGCTACGGCAACGTGCTTGGCAGCCGCGGCTCCATCGTGCCGAAGTGGAAGCGCATGGTCCTTGAGGGCGCCACCGAGCTTGGCGTCACCGACGAGCGCATGACCCGCTTCTGGATCACCATCGAGCACGCCACCCAGTTCGTCATCGACAACTTCGCACGCATGCTCGGCGGCGAGATCTTCGTGCCCAAGATCCCCAGCATGAAGGTGACCGATCTAGTGCAGGCGATCGCGCCAGGCATCAAGATGAAGGTCACCGGCATCCGCCCCGGCGAGAAGCTGCACGAATTGATGATCGGCGAGGATGATGCTCGCCACACCATCGAATTCGCCGATTGCTACGCCATCGCTCCGCAGGCGGTGATGAGCTCATCGATGGCCTCGGTCGAGCGCCTGCTCGCCATCGGCGGCAGCCGGGTTCCAGACGGCTTCGAATTCCGCTCAGACACCAACAAGCTCTGGCTGTCCAGTGACGAGTTGCGCAAGCTCACTGCCGACATCCTCCCGGCCTGAGCCCTATCCATTATGACTGATCATCGCACCGCCCAAGAAGCCTTCTGGGCCGGAGCTTTCGGCTCCGACTACGTCGCCCGCAACAAGTCCGAGCAGCTCATCGCTGGGAAGACGGCGCTATGGACGACGGTCCTGCGTCGCGCCCACAAGCCCGCCTCGGCCGTCGAGCTGGGCGCCAACATCGGCCTCAACCTGGTCGCGCTGCGGCGCATCTTCCCCGAGATCGGCATTGCCGGGGTAGAGATCAACGCCGACGCGCACGCCGAGCTGGCGCGCATCCCCGGCATCGTCGCCACCCAGGGCTCGCTGCTCAGCTATGTTCCGGCCAAGCCAGCGGACCTCTCGTTCACCTGCGGGGTGATGATCCATCTCGATCCATCGGTGCTGCCCGAGGCCTACGACCGCCTGTTTGCCGCCAGCCGGCGCTATGTCGCGATCATCGAGTACTACAATCCCTCGCCGATGGAGATCCCCTACCGCGGGCATACCGGCAAGCTGTTCAAGCGGGACTTCGCCAGCGAGATGATCGATCGCCATCCGACCCTGTCGGTGGTCGATTACGGCTTCTGCTGGCGCCGCGATCCGAATTGGCCGCTTGACGACCTGACCTGGTTCCTGCTCGAAAAGCGCTGATAATGGGGAGCGCCCAGGATATCCGCCTACCACCCGTTGGCGTCAGGAGTCGCTGATGCGCGTCGTAGCGATCATCCAGGCGCGCATGGGCTCGACCAGGCTGCCCGGCAAGGTGCTGATGGACCTTGGCGGCCGTGCCATGGTGGTGCGCGTGCTTGAACGCGCTGCGCGCATCACCGGGGTCGATGAGGTGGTGCTGGCCACGACCACGCTGCCTGGTGACGATGTGCTCGAAGCCGCCTGCAAGGGCTGGCAGGTTGTGCGTGGCGACGCCGATGACGTCCTCTCGCGCTACCGTCTCGCCGCCGAACGCAGCCGTGCCGACGTCATCGTCCGCCTGACAGCCGACTGCCCGTTGCTGTCTCCGGTGGTGTCATCGCTGGTCACCGGCGCCTTCTTGTGCGACGTGCATGGTGCCGACTACGTTTCCAACACCCTGGTGCGCAGCTTCCCGCGCGGTCTCGACACGGAAGTTTTCACCCGAGCCGCGTTGGAGAGTTCGGCCGCCGAGGCGACCGACGCAAGCGAGCGTGAGCACGTAACTCCGTTCATCTACCGCCGGCAGAACCGCTTCCGTTGCCTGCCGGTGGCGGCGCACCCCAACCGTGCCGCGTTGCGCTGGACGGTCGACGAGCCGGACGATCTCCGTCTGGTGCGCGAGATGTACGCCGCCTTCCCCGGTGACGCCGCCTTCGACTACCACCACGTCATCGCCTTGCTGGAGCGGCGTCCTGAGTTGTCGGCGATCAATCAGCACATCGAGCAAAAGAAGGTCTGACGTGCCGAGCCTCGCCCTGCGCTGCGACGCCGACGGCGGCATCGGGCTGGGCCACCTGATGCGCTGCCAGGCCCTCGCCGTGGTCGCCGCCGAAGCTGGTTGGTCGGTGCGCTGGCTGGTGCGTGGCCAGGCAGCCATCGCTGCGCTCCCCGATGCGACCGTTCTGGCAGGTACCGTCAGCGATCCACCGCTGGCTGGCGCCGCCAGCATGTCGACCGCCGACTGGGCGGTGGTCGACCACTACGGCGCCGATGACGCGGGCCTGCGCAGCCTGGCTCCGGCCCGGACGCTGACTTTCGACGACCACCAGCGGCGCGCCGCCAGCCTGCGGGTCGCGCCGTGGGATGCTCCGGCAGCGGGTTCCCTGACCGGGGCTGCGCACATCATCCTGCGCCCGGCGTTCGCCAAACCAGCAGTCACGCATCGCACGGGCACCATCGTCGCCTTCGGCGGCGCCGACAGCGAGGGATGGACAGCCCTCTGTCTGGCCGAACTGGCCCGCATCCGCCATCCCCGGCCGGTGGCCGTCCTCACCACTGCCGCTGCTCGGCAGGCGCAGGATCTCGACCGTGCGGTGGCCGCCCTGCCGGCCGGTGGATCGCTGCACTACGGACTCGACGCCGCAGCCGTCGCCGCCCTCTTCGCGGGCGCAGTCGATGCGGTCTGCGCCTGCAGCACGGTTGCGGTCGAATTGCAGGCCAGCGGCGTCCGCATTGTCGCCGTGCCCCGCGTGGACAACCAGGAGCCGCTCGCCGGGCTGCTCGTTCGGGGCGGTGTGCCGGTGGCGCGCAACCCGATCGCAGCGGTGGCAGCGCTGGTGCAGGCGACGCGTCATCCACACATCGACGGCCTCGGCGCCTGGCGAGTCGCCGCCGCCATGGGGATCACCGTCACTCCGCCCTTGCCACCGCTGGTCGACGCACCGGCGACGGTGGAGCCGGTCAGCGACGCCGATTCTGGCGCGATCTGGGCAATCAACACCGCCGCCGACGTCCGCCGCTGGTCGGTGCGCCAAACCCCGATTCCGTGGCACGACCACGAGCGCTGGTGGACCACCCGCAGCGGTGAGATGATGGTCGCGCGCATCGGCGGCATCGTCGCTGCTTGCGCTCGGCGCGATGCCGATGGCTGGATGAACGTCGCGGTCCATCCGTCGGCGCGCAGGCGCGGCCTCGCGGCCCTGCTGCTGCGCCGGCTGACCCCGGGCCGCCGCTGTCTTGCCTTGATCCATCGCGACAACCAGGCGAGTCTCGGCCTGTTCAGCGCCTGCGGCTACGCGCCATACCGCTCGGCAGACGCCAATGGATTCACCACCCTGATCGCGGAGCCCTCATGACTGCACCCCTGTTCGGAGGTCCGCTTCCCGCCGGCCGCGCCATCCTCGTCGCTGAGCTGTCCGGAAACCACAATGGCAGCAAGGCCCGCGCCCTGGAACTGGTCCATGCCGCCAAGGAGGCCGGTGCCGACGCGGTCAAGCTTCAGACCTACACCGCCGACACCATCACCCTGGACTGCGACCGGCCGGAGTTCCTGATCCGCGGCGGACCATGGGATGGACGCCGGCTCTACGAACTCTATCAGGAGGCATCGACACCATGGGCGTGGCACGCCGATCTCTTCGCCGAGGCCGCCCGCCTCGGGTTGCCGTGCTTCTCCACCCCCTTCGATGACACGGCAGTGGATTACCTTGAGGATCTCGGCTGCCAGCTCTACAAGGTCGCCTCATTTGAGGTACCGGACATACCGCTCATCCGGCGCATCGCCCGCACCGGCAAGCCGGTGGTCATGAGCACTGGCATGGCCAGCCAGGCCGAAGTCGCCGCGGCCGTCGCCGCACTCCGCCACGCCGGAGCCGGGGAGTTGTGTCTGCTGACCTGCATCTCGAAGTATCCTGCCGACCCGCGCGAACTGCGCCTGCGCAACATACCGCAGCTGGCGCAGGACTTCACCTGCGCTGCCGGACTCTCCGATCATTCCCGTTCACCGGCGATGGCGGTCGCAGCAGTCACACTCGGTGCCCGGCTGATCGAGAAGCACATCTGCCTGCGCCGCGCCGACGGCGGTCCCGACGCCGGCTTCAGCCTGGAACCGCAGGAGTTCGCCGAGACCGTACGTCTGGTTCGCGATGCAGAGGCTGGGCTGGCCAGCGCGCCGTTCCTTGGACCTGGCGATGGCGAGCGCGAGAATCTGGTCTTCCGCCGATCGCTATTCGTGATGCGCGACATCGCCGCCGGGGCGGTGCTGACCGCCGCCGACGTGCGATCGATCCGCCCTGGCCATGGACTGCCACCAGTCGAATTGCCGCACGTGATCGGCCGGCGCACGCGTTGCGCCATTCTCCGTGGCACCCCGCTTGCTTGGGATCTGCTCGTCTGATCAGCTGCTGACGATGGCGAGGGCTCGCTCGGCAAGGTCAAGCGTCTCATTCAGTTCAAGGGCTTCGCCCGGAGGTGGCCCTGCCGCGCGCGTCGCGCGTAGCAGAGCGATGTGCACCTGGCATATGGCATGGCGGGTCGCCCGCTCCGTGGAGATGGCTAGGCAGGAGCGCAAACTCGTGGCCAGCACCGCAGCCGGTACCGGGGCGATACCGAGTTCGGCAAGGCGAACGATGGCCTGGATGCATCCCTCCTCGGCCACCAAGAAGCCATGCAGCGCGGCCACCCGCATGCTCTGATCCGGCAGATCGTTGATTAGCGCCATCAGCGCATCCTCGCCACCGCGGTGGAAGGCGCAGCGGCAGCGCAGTGCAATGCCCGTTGATCCGAGCGGATGCAGTAGGGGCAGCCCGACCGCCGCCGCTTCAGCCTCGGCCCAGAGTCCAGAGGACACAAGCCGTTCGCACCTCGCCAAGACCGCCTGGGGGCCCGCCTGCGGCGATGGTACGGCGATGCCAGCTGCGATCAGCCGGGCGGCAGTCGCGTCATCGCAGGCGATATCTCCAGCGTTGACAAGTCGTCCGAGTTCCTGGTGGTGCGCCGGACCACCACGAGCCAGCGCTTCGATCAGGTAAGGGATAGCTGCTGGCCAGGTCAGGGCGCAACGGCTGCGCTCAGCCACCGCGATATCCTCACGCTGCAACGCAAGGATCGCTGCGACGGCTTGACCGGCGACGCCTTCAGAAGGCGGGGCCACCACGCCATGCTCTGCAGCGACCGCTTCTACGTAGCGCAGCGGGTCGTCAGCCGGCAGCAGGCTGGCCAGGCACAGCAGTTCCATCATCTGCGCCTGAGGCGCTGTTCCAGCGAGCGCCGATAGCAGATGGACCCCGTCGATGACCCCGCTGGCAGGCGGGGAGGGGAATCCCGGGTCGATGGTGCGGGCATCGCGCAGGTCGCGCAGGATCAGCGGCAGCAGGGTGGCGGTGAGATCTCCCGATGGCAGCACCGGTGCCCGGGCTGCCAAGCTTTCGGCCACGGCGTCGGCAGGACTACGTGCTGGCAATGCCGGAGACCAGATGCCTGCGAGCGTCTGCTGCACGACCTGATGACTCCGTTCCACGGCATCGAGCACCGCCAGGCGCATCGCCTGGGCGAGGCTCCGACTGCCCTGACCCGATCTGGACATGACGTGGCAGGCCAGGTGCAACAGTGCTGGCCGGCAGAACGGAGCGAGCAGCGTCTGACCCAGATCAGGCTCCGCGGCATGGTCCAGATCGAGGGCGCAACGCAGAAAGTCCGCCGGTTCGGTCGGCAGCGCCCTCATGGCTCGGACATATGCGGCACAAGCCTGACCAGCGAGAGGCACCAGTGGCGTCGGGGCGTGCCGCCAAGTCTCGGCCAACCGTCGGCCACATCCTGGCCGCGGTGCAACACCTGCACCGGCTGGCTGCCAACCGGATGGGATGGCGATGGTGAACGGTATGGCGGCGCCGGTACCGGCATTGCAGTTGCAGTTCATCACTCGACCGCCACGGCGCACGAATGACGCACCGAATGTACTGAGATCGCTGATGCCATGCATGAATGCATGGGTGGTGCGAACCTTGCCGCCGCCATTTCCGGGCACCGATACCTCGCTGAATCGGTTCGCGTGTGCCAGACTGGACTGCTGCAGGGCTGCGTGGTCGCCGACGCAGGTGCTGTAGTAGGCATCTGCAGCAAAGCTCAGGTCGTGACCGACCAAGACGATCTCACTGCAGTCGAGGTATTCAGCCAGACCGACCGTGCATGAGCCGACGTTGGTCCCATGGCTGTAAGCGTGCTCGCGACCAAGGACGTGCCCCGCCAAAGGATCGGCCCCTTCGTAACTGCGCCGCGGGCAGCGCAGGTCGAGTTCCGGGTGACCGGTTAGCGGCATGACCAGGACGGTCGCAGGGTCCTCAGGGCGCTCGACACGAGTTGCCACATCGGCGTGGGCATCTGCATTGACAATGAAGTCGATCTTGATGCCGAGTCGCGCCAGGCGCGTAGCGACGACGTCTGCTGCGATTACCACACAGCGGTCCATCCATTGACGGACGAACGGGAGATCACGATCCAATCCTGGACCACCGGCCAAGCACAGTGCTGTGCGCCCTGTCCAGGCACCTCGCCACGAAGTCAGCGCTACAGCATCGCCAAGCCGCGTCTCGCGGGCGAGGAAGTTGCGGCATTCCATCAATCTGCGGGCAGGCGGCGTCGAAGTGGTGCTCAACGACCAGTTGCGCAGGAGGGGGATCTGGCCAGACAGTGCCGGATCATCGGAAAGCACCGCGGCGGACCATCCGAGCAAGGGCAGGCGCGAGACGATGCGGGGAAGGTCGCCGGGCGAGGCATAGGCCGCGATCAGCAGCCGGGGAAGCACCGTACGCAGCTGAAGGGCGCAGGCTTGGGCGCGTGCCAAGTCCCCCTCGGCCATCGCCCACACAACGCTGCGCTGAGACAGTAGCGGGTCGGCAGCCATCAGTTCGAGAGCCAGTGGGCTCCAGCCGATCAGCAGGAGGATCGCCGCCGCCTCGCCACCGGCTCTGGTCAATGCAGCCGTCACCGTCCCGGGATGGACCTCGTCCGTTCCGGTCGCCGCCGGCAGGGTCGCAAATCGCGACTCGTCCTCGGGCAGCAGCCAGCTCCATGCGATGGCGGGTTGTTGGTCGAGCGCTGTCATGAAGCAGCTAGGTGCCGGTCGCCGTCGAACGCATCTGCACCCAGGCTTCTAGGGCCTTGGCGAACTGCTCGTGGGAAGGGCGATCCTCCGGGTCAGCGGCGGCGAAAGCCCGGCGGGCCATGCGCTGCAGGCGGGCTACGCAGTCGTCACCCGGAACAGATTCCAGCACTTCATCGAGGCTGGCGGCGAGTACGTCAGGGGGGATGGCGGTGAATCCGCTATCGTCGAGCATTTCGACAATCCGTGCAGCCGGCACCCGTTGAAGCGTGCCATAACGGTAGAGGACGCGGGCCGCCAGACTCTGGGCTGGCAGCCCGGCCAGGACTTCGGCAACCAGGTCTGCCCGTCCCATGCGATGCAGACAGGCGCATGCCAGGGCCCGGCCCTCGACTCCGATCTCGCTGAGTGGACGGACGTCAGCGAGCTCCTGCAGGGCAGCAGCGGCATCGCCGATGGATAGGTAGCGGCGCGCCACCGCCAGCCGGGTACGCTCGCCGGTTACCAGGCCCTTGGAGGGGAGGGCGCCGAGCACCGCCGCTGTGTCGGGATGCAACTCGATGCAGGCTGCGGCAATCGCGTCGTTCAGCGGGATCCATCCGTCCTCCAGGCCGGCGATGAGGGCCTGGGCGCACCGACGGTTGCGCGGGGCCGCACGCAGGGCCGCCTCGACGGCCGCCTGACGGGAGAAGGGGTAGGCGACTCCCAGGCGAAGGAGTTCAGCCTCGTCGACGCCGGGCACGCCCTGGCGCAGCGCGAGCACAGCCTCGGCTGCAGCCAGCAGCCCGGTTCTCGGCGTGCTCGCCGCCGACGGCACCAGTCGGTCTGGTGGGATGACATTGTCGATGCGGGCCTGACGGATGATCGCCTGAGAAACCTCAGAGCCTTCGACCGCGCACATCGCCAGGATGCGGTCCAGGCTGGGCTGCGGGGCCTGGGTGCCGAATCGGCTAACCACCGTCACGGCCTCAGCCAAGTTGGCGGGCAGCGGCGGATCGAGATCAGGCATCCACTCAGCCAGGTCCGCCCATGTGCTGAGGTAGAGTGGCAGGAGGATCTCCTGCAGCGAGGAACGGACCGGCGATGGTGCGGCGCAGAACAACTCGACCAGGGTATCCTTGGCCATGTTGTTCAACTCGGCCGGTGGCTTGACCCGTTCGACCAGCGCGCGTTCGCACGTGGCGAACCAGCGTGGCAGACAGGCACGCACCACAGTGCCCGCCTCGGCGATGAGATCGGGCTGGTATTGTCCTATCGGCCGGGCCAGCTCGTTGAGGCAGAAGCTCTCCATTCCGCCCAGCAGCGGCTCGGCCAGCAAGCTTGCCCATGGCAGGCGCTCACCCTGCTCCCATGCCACGGCGCATGCTTCCGGAAGGATGCGACCTGCATCCAGCGCCGTGAAGACGATGGAGGAGAATTCGCTGCACTGCGCTCGCAGTTCGTCACCGAAGCTGCGCGTGATGCGCAGCGGCAGCAACTCCATCGGCGGCGGGGGTGGCCGCGGCAGAGAGGGGGGCAGCCACCCCTCAGGGAGGGCTTTGGCCCAACGGATGACCGCACCGCAACTGTCATTGATGTTGATGTTGTAGAACGTGACCTGAGGGTGCATCTGGATCATTACCCCCAGATCCTCGGCAGCCATGGCGAACTGGGTGTTGGTGGATACGCGCTTGTCACCGTTGCCGGGCACCTCCTGCATGCGGATGCGGAAGGCCTCCAGCGAGGAGTCCTCAAGGTCCTTCTTCTGATCGACGCAGTCGGAATAGAGCCGGTCAGTGGTGAACGACAGGTCATGGCCGACCAGCACGACTTCGCTGCATCCGAGATGGATTGCCAGTCCGACGGTGGTTGCACCGACGTTAGTCCCGCTGGGGATGTCGGTGGTCGCTCGGTTGAGGACGGCCGAGTTGGTCGGTTCTACCCAGACGAAGGAGCGGCGTGGGAACAGGGCGTCCATGCGC
This sequence comes from Planctomycetota bacterium, assembly GCA_022841245.1. GTDB lineage: Bacteria > Planctomycetota > UBA11346 > UBA11346 > UBA11346 > UBA11346. Next base: position 13,153 of record JALHRW010000061.1, read on the forward strand.
CGGTCGGCCGCAAGCGGCAGCACGGCTATCGCCTCTGGATTCATCAGCGGGTGGCTGCGCTTGATGATCGCCTCGCCAGTGTCGACGCTGGCTACGAAATCGACGCGAATGCCAGCCAGTTCCACCTTGTGGGCGATGAGATCCACGCTGATGATCACGGCGTCCTGCTGGTGCCGACGCAGGAATTCGAGTCGGCGATCGAGCGAAGGCCCGGCTGCGATGCACAGCGCCGTCCGTCCCCGATGCAGGTCCTTGAGCCGCTCCATCGGGATGGCCTCGACCGGAGTCGCCAGTCGTTGGGCGAGGAGATGCAGATCGCGCAGGGTGCGTTCGAAGCCATGCGACGTGCGACTGCCCAGGCGTACGCGTTGACGTTGGATCTCGCCGCCCGTGCGGGGTTCGGCATCGAGGACGACCAGGCCATGATGCAGGCCGAAGGTGGTGAATATCTCGATAAGATCGGCGTGGTCAGAGCAGAGGTGCAGGCGTAGCGGCGTCCGCGGCATCCATCCCGACTCTTCAAGATCGCGGATCAGAGCCTTGGCCTCGGCCGGCCGAACCGCCCAATAGTAGTCCTTGCGCGCAAGCCAGGCGTCGCTGGCGATCAGTTCCAGAACGCCGGACGCGTAACCCCACACGATGACCGTAGTGAGAGAATCGTCCGCGACCGGTCTCAGGGCCGCACACACGCGATCCATCGAAAGGGGGGTAGCCGCAGGCGTGGCCGCCTCGAAGGCGGCGATGCGGTCGGTGCGTTGGCCTCCAATCCAGACCCAGGCCAGCCGCTGCGATGCCTGGGGTGATGGGGACGGAGACGGGGCTGGCATGGTGGTTGTTCCCGTTGGCTTGGGTCGGTGTGCAGGCACGCGGCCGGCCAGGACAGGCTCAGCTTCATCGCACGTACGCCCCCCGTCAACACGGCAGCAGCCTCGCCAAGGCGGGACTGCTGCCGACGGTTCTATGGCCAGGGTCCGCTTAGCCGAGCAGCTTGAGCACGTTCTGGGGCAACTGGTTGGCCTGGGCGAGCATCGACGTGGCCGATTGCACCAGGATGGTGTTGCGGGTGAACGTGGCCGACTCCTCGGCGAAGTCGACGTCGCGAATGGTCGACTCGGCCGACTTCAGGTTTTCGTAGGTGACGCGCAGCGAGTTCAGGTTGGTCTCCAGGGCGTTGGCCTGGATGGCACCGAGATCACCGCGTTTCTTGGTCACAGCCGTGATCGCTTTCGAGACCAGCTTGAGCGCGCTCTTCAGGCCGGCGCTGCTGGCGGCACCATCGAAGTGCAGGGCAGTCATGCCGAGGAAGCTTTGCAGCACACACTTGAAGTTGCTGATCGTGATCTTGATGCTCTGGCCGCCGAAAGCGCCCAGCTGTACGATCTTGCTCTTCACGTTGCTGAATCCACCGTTGAGCAGCTTCTGGCCGGCGAACTGCGTCTGGCTGATGATGCGTGACAGCGACTGGCGGATGTTCGAGAACTCCTGCGCATTTGCCCTCTTCTGAGCAGTATCCGACGAGGCAGTGCTGGCCGACGAGAGCAACAGCTTGTTGGCTTTTGACAGCAGCTGGTTCATCTCGTCGAGCGCGCCTTCAGCGGTCTGCACCACGGCGACACCAGCTTCGGTGTTGGCCATCGCCTGCTGCAGGCCATTGAGCTGGGCCCGCAGCTGCTCGCTGACGATCAGACCAGCGGCGTTGTCGGCGGCGCGGTTGATCTTCAGGCCGGACGATAGCTTCTCGAGCGACTTGGTGATCGCCGCGTCGTTCTTGAGCATCTGACGATGCCCGTTGAGGGCCTGGGTGTTGGTGTTGATGCGAAGGCTCATGTGATCATCCTGTCGTGTGGCAGTCTGATGAGGACATGCCGGGGTGGGATGTGGCTGTCATCCTAGCCGTAGGGAGTCTAAGCAGGGTGGTGACCACGCTCCCATTTACGCACATGCTGAGCCAAACAGGGCAAACCTCTGAGTCCGCGCATTGAAACATCCGTAAGCCACGAACCTCACTTTGCTTACCGGAACAGAGCAGGCCGTTCCTCGTACCAATAGCGGGTCTATCAACGCCAAGACCCTGCTCGCGCAGGGTCTTGGTGCAGGCGGGCAGCATGCCCGCCTGGGTCGACATGAAGCTCAGCCTTAGCCGAGCAGCTTGAGCACGTTCTGGGGCAACTGGTTGGCCTGGGCGAGCATCGCCGTGGCCGACTGCACCAGGATGGTGTTGCGGGTGAAGGTGGCCGACTCCTCGGCGAAGTCGACGTCACGGATCGTCGATTCGGCAGCCTTCAGGTTCTCATACGACACGCGCAGCGAGTTCAGGTTGGTCTCCAGGGCATTGGCCTGGATGGCGCCGAGATCGCCACGCTTCTTGGTCACCGCCGTGATGGCCTTCGAGATCAGCTTGAGTGCGCTCTTCAAGCCATTTTGGCTTGCAGCGCCGTCGAAGTGCAGGGCGGCCATGCCCAGGACGCTCTGCAGCACGCACTTGAAGTTGCTGATCTTGATCTTGATGTTCTGGCCGCCGAAGGCGCCCAGTTGCACGAACTTGCTCTTCACGTCGCTGAATCCGCCGTTGAGCAGCTTTTGGCCGGCGAACTGCGTCTGGCTGATGATGCGAGACAGCGACTGGCGGATGTTCGAGAACTCCTGTGCGTTGGCCCGCTTCTGCGCGGTGTCCGAAGATGCCGTGCTGGCCGACGACAGGATCAGCTTGTTGGCCTTGGACAACAGCTGGTTCATCTCGTCGAGTGCGCCTTCAGCGGTCTGCACGACGGCGACACCGGACTCGGTGTTGTTCATCGCCTGCTGTAGGCCGTTGAGCTGGGCGCGCAGCTGTTCACTGACGATCAGGCCGGCAGCGTTGTCCGCAGCGCGGTTGATCTTGAGACCAGACGACAACTTCTCGAGCGACTTGGTGATGGCCATGTCGTTCTTGAGCATCTGGCGATGCCCGTTGAGGGCCTGGGTGTTGGTGTTGATGCGAAGGCTCATGGTATCCTCCTTGGATGGTGAGTGAGAGCGAGCCGAGGGAGCGGCGTCCTGCCGCGGGCCGGACCTTCCAGCGCCACTGATATGTTCGGCAAGGCAGCCGGTGACTTGAGTGATCTCTCGCGAGATGCGCTGCGACTATGGAGGTGTTGCACAAGTTGCCGTAAGGCATTGTGTTTAAACGCATTGCATGTATACCAATTCCCCTCAAGTCGTCGTCCTGGCTGCCGATGCTATACGCGGCAGTCCATTGACGGACGGCCTGGAGGTTAGCGCCATGGCCCGAATCGATGCCGCAGTCGCCACGCAAGTGGCTGAAACCCAACGCCCGAACCATGCTGTCCTCGACTCCGAGGCCCAGGCCAGAGAGGCACGGAGGCAGGAGAACGCCAAGGCCGAGCCGGATACGATGGGGCCTGCATCGGCGGAGGAACTCAAATCCGCCGCCCAGCGCATGCAGGCTGTCATCGAGACCGCCACTGGGCGTCAACTCGACTTCGCTCTCAACGAGCGCTTCAAGGAACTGGTTGTGCGCATTTCCGACCGCAAGAGCGGTGAGGTGATCAAGGAGTTCCCGTCCAAGGAGTTCATGAAGCTGCGCGAGCGCCTGAGCGATCTCATCGGTTTGTTCATCGACGAAAAGATCTGAAGCCATGGCTTCCGTAACATCCTCCACCGGACTGGCTTCGAACATCGACACTGGTGCGATCGTCGACGCGCAAATCAACGCTGACCGTGCCCCAGCTCGGCTGGCCGAAAAGAACCGCACCATCGCACAGGCCCGCTTAAGCGCGGTCAAGGCGATGAACACCCGTCTGCTGGCCATGCGCGATGCGCTGGACGTGGTCAAGGACAAGACCACTTTCGCTGCGAAGGCGGCTACATCCTCCAACGAAGCCGCAGTCGGCGTCACAGTCGGCTCCACCGCCATCTCCAGCAGCTTCGTTGTCAACGTCAAGAAGCTGGCGGCTGCGCATCAGGTGGCGACGGTCGGCCAGGGGTCGGCAACCACCGATCTCGGAGCGGGCACGGTCACGCTGCGCCTCGCCTCGGCTGCCATCGGCGACCCCGATATCATCATAACCCCGACCACCAACACCCTGACCGGCCTAGCGGAGGCCATCAACTCGGCAAACGCTGGGGTCAATGCCAGTGTCATCAACGACGGAGGCGCTTCACCCTACCGCCTGGTTGTGACCAGCAGCAAGACAGGCGCTATCAACGCGATCACCACGCTAACGGGATCAGGGGGCTTCGCTGGCGTTCTGCCGAGCCTGGCTGGCCTCACCACGGTCACAACTGCGGCCGACGCCGAGGTGCGCATCGGCGACAAGGACACTGGCCTGCTCGTCAAGTCGGCTACCAACCTGATGGAGAAGGCCATTCCCGGCCTGAGTCTCAATCTCAAGTCCGTCGTGGATGGGGTGAACATCACGGTCAGCCAGGATAGCGCCGCCGTGCGCGACAAGGTCACGGCGCTGGTCAACGGATTCAACGAGGCCGCTTCTCTCTACGCCAGCAGCAGCAAGTATGACGTCGCGACCAGAAGCGCAGGTCCCTTGTTCGGCGAATACGACATCCGCAGCCGCCTTGACTCGATCCAGCGTGAACTGACGAAAACCGACAGCGCCCAGCCCACGGGATTCCAGAGTCTCGCCGAAATTGGAGTGAAGGCAGCCGCAGACGGGAAGATGTCGATCGATGCAGCCCTGTTTGACGCCAAGCTGGCGGCGAATCCGAATGCCGTAGCAAGTCTCTTCCTGAGCGCAGGCTCGTCGGCCAGCACGCCGATGGCCAACCTGACGCGCAGCGTGGATGGGGCCATGGCGCTCAAGCAGACCTCGTTGGAAACCTCGATCTTGGCCTACACCGAGCGTATCACCGCGATCGACGCCCGTCTCGAGAGGCGTCGCGCCTATTACCAGAGCAGGTTCCTGGCCATGGAGAAGACGATGGCCTCGCTGAAACAGCAGGGTGAATCCATGACCGCCTTCGCTAACAGCCTGACTTCTTCGAAGTCCTAGGCACTCAAGCCGGGTCCCGAATAACCGATACTGCAGAAAGAGAAGGAGACAGTCATGGGAGCCGCTCTCGCGTCCAACTCGTATCGCAGGTCTGAAATCGAGACGTTGACCCCGCGTGACCTCCTCGTGAAGTTATTCGAAGGGTTGGAGCGATTTATCGAGCAGGGTGCACTTGCCATGGACAACCACCATCTGGGAATGGCAGTCACGAATTCTCAGCGTATCCGAGACATCCTTTTCGAATTGCAGGCGACCTTGAATTTTGAGGTTGGCGGCGAGGTGGCGAAGAACTTGGATGCTCTCTATGCTTTCATGATCAGCGAAGTCATCGAAGCAAACATGCGTAAGGATGCCCAGCGCCTGCGCCAGTTGCAACGAATCGTTCGGCCACTCAAGGAAGGCTGGCAGGGTATCCCCGATGCCCACGCCCACACTACTTCGCTGACCGGCGATCATAAGCAGAACATCATCAACATGCGCGGCTGAGCCGCGCACCCCACTTGCCCGTTCCGCCGCGCGCCCACGCTGCGCGGCCCATGACCGCCACCGTCCAGGAATTCTCGGCCCGCGTCGCGCGCATCGAGGCGCAGACCGGCTACGTTCGGCCTGCCGCCTGGGGGCTCGGACTGGCGCACTTGTCGACGGTCGACCCGGCTGTCGGCGCTGGGCGGCGCATCCTCGACACCTGGTTCCCGGTGGTGAACCGCGAGGAGAACTACGGTGCCGCCGCCGTCCTGGCCGAGGCTGCCGGACTGATGGGCGCCGGGGTCGCCTACCTCGGGACCGAGCAGCTCGACGCCGCCCGCGCGGCTTTCGGCGCGTTCAGGAACGATGGTAAACGCCACGCCAACATCGATGCGCTCGACGCCCTGGCTGCGGCCATCGCCCGCCCGCGCGAGATCGGCGGGGTCGCCCTGCCGCGCGCCATCGTCCTGGTCAAGATCGCCGACCTGGCGCTGAAGCCGGCCGACGCCCACGATGTCTACCTGCGCCTGCACCTGCTATCGCACCGCAAGGCGAAGCCGAATGGGCAGAACCTCGACGGCGTCGCGGGCCTGCTCAGCAATGTCGCCTGGACCAGCCAGGGGCCGGTCGACGCCGACGATCTCGAGCGCCTGCGCTTGCTGGCGGTCGCTCACGGCGGCCCGTTCACCGTCAACAGCGTCGACAAGTTCCCGCGCATGGCCGACTACGTCGTGCCTGCGGGCGTGCGCCTCGCCAATGCCGCGCAGGTGCGCCTCGGCGCCCACCTGGCTGATGGCACCACGGTGATGCCGGGCGGTTTCGTCAATTTCAACGCCGGCACGCTGGTCAAGTCGACGGTCGAGTGCCGTCTCGACGCCCAGCCCGCCACCCCGGAAGCCCCATGAGCGATCTCTTCGCGGTCAACGGCCGCATCGTCCCCGCCGAGCAGGCCTCGATCAGCGTGCTCGACCTCGGCTTCCTGCGCGGGGTTGGTGCCTTCGAGACGTTCCGCACCTACGATGGCCACCCGCACGGTCTGGCCGAGCACCTGCGCCGCATCTGGGAGTCGGCCGAGAGCTTCGGCCAGAAGCCGTTCTTCGACGAGGCTGCGGTGCGTCGCGTCGTGCGCGAGATACATCAGCGCAGCGGCCATGCCGAACTGCGCGTCAACATGGTCGTCACGCCGGGCAACCATGGAGAAGGCGTCTTCGGCACGGTCGGCGAGCCGACCTGGGTGGTCATCGCACGCGATGTGCACGCGCCGCCCGAAAGCAGCTACGAGCAGGGCGTGACCGCGGTGACCTTCCATGCCGCGCGCCATCTGCCGACGCTCAAGACCACCAGCTACCTCTCTGGACGCAAAGGCCTGGAGCTGGCGGCCAAGGCCGGCGCTCACGAGGCCTTCTACGTCGACGACAAGGGCTACGTCACCGAGGGCGTGACCAGCAACGTGCTGATGCGCGTCGCCAACCGCGTGATGACGCCGGTGGCGGACTGCCTGCCCGGCATCACCAAGGCAGGGATCAAACCGATCGCCGAGTCGCTTGGCCTGACGTGGTACGAGTGCCGCATCACCCGCGATGACGTCTACACCGCCGACGAGGTGTGGATCACCAGCGCGGTGCGTGAGGTCCTGCCGATCGTGCGCGTCGACGGCAAGGTCATTGCCGACGGGAAGGTCGGCGACTGGGGCCGCAAGCTGCGCGCCGCCTACCGCGCCCACTGCATCGCCTCTGCCCGCGCCGACGCCGGGGTCTGATGTCGACCGAACGCGTCTCCAAGGTCCTGCGTGCCATCGTTGCCAGCCCCAAGGGCCGGCTGCTGCCCGGGGCCAAGCACTTCATCGTCACCGAAGAACCGGCATATGCGCCCAGCGGCACTGGCGAGCACCTCTATCTCGAGATCGAGAAGGAAGGGCTGACCAGCGACGAGGTCGCGGTGGCCATCGCCCGCGCCTGCGGGGTCAAGGCGGTCGACGTCGGCTTCGCCGGCCGGAAGGATCGCCACGCCATCACCCGGCAGTGGTATTCGGTACGGTCGCCAGGCGAGGCTCCGTTGGAGGCGTTGAAGGGGGCCTTCGCCAAGGGCCGCCTCGATGTCCTGCAGGTCGCGCGCCATGGCAACAAGATCCGCGTCGGCCACCTGCGCGGCAACCGCTTCCGTCTCGGCCTCGGCGAGGTGAGCGATCTGGTGCAGCTGCAGGCCTCGCTCGATACCCTGGCCCGGCATGGCATCGCCAACCGCTTCGGTCCGCAGCGCTTCGGCTTCGGCGGGGTCAACCTGCGCATCGCCGCCGCCTGGGGCCGAGGCGATTTCGCCGCCGCCATCGAACTGATCGTCGATCCGTCCGGCGCATGGAAGACCGGTGAGCCGCTGCCCAGCCGCTTCCGCCTCGGTCCTGAGGGTCGGGTGATGGCAGCGCTCAAGCGCGGCATGGAGCCGGAACGCGCGCTCAACCAGGCCGAAGAGCTGCGCAAGCTGATCGCCTCGGCCGGCCAGGCGGCGGTGTTCAACGCCGTGCTCGACGCGCGCGCCGCGGCCGGGCTGTCGCATGCGCTGCGCGAAGGCGATATCGCCTGCACCCGCGACGGCATCCCTTTCCTGGTCAGCGCCGCCGATCTCGCCGACGTCAACCGTCGCGCCCAGCCGGGCGAGCTCGATGCGCTGACAACCGGGCCGATGCCGGGGACCTGGCGGATCGCGCCGAGCGACGGGATCCTCGCCGAGGAGCGGGCGTGGAGCGCCTCGACCGGCCTCGACTGGTCCTGGTTCAACGACGGTGGCGCTTTCGAGAGCCCGGGTGGACGGCGGCAGAACTACGTCACCTTCCGCGAACCGCCGACGGTGAAGCTGGACGGCGACGTGGTGTGGGTCGAGTTCGCGCTGCCTTCGGGCTCGTTCGCCACCGAGGTGCTGACTCAGGCCGGGGTCGAGATCCCGTCCGATCGTTCGGGTACCCGTTCGGCTCCCTGATCCTCGGGTACGGTGACGGTGCGTTTGGGCCCCGGCGCCAGGTGGCCGAACAGCACAGCGCAGCCACCGGTCAGGGCCGCGGTCAGCAGGCCGCTCCACCACTGCCAGCCGCCGCGTCCGCCGACCAGGATGTCGAGACCCTGGATGGCCGCCGACATGCCTGCGCCGCTGAGCAGCAGGGCGAGCCAGCGCACCCCGGGCAGCCAGCGACGCAGCGGCACCAGCAGGAGGATCAGCGCGAGATGGGCGCCGGCGTGGAACCACTGCGACCCGGGATCGATGGGATCGCGCAGCGCGCCGGCCAGCCACACCCGCCACATCCACGCCTGCGGATCGCCGACCACTACCGCCCAGGCGGCAAGCGCGAGCGGCAGGTCGGGCGCGATCGGGAAAGCGGCGAGGCGCGCGTGCTGCAGCACAGCGGCGCAGACGATGAGGATGATCCATAGCAGCAGGCGCACGGCGGAATGGTAGACGTTCAGCAGCCAGCGGCCAGCGACCAGCGACCAGCGACCAGCGACCAGCGACCAGCGGCCAGCCACCAGCGACCAGCGACCAGCGACCAGCGACCCATTGCCACCCGTCGATGTGGACATCGACGCTCCCGACCTACGTTTCACCCATGCTGCGCATGGGCATCGACGAGGCCGGTTATGGCCCGACTCTTGGACCGCTTTCGGTGGTCGGGGCGCTGGCCGAAGTGCAGGACCCCGCTGCTTTCGCCGCCGAGCTCGCCGCGCTCGGCGTCGCCGACAGCAAGCAGGTGCACAAGCCCGGCGACCTCGCCAGCCTCGAACGCGTCGCCCTGCCGGCGGCGGCCTGGCTCTCCGGCTTCCAGCCGGATACCGCCGACGACCTGTTCGCCCTGCTTGGCGAGTCGGCCGCTGATCGAGCCGCGGTTCCGTGGATGGCCGGGGCCGAAGAGCTGTCCTTGCCAGTCGCCGCCAACCTGACGGCCTGGTCGATCGCCAGCGGCACGGCCCGCGGTCTGCACGGCCACCTGCTGCACCCGCGGCACCTCAACGCCGCCCGGCGGAAGGGGGTCAATCGCGCTGCCGCCGAGCTCGACGCCGTCCGCCTGCTGCTGCAGGCCGGAGTGGCCGATCCGGCAACTGGCGCAGAAGTCGCCTGTGACCGCCTCGGCGGGCGCAAACGCTACGGCGACCTGCTGCAGGCCGCCTGGCCCGGCCAGCACATCGAGATCGTCGAAGAGACCGCACCCGCCTGCCGCTACCGATGCCATGCCACCAGCGTCGCATTCCTGGTCGGCGGCGAGAGCGCCGAGCCGCTCATCGCCGCTGCCTCGTGCATCGCCAAGTACGCGCGCGAGCTGCACATGCTGCTGCTCAACCGCTACTGGAGCAGCCGCTACGCCTGGCTGAAGCCGACCGCCGGCTATCCTGAAGACGCCAAACGCTGGCTGCACCAGCTTGGCGGGGGCACGATCGAAGCCTGGATGGACGAGCTGGTCAGGCACTGAGGCTGGCCGCCGCTGGCGCGCTCGGATATGGACTCCTCCATTGCCCCGGGCATGCGGTTCCAGGGAACCGTTGCCCCTTAACCTGCACAGCATTGGGCGAAGTCCCCAGCAGAGATAGACAGGTACCGGAAAACCCCCTAGGAATAGGCTCGTAACCTGCTAGCTTTCTGGGTAACGCGGAGTCGACACATGGAGATCATCGGTCCCCTGCAGGTCAAAGTCATGCACCACATCTGGCGGCGTGGCCCGTCGACCGTGCATGACGTGCACGACGAGTTGATGGCCGATCCGGCCGAGAAGCGCCTGGCCTACACCACCATCCTGACGGTGATGCGCAATCTCGCTCGGCGCGGCTTCCTCGACCAGACCCCCGAGGGTCGTGCCCACCGTTTCGCCGCCAAGATCGATGAGGGCAGCTACAAGCGCGAGTTGCTGCACCATGTCCGCACGGAAGTCTTCCGTGGCGACCTGCGTGCGATGCTCGACGCAGTGGCAGCTGACGAGTCGCTGACCACTGGACAGCGCGACTGCCTCAAGGGTATGCTCGTCGCTGCTGGATAAGCTGGGAGCGCCGCACTCCCGTGCGGCTGCCTTGGGGGCCATGGATTCGAACTCCGAGCCGCACAGGAGTGCGGCGCTCCCAGGGCCTACTTACGCGGATTGAAGGTTTCCACCGGGAAGCTGGCGCGGACGATGGCGCGCAGTTCCGCGTGGTCCTTGATCTTGCCCAGAGCCAGGGCTTGGATCAGCAGGTTGCCGATCGCGGTCGCTTCGACCGGGCCGCAGATGACCTGGCGGCCGGTGGCGTCGGCGGCCAGCTGCATCAGCAGGCGGTTCTTCGATCCACCGCCAACCACGTGCAGGCGCGACAGCTTCTGGCCGGTCAGACGTTCCAGCGTGTCGAGCCCGCGGCGATACGAGGCAGCCAGCGATTCCAGCGCGCAGCGCACGGTGGCGCCGATGCTCTCAGGCACCGGTTGCTTGGTCTCGCGGCAATAGGCGGCGATCTTCTGCGGCATGTCGCCAGGCGAAGCGAAGCGCGGGTCGGCCGGATCGATCAGCGAAACCATCGGCTTGGCCTCGGAGGCCAGGCGGGTGAGCTCGTCGTAGGAGAGGTCCTGACCGGCAGCCTGCCAAGCGCGGCGGCATTCCTGCACGATCCACAGGCCGACGATGTTCTTGAGGAAGCGCACGCTGCCGCCGAGGCCCAGCTCGTTGGTGTAGTTCTCGGCCAGAGCCTCCTTGGTGCAGTTCGGCTCCGGCTCCTCGACCCCGATCAGCGACCAGGTGCCGCACGAGAGGTAGGCCCAGCCCTCGCCCTCGGCCGGCACCGCGGCGACCGCCGCGCCGGTGTCATGGCTGCAGGTGGCGACGACCTGCGCATCGCCCGCGCCGAGCTCCGGCAGGGCCGGGCCGAGCACGGTGCCGGACGGCACGACCTGCGGGAACAGGCGCTCCGGCAGGCCGACCTTGCGGATGATCTCGGCGCTCCACTGGCGGGTGTGCGGGCTGTAGAGCTGGCCGGTCGAGGCGAGGCTCTCCTCGGCCACGCCGACCCCGCTGAAGGCCCAGTTGCACCAGTCGGCGATGAGCAGGAAGCGGTCGGCCTGCGCCAGCAGCCCGGGCCGGCGCGAAGCGTCCCATTGCAGCTGGAACAGGGTGTTGAACGGCATGCTCTGGATGCCGGTCTCGCGGTAGATCTGGTCGCGCGGCATGAGCAGGAAGACGCGCTGGAAAGCGTTGTCGCCGCGCTTGTCGCGGTAGTGGTAAGGCAGCGACAGGACGGGATCGAGGCTGTTGAGCAGCACGTAGTCGACGCCCCACGAGTCGGTCGAGATGCCGTCGATCCGGCCCAGGGCGGCGGCCTTGCGGATGCCCAGACGCAGCTCTTCGAGGATGCGCGGCAGGTCCCAGCGCAGGCTGTCGCCGATGGCGATGCCGCCGGTGGGGAAGCGGTGGATCTCCTCCAGGGTCAGCTTGCCGCCGGCGAGCACGCCGCGCATGACGCGACCGCTCTCGGCGCCGAGATCGCAGGCGAGGTAGGTCGAGCTGGTCATGGCTGGTCTCCGGGGAGGGGACGCTATACGGGTGGTCTGCCCTGGGTAGAGGGGTGAAGGACGGCGACGCGGGTTGCGGCAACCAGGTGCTGGCTGGCAGCAATCGGGTGCTGGCCGGTGGTCGCTGGCCGGTGGTCGCTGGTCGCTGGTCGCTGGTCGCTGGTCGCTGGTCGCTGGTCGCTGGTCGCTGGTCGCTGGTCGCTGGTCGCTGGTCGCTGGTCGCTGGTCGCT
>JALHRW010000062.1 GCA_022841245.1 Planctomycetota bacterium
GCCCGCATCTCGCCAGCGCCTGCGCCCGCCTGGCGGCGCAGCGGCTGGGCGTCCCGCTGATCGCCCCGCTGCGCTGCACCCGTCACGCGCGCGAGCAGCACCGCCTGTCGCGAGCCGAACGGGCACGCAACGTGGTCGGACTGTTCGCCTGCACCGGCCGGGTGCCAGAGCGTGTGCTGCTGGTCGACGACATCCTGACCAGCGGCGCTACGGCTTCAGCGGCGGCGGCGGTGCTGCGGGCGAATGGGGCGCGGCGCGTCGTCGCATCGTTCCTCTGCAGAGCCATCTGAGCCGAGTTCCATGCCCCAGGTGCGCTCCAGCACCGCCGCCACCAGCGGCCAGGGCGCAACAGCATGGAAGCCGTCATGGAACGGGTCGGGGGCAGCCGGGCCGCGTTCCGCCAACCAGCGCTCGTAGCGCCAGCCCAGTTCACGCAGGTCGCAACCGCCGTCAGCCAATCTGCAAGCCCACGCCGAGCCGAGCACCGCGCCGCGCGCCAGGCCGGCATCGAGGGCGAAGCCCACGCGCCGCAGGTCGACGCTGCGGTCTGCGAAGCGGGGACGTTCCGCATCCTCGACCGCGACCGCCAGGGTGTGGCCGTGGCCGAGAATGGCATTCGCTTCACCAGCCAGGCGTCGCGACGGCAGGCGCAACCGGGCTGGGCGCGCAGCCCGCCCGCAGGCCCGGCGCGCCGCCGCCGTGGCTTCCAGCGGGGCGAAGTTGCGCATCAGGATGGTGCGGTCGGCGCTGGCGATGGCGGCGGTCGAGGCTCCGGCGACCACCACCGTGGAGATGCCCTGCCGGGCGAGGTCGGGGAGGCATTCGGCCAAGGTCAGCCCGCCATCGAGATCGCGGCCGAGCAACCGGCGCATAGCCGGCTGCAGCGAGAGGAAGTTCGCCGCTGCGCTGTCCTCGTCGACCAGCAGCAGCCGCGCACCGGCGGCCACGCCCTGCAGCACCGCTGCCGCCATGCTGGTGGCGCCGCTCGCCCGCGCGGTGGTGAAGCGGGCGGCGTCGCCCCCGGGCAAGCGAGGGAAGAATGGGGTCAGGTCCTGGGCCAGGATCGGCCGCCCGTCGTCAGCCAGCACCGGCAGGGTCGCAGCCAGCGCGACCACGCGCTCGCGGCCATCGCCAGGCGGACGGTCCTCGCTGCCGCCGGCGATGGCGGCCAGGATGGTGCTTTTGCCGTGATAGGGCGCCCCGGCGATGGCGGTCACGCCGGCGCGGATGCCCAGGCCGCGATGACGCCCCAGCTGGCCGAGGTCGATCGTCGCAGCCAGGGCGCGGGGCGCGCGCAGTGGCCGGCACGACGATTCCACCCCGCCGGCGGGATTGCGGGCGAGTCGCGCCCCATCGCCAAGGAAAGCGACCAGGCCATGGGCGGACAGCGCCGCACGCAGCGCACGCTGCAGGCGCACACTGCGGACATGGGCGGACAGCCCCGGCTGAGCTGCAACGATGCTCCGCGACCAGCGACCGAGCCAGCCGAGAGCACGGGCGAAGGATTCCCCATCGATGCACATGCCAGCGAAGGGCAGTCGCAGGGCGAATCGCAGCACCAGATCGCCACCGTGGGTGAAGCAGGCGTTGCTCGCGCGCACCGCCTCGCCGGGATCGAGGGTCCGCGCCGACAGTCCGAAGCGAGGCAGCAGGCCGGCGCGGGCCTGGCGCAGCAGCCAGTCGGACGTGGCCACGGCGTCGCCCGCTCGGGCCCAGCGCGGAGAACGGAAGACGACCGACGCCAGCACCTCGCCGCCCTCCTCGCACGGCGGGCCCTCGCGCTCCTCGATGCCGAGGTCGCAGGCGGCCAGCCGCCACGCGCCGATCACCTCGCGCCAGGCCCGCGGCCCCCAGCCGTCGATGCGCGCCACCGTCTCCAGCAGGACGGCAAGCGGCTTGATCTCGGCGTCAGTTGCGATGGGGGCGACCGGCTCGGGCAGGGGCATGCGCCATCCTTGTGGCCGGCTTCCACCGACCTCAAGCCAGAAGGCTTACGCCAGCAGCCCCTTGGCTGGACTGCCTGGCCTGGACACCCTCCCCCGGCGGCTAGCCTGCCGGGGCAATGGCAGCCATCGGCTACTTCATCGTCTCCGCCTCGCGCCAGGCCCGCCGCCTGCTGCCCGGGCGCACCTACGTCTTCGGTCGCGAGGATGGCATCGACATCCCGGTCCAGGACGCGCTCGCCTCACGCAAGCATGCCGAGCTGCGCTGGACCGAGGGCAAGGGCTGGTCGTTCGCCGACCTCAACAGCCGCAACGGCACCTTCGTCAACAGCCAGCGCATCACCGGCGAGGTCCCACTCGAGGACGGCAGCCAGCTCCAGGTCGGCGGCCAGGTCTTCCGCCTGTACATGCTGCCGCCCGGCGGCGATCCCAGCTCGCTATCGGCCCAGGCGCCGCAGATCAGCGCCCAGGAGACCATGGGCCCGGGCTTCTCGCTCAACGACCTGGCCACTCAGGGCGCGGCCTTCACCGGCAACATCGTCGAAGGCGGCGTGCTCGAACTGCTGCAGTATTTCCAGCAGACCGGCAAGAGCGGCCGTCTCGACCTGGTCGGCGGCCCCGGACAGAGCTCGATCTGGCTGGCCTCCGGCGTGCCGGTCCACGCCATCACCGGCGCCATCGACGGCATCGACGCCCTCGCCCAGCTGGCCAAGAACCCGCCGCCGCGCTTCGCCTTCCACTCCGACGCCGTGGTCGCGCCGAAGCGCACCATCGAGGGCAGCGGCCCGGGTGTGCTGATGGAAGTTGCGCGCATGCTCGACGAGGCGGGCAAATAGGATGCCTGGCCCGCAGATCATCGGCCTCGGTTCCCCCCTCGTCGACCTCTGCATCCAGGTCGATGACGCCTTCCTCGCCGAACATGTCCCCGGCGCCAAGGGCGGCATGGAGCTGGTCTCGGCCGCCGAGGTCGGACGCGTGCTGGCGGCCCACGGCGGCATGCCGGCGCAGGCCCCGGGCGGCTCGGCCTGCAACGTGCTCGCCGGCTGCGCCAACCTCGGACTGGACGCGGCATTCATCGGCTGCACCGGCGATGACGACCTCGGCGAATTCATGCGCATGTCGCTGGCGGTGCAGAGCGTCGATGCGCGCCTGATCGTGCGTCAGCAGACCCCGACCGGCCGCGTGCTGGCGATGGTCACGCCGGATGCGCAGCGCACCTTCCGCACCTGCCTGGGCGCCGCCGCGACCTTGTCATCCGCCGAGGTCACACCCGAATCCTTCACCGGCGCCCGCTTCGTGGTCATGGAAGGCTATTCCTGCTACGACCACGGTCTGGTCCGCGCCATCGCCCTGGCCACCCGCCAGGCCGGGGCCGAACTGGTCCTCGACTTCGCCTCGCACGAGGTGGTGCGCGCCAACCAGCCGGTCCTCGCCGAGCTGATGTCGCAGGGCCTGGTCGGCGGCGCCATCCTCAACCAGGACGAGGCCGCCGCCTGGAGCAAGGGCGACCCGCGGGCCGCGCTCGACGAGATCGCGCCGCTGGTGCGCTTCGCCGCGGTGAAGATCGGCGCCGATGGCGCCTGGCTGCGCCGCGGCAATGAGAGGCTGCACACGCCCGGCGTCCCGGCCAAGGCCATCGACACCAACGGGGCGGGCGACGCCTGGCTCGCCGGCCTGCTCGCCGGCCTGGTGCGCGGCTGTCCGCTCGATGTCTGCGGCGAACTCGCCGCCCGCGCCGGCGCCGCCGCCGTCGAGGTGGTCGGCGCGCAGGTGCCGCGCGCGAAATGGCGTGAAATCAAAGGGAGGCTCGATGCCTGGTCCTAAGCCGAAGAATCCGGCCGCCCGTCCGGCCCCCGCCACCCCGCCGCCCGCACCGGCCAAGAACCGCCACGACGAGCCGATCACCTTGGCCCAGTTCCTGAAAGTCGTGCAGGTCGCCGACACCGGCGGCCACGCCAAGGCCCTGGTCCGCGAAGGCCGTGCCTGGGTCAACGGCGAAGCGGACAACCGCCCCGGCCGCAAGCTGGAAAAGGGCGACGTCGTGGTCATCGACGGAAAGACCTTCACCGTCGACCGCTGAGGCTTCGAGGGGCCATGCCCCTCGAGCTCCCCGCCGGGTGAGTGAGGGCATCGGCGAAGCCGACGCGACTCCCCAGGCGGGGAGTCGGCGCCGAACGAAGCGAGCGGCTTGTCCGCGAGCCGGGGCGAAGCCTTCGCCCCGGACCCCGCTCGACACGCTGCGCTGACGCTGGCGATTCGCCAAGCGGGACGGTTCGCTCCAGGCTCGCTGGGCTTACGCCTGCGCTCGCTCGGCGGACGCCACCCGGGAACGCAGAGCCGCGGCAATTAGGAGGCAGGCGCTGCCGACCGGCTGCCGGACACCGATGGCCTTTGACCATCGCCGGGGAAGCCGCTAGGACAGGCGCATCCGGAGACGCCCATGTCCCTCCTCGCACGTATCGGCAACCTCTTCCGCGGCTTCGCCAGCCTCTTCGTCAGCGGCATGGAACGGCGCAATCCCGAAGCCCTGCTCGAGGTCGAGAAGGAGAATCTGCGCAAGCAGATCGGCCAGTTCAACCAGGGTCTCGCCAGCCACGCCGGGTTGTGCGAGAAGCTGATGGCCCAGGTGCGCAAGCTGGAGATCGAGGAGCGCGACCTGCGCGCCAAGGCCACCGCCCACCTCAAGGCCAATAATCGCGCAGCGGCCGGCAACTACGCCCTGCGCCTGCAGAGCACCTCGCGCGAGCTGGAGGAGAACCGCCGCCAGCTCGGCGATGCCGAGAAGACCTACAAGGAGCTGGTCAAGGCACGCGACATCTCGATCAGCCAGGCCAAGACCAAGATCGAGCAGCTCAAGAGCTCGATCGACGACATGAAGATGAAGAAGGCCATGGCCGAGCTCAACGAGATGGCCTCGGGCATGATCACCAACATCGGCGGCAGCGGCGACACCCTCAACCGCCTGCAGGAGATGGTCGAAGACGAGCGCAACAAGGCCGCCGGCCGCGCCCGCCTGGCCAAGGACTCGCTCAACACCGACGAGTTCAAGATCAAGGAGTCCGAGCAGGAGGCCCTCGCCGACCAGGCCCTCGCCGACTTCGCCGCCAAGGAAGGCCTGGCCGTCGCCCCCTCGCCGACCGCCGTCCCGACCACCGAAGCCCCCGCCGCCGAGGGCGCACCGGCGCCGGCGCAGAAGACGATGGGATGACCTGACGTGTGGCGGTACATCAAGGCCGCCTTCTTCGCCCGGCCGGCCATCCCCGGCCTCGGCCATGTGCCGATCAACGTCGTCGCGGTCGCCGCCTGCGCCATCCTCGGCTTCGTCAACCCGGGCATCTGGTTCCTCGGTGCCGGTTTGGAGATCGGCTACCTCTGGCTGCTGGTATCGAACGCGCGCTTCCGCAACGTCGTCGACGCCACCGGCCGGCCCACGGCTGGCGTGGTCGCGGCAGCCGAGCGTGAAAAGGCCCTGATCGACCGGCTGCCGCAAACCTCGCGCAAGGCCCTGGCGCGCCTGGAGGCCGGTTGCGCCCGCGTGCTGGAACTGCAGCGCAATGCGCACGCCGAGGAGTTCGTCATCGAGGCCAACCGCGACGCCCTGGCCCGGCTGCGCTGGACCTACCTCAAGCTGCTGGTTGCCGAGGCGAATCTGCAGAGCGATGAATGGGACGAGCCGGAGGCTGACATCCGCAAGCGCATCGCCGTGCTCGAACGCGAGATCGCCGATGCTCCCTCGCCGCAGGTTCGCGAGAGCAAGCAGGCGACACGCGACATCCTCGCCCGGCGCATCGCCAACCGCGGCGAGCGCACCCGCACCCTCGCCGAGCTGGAGGCCGACCGCGCGCGCATCGAAGCGCAGATCGAACTGGCACGCGAGAACGTCTCGATCCAGGGCCGTCCGCTGACCATCGCTGGCGATGTCGAACTCGCCTCGGGCCTGCTCGACTACGGCAGCGCCGGGGCGGATATCGAGGCGATGGAGCAGAACCGCGCGCCAGCGGCCAGCGACCAGCGGCCGGCGGCCAGCAGCCAGCAGACCCCCCAATGACCGACGCCATCGCCCCCCGCCAGCCCGCCCAGCCGCCGCGCCCGCCCCGCCCCGCCTGGGCCGAGGACATCGCCCTCGGCTACGAGAGCGGCGCGTGCAGCCAGTTCATCCTGCATGGCAACGTCGCCGACCGCTTCGCCGTGCCCAAGGGCGCGTCGGTCGAGAGCGGCACGCTGATCGACTATCTCACCGCCTCGCTGCTGTCGCGCTTCGACATCGTCCTGACCTACGACGTCGGCAACGGCGTGCGCGTGGCCAAGGGCGGCGACGCCTTCTCCGCCTGGCCGCACTGGAAGCAGGACCAGACCCTGCCCAAGCAGCCGCGCCAGGCGGTGGAATGGCTGACCTACTACGCGCGCTACACCGCCAACCTGGCGCAGCTGGGGCAGAAGACGCTGCAGGTCGCCTTCGTCATCTCCGGCGTGCAACTGGTGGCGCCGGCGACCCAGGGCTGGAGCAGCGCCGACATCGCCGCGGTAGCGGTGCTGATGCGCGACTGGGCGAGCGACGGACTGCTCTCCAGCCACAGCCTCGCCACCTTCCTGGTCACCGAGGCGTTGTCCGATCTGCACCAGCTGGTGACCACCAACCCGCGCGCCCGCGTGGTGCAGGTGCCGCTGCCCGACGCGGCGGCGATCGAAGGCGCGCTGCGCGAGCTGGCCCGCACCTGCCCGCAGCCGCTGGCGCCGTTCGCTGGCGACTTCGCACGCCCGGCGCGCGCCCTGGCCGGCGCCACCCTCGCCTCGGTCGACAGCCTGGTGCGCACGCGCCAGCACCGCAACGAGCCGATCAGCGAGAAGGATCTCGGCGACGTGAAGAAGCGTCTGATCGAGGCCGATGCCGGCGGGCTGATCGAATTCATCGAATCGAAGAAGACGCTCGACGACCTCGCCGGCATGGACCGGGTCAAGGCCTGGCTGCGCCAGGACCTGGCGCTGTGGCGCCAGGACGACCTGCAGGCCCTGCCGATGGGCTACCTGATCTGCGGGCCGGTCGGCACCGGCAAGACCTACACCGTCGAATGCCTCGCCGGCGAGGCCGGCGTGCCGGTGGTGAAGCTGAAGAACTTCCGCGACAAGTGGGTCGGCTCGACCGAGGGCAACCTGGAGAAGATCTTCCGCCTGGTCCGCGCGCTCGGCCGCTGCTACGTCTTCGTCGACGAGGCCGACCAGTCGCTGGGCAAGCGCGAGTCCGGCGGCAACGACGGCGGCATCGGCGGACGGGTCTACGCCATGCTCGCCCAGGAGATGAGCGAGACGAAGAACCGCGGCAAAGTCGTGTGGATCCTCGCCAGCAGCCGGCCCGATCTGATCGAGGTCGACCTCAAACGCCCGGGCCGCATCGACGTCAAGATCCCACTGCTGCCCACCGCAACCGCCGACGAGAGCTGGGCGCTGATCCGCTCGCTGTGCAAGCGGCGCGGCCTGGCCCTGCCCGATGCGCCGCCGAACGAAACGCGCCTCAACATCCCGATCTGGCTGACGCCTGGCGCGGCCGAGGCCCTGGCGGTCAAGGCCTACCGCACGCATCGCGTCGAGAACAAGGACGCCCTCGCCGCGGTCGAGGCGTGCCTGAAGGACTGGCGACCGCCGGTGCCCAAGGAGACGATGCAGTTCCAGATCGGCCTGGCGATGGCCGAGGCGAGCGATGCAGCCTTCGTGCCGGAGAGCTTCCGTTGATCGAGGCGATGTCCCGCCGTCCGGGATGGTGGATCGCAGCCATCCCGCTGCTCCTGCTGCCATGCTGCTGGCTGTGGTGGGGCGCCAGCAGCGTGAACCCCGGGGTGGCGATCGGCCGCTCGGCCCAGGTGCTGCTGATGGCCGGAGCGCTGCTCGTGCTGCTACGGCGTCCAGGGGATGCCTGGCCACCGGCTGTCATCCCCTTGTTCCTCGCCCTCGCCTGGCAGAGCCTGAGCCTGTCATGGTGCGACCTGCCCGAACAGGGTCTGCTGGCCGTGATGACCCGGGCGACCGCCTGCGCCGCCGCCATCGGCCTGGCGGCCTGGCTGACGCGCCGACCCGAGCCGGCCCTGCCAGCGTTCCTCGGCGTGGCCGGAGTTGTGCTGTTGGCGATGACAACGACCCCGTTCGCCATGATCGCCCCGCACCTGCGCTTCGGTGTCGACGCCCCGCTCGGCAATCCCAACTACAACGTTCACGTCGGCTTCCCGCTGATGTGCTGCGGCCTCTCCTTCCTGCTGGCGACGGCTCCGCGCCGCGGACTGCTCATGGCCGCCGCCGCACTCTCCATCTCCCTGCTCCTGTTCATGGGTTGGGCAGCGAGTTCGTCCTGCCGGGCGATCGGCCCGCTGGCCGTCACCGCGGTGTGCGCCGTGCTGGTCCTGCGCCTACCAGCACGTTGGCATGGCCCGCTGCTGATCGGCGGAGGCGTCCTGCTTGCCGCCGCCTGGGTCGCGTCGTTCAGCGGAGCGATCGACCCCACCCGTGTCGACTCCAGCATCGCGCAGCGCATCTTCACCTGGCGAGCGAGCTGCGAGGCCCTCGCCGGCCCCCAGCTGGCGACCGGCTACGGCCCGGCCGCCTGCCTGGCGGTGCTGCCCTTCCAACCCTCGCACAATGGCTTCTGGCTCTCGCAGGAGGCGTGGAACCATCACGTCCATAGCGAGCCGCTGATGGTGCTGCTCGATGGCGGACTGGTGCTCGCCGGACTGCTGTGCTGGACGCTGTTCCTGACCATCCGGCCGCTGTGGCGGCGGCGCGATGAGCCGGCCTGCGCCGCCCTGCTGGTCGGGTGGATCACCGCCGCTTGCGGCATGCTCTTCGACGTCCATCTCGGTGAACCTGGTGGCTTGCTCCTGCCCGTGCTGCTGGCCGGCGCAACCTGGGCCATAGCTCCGGCCGAACGCGCACCGCTGCTCAACATCCCGGTCTGGCTCCCGGCCACCCCTGTGCTGGCCATGCTGGTCTGCGCCCTGAGCGAACTGTTCGGTGACGGCGGCGCAGCGGCCAGCATCCACCACCGTGCCATGGCCCGGATGGAACAGCTGGACGACGCCGGTCGGCTCGAGGAGCTTGAGCGCATGCGCCGCCGCATCGGCCCGATCGACACCATCGATTATGGCCGGGCGATACTGCTCGGACGGCTCGGGCGGCAAGATGAGTCGACCGCGGCTCTGATCCTCCAGCTGCGCAAACTACCCTGCGATTGCGGAGCGCTCGTCCTGGCCGCCAAGGTGCGCCACGCGGGTCGGGCCACACCGGAATTGGTCGCCGCAGAAGCCGCTGCCCGCGTCGAGGCCGCGCGCTGGCTGGCCGCAGTGCCGCACACCGGCAGCAACGAGGCCCGCATCGACGGCCTCAAGAAGGCGCTGGCAGCCGATGGTCCGGACCAGGCTCGCTAAGGCCGTCCAGCCAGCCACGCGAAGATCCGGGGAAGGCGTCGTAATCGGGGATGTAGGGCTTGAGGTCGAGCACCGGTGTGCCGTCGAGCAGGTCGTGACCGCGGATCCACACCCGGCAGCCGTGCACGCGCACGATCGTCGCGCAGGTCAGACCCAGCGGGTTCGGCCGGTCGGGTGAACGGGTGGCGAAGACGCCGCGCTTGACCCGGTCGCGCGGCGGCACCAGTTGCTGATTCCAGCCACGGGTCCAGTGGAACCAAGCGAGGATCCACACCCGGTCGAAGCCGGCGAGATCCTTGAGCGTGTTCTGCAGCCCGGGCCGCAACACGATGCAGGCGCTGGCCTTCGGATCGACGGTACCCTGACGCGGAGCCTCGGTGCGCAGCTTCCATGGCGAACGTACCACGCCGACTGGCCGCAGGCTGTAGGTCGCCTCGGCGGTCAGGTCGTAGCGTGGCAGGTCCGCTCCGCGTGGCGCGGGAATGGGCCCGGACACGCTACCGGCCGAACAGCTTGGCGGCTGTCGGGTCGAGATCGATGACCACGGCCGGCGTGACGATGAGCATGCCGCCAGACTCGGGGCTGCGCAGCCGCAGCGGGTACCAGCCCAGGCGCTCGCCATCCCATTCCAGCTGCCGGCTGCGCGGCGGGGTGAAACGCCAGCGACGCTCGATCCGCCACGCGCCGGAGGGCAAGTCGATCAGTGAGCCGAGACCCTCGCGGGCTTCCAGCTTCGGTCCGGGAGAGATGGCGGCGACCAGGCGCAGGTCATCCCCGGCGGCCAATACCGGGGTCGAACCGGACAGGGCCAGGCGGTCGGCGGGAGCCACCGCCGGCAGGTCGACCCATTCGCCGCGCTTGCGCCCAGTCACCAGCACACGTCCTGACTCCTCCAGCAGGATGGTGCTGGTGCCCACGCGCCACGCGTCAGCCAGTTCGATGTTGCCCAGCAGGTCGGCCTCCAGCGGATCCGCCTTAGCACGCACGCGCACGCCATCGCGCCAGAACCGTCCCATCGGCGCATACCAAGCCCATTCCGGGCAGCGTGGCGGGGGTACGGCAGTTGGGCCGGCGTCGCGGGCTGTCTCGATGACCTTGCCATCAAAGGTTGTGCTGCGCCACCATTGGCGCTCGCCACGTGCGACCACCACATCGGGCGCATTATACGACACGCGGATGCCCTGCTCCTGATCGGTAAGATCGAGGTGCGTCTCCTTGCGCAGCGCGGGATCGGCAGCCAGCCGGACCAGCGACCACGAAAAATGCCCCTCCTTCCGCCATTCGATCAGCGCCAGATCACGGCGCTTGACCGAGACGTCGTTGCATTGGCCGACGTACAGCTGGGCCTTATCGGGGCCGTAGAGCGACTTGACCCCCTTGTCGTGGTACAGCTTGACGCAGTGCAGGTTCGAAGCCGCCCAGGCGATCGGTACGGCGGCCTGGAGGTACTCCTCGCGTCTCGGCTCGGTCCCCGAGAGGTCGAGGAGGTCGAGGCGCTTGCCTTCCCACAACCATAGCGCGGCGGGATGCGTGCCGACCACGGAGAGCGAACCTATCAAGGTCGCCACCGGTTTGGCGGCCGGATCGGTGGCGAGGTCCGCCCAGCGCCACAGCGCGAGGGTCGGCGGCTGGATGGCCTCGACCGCAGGACCATCCCCGAGCAGGTCGCCCTGCGAAATCACCTTGGCACCATGGCCGGAGAACATCACCAACCAGCCTCCGACCGACACCATGCCCGGCTCGCTGCCCAGCGCCGGTGCCCCGGTCAGGGCGGCATAGCTGCCATCGGGCAGGATCAGCTGGGCTCCTTCGCTGATGCAGGCAGCCATGCCTGGTCCGACTGCTGCTGCGACGGCCTTGCGCCGGGCCTCTCCCACCACCACGGTCAGGTTGGGAGCCTCTCCAGCGATGATCCACGATCCACGACGGCCGAGGCCGAACAGACGAGCGGGAAGTTCGAGTGTGCGGGCGGCGCGGACGCCTGCGGTGGCCAGCATGGTGCTGTAGGCGACATGGCCGGTGGCCGGATCCTCAACCTCGATCTGGGCGGCGGCGGCGCTGCCATCGTCGGCGACGGCGACGGCGAGCCCACCTCCGATCGAACGGCCTGGTCCGAGCGGCGAGGAGTTTGCCACAAGGCGCTCGCCATCGGCCACGCGCACCACCGTCAGCTGAAAAGCCTGCTCATCCCTGCCCCATACGGCGAGCACGTTGCCGTCGTATCCAAGGACATAGTGCCTGCCGGTCGGCACCGGTTGCGCGGGCTGCAACGGGCGGCCATCGACCGCATGGACATGAACGCGTCCCCCGGACACGACGACGATACGGTCGCCAAGGTCAGCGAGGTGGTCGATCTGCTTCGGGAACGAGAACAGCGGCTCGCCGATGAGCGTGGATTCGCCGAGGATGCTGCCCAGGCGGACGGCCGGCTTGCGCGTCCTCGCCCAGGATTCCAGCTGCAGGCAAGTCCAGGCGTCGCCGGCCTTGGCCGCCGCAAGCCACACGTTCTTCGCCTGCACCTTGGGGTCGACCTCGACGGCCACAACCGCACCAAGGCAGGCGGCAAGCAACAGCAGGGTCCGCATGGACATGGTACGATCGGGATCCGCCGACGCTGAGAGTCAGAACGGAGCCGGAGGGGCCGGTCTGCCCAGCAACCCGTGCAGGGCGCGGACGTCACCGAGGACCTTGGCCAGATGCCTCGCAGGGATCATGTTGGGGCCGTCCGACATGGCCTTCTTCGGGTTATTGTGGGTCTCGAGGAAGATGCCCTCGACCCCCACCGCCATGGCTGCGCGCATCAGCATCGGGGCGTAATGTCCTGCCCCGCCGCTGGTGGTGCCCTGGCCGCCCGGCATCTGCACGCTGTGCGTGGCATCGAAGATCACCGGCACGCCCAGGCTACGCATGATCGGCAGGGCACGGAAGTCGGTAACCAGGGTGTTGTAGCCGAACGACGAACCGCGTTCGATGAGGATCGGGCCGCGGCCACCGGCGTGCTGGAACTTGGCGACGATGTTGCCGCAGTCCTGCGGGGCGAGGAACTGACCCTTCTTGATCGAGGTTGCGACGCCCGAGCGGGCGCAGGCCTCGACCAGGTCGGTCTGGCGGCAGAGGAAGGCGGGTACCTGGATGAGATCGACGACCTCGGCCAGTGCGGCGACCTGTTCGCGCTCGTGCACGTCGGTGGTCACCGGCATGCCGAACTCGCGCTTCACCCGGGCCAGGACGCGCAGGCCGTCGGCCAAACCCTGCCCGCGGAAGGAGGCGTGACTGGTACGGTTGGCCTTGTCGAAGCTGGCCTTGAAGATCACCGGCAATCCGGCCTTGGCGGCGGCGGCCTTGACGATGGCGGCCATCTTCAGGCAGTGGCGCTCCGACTCGATGACGCAGGGGCCCATGATCATGACCGGCAGCGGGCCGCCGATGGCGATGGATTTGGAGATCTGGACGGGGGCGATGCGCATGGGCGGGTATCAGAAGGATTTCAGACCGCGGCGCCAGCGGCCACCAGCCGAGAGCCACTGTCAGTCCATCCGTCCTATCAGTGCGCTGATCCCCTTCCCGAGCCGTTCGTTCGCCATCAGCACCCGCGTGAGATCCGCACCATTCAAAGTCGCAACCATCTCCAGTTGCGATGCAACTTCGTCATTCGAACCCCGTGCCATGCGCAGGAATCGCGCGAAGTCCGCATCGGACCCCCGTCCTGCCCCTTCTACGAGATTGCTGACCACCGAGATCGCCGCTCTGCGGATCTGGTTTCCGAGGTCGCCGAAGCGGATTCCCTGAGCCACGTCTGCGACATCGCGTAGCTGCTGCTGTGCCTGATGGTAGATGCGAAGGGTGCGGAAGTTAGCCATGGTGAAGGCTCCTTGTGCAGCCTGCCGCACCGCTCGCGCGCAGGGGTCAAGGCCGCGCAGCGCCGAGCGCAGCGAGGGCAGCCTTGACGCCGAGCACGTGCGGTACGGTAGGCGGAACGAGGAGCCGGCCCAAGTCTCAGTCGCACGCTTGCGAGCCAGGAGCCACCAGCCACCAGCCACCAGCTACCAGCCACCAGCTAACAGCTACCAGCCGCTGGTGGCTCGTGGCTAGTGGCTGGTGGCTAGTGGTCTCTGGCCATCCATTGCCCCTGCTCCCGTCCCTTCCGGCCGGTTCGCGACGCTCGGCGCTCGGCGCTCGGCAAAGCACGCGAGCGTACGCTATGACTACGCCCAATCTCAGCCGCACGCTTGCGAGCCAGAAGCCACCAGCCACCAGCTACCAGCCACCAGCCACCAGCCACCAGCCAGCCCCCTTCATTGCCCCCAGCCGGCGAGACGCCGGCGTTCCGGGCGTCGCCGCGGAGCGGCTCCAATGCTACTTCAGCATCTCCGCCTGATCCTCCACCTGCTTCAGCCGATTCTTCAGCCCCATCAGTGCCCCACGCAGATAATCCTCCTCCTCCGGCGTCAGATTCCCCTGCGCCTTGTCGCGCAGCATCTCGACGATCTGCACGGTCGCCCTGGCATATGCCAGATTGACCGTTCGTTCCCCGGTCAGCGGGTGCGGCAGCACGCCGAGCTGGACCTGGGCCTCGATCACCATGCCCTGGAGGAACTTGAGGAAGGTCATGGGGGGAGGTGCGCTCATGCCGGCTTGCCCTTGGACAGATTGGTTATGTATCGCGCCGCTTCCGCCTCGTCGGCGACGGTGACGAAATCCTCGCCCAGCCCGACGATCTCCATCATCCGGCGGATCTTGTCGCTGGCGCCCAGCAGCACGACCTTGCCGTCGACGGTGCGTCCGCCGTGCAGCAGGATGGAGAGGACGCCGAGGGCGCTGGAACAGAGATAGGTGCAGCGGCGCATGTCGACCAGCGCGGTGGCGACGCGGCCGCCGTCGATCAGGTCCTTCAACCGGTCGGAGAACTCCAACGGCACCGGCTGCATCACCACGCCACGGATGGCCAGCCACATCACCCCGCCGCGCTCCTGCAGCTGCATGGAGTAGCGGTCGTCGCCGGCCACCGCCATGTTGGCGCCGGAATGGGCGAACTGCTGCAGCAACTCGTCGATCTCGCCCTGGCCGAGGCTGCGCGGCGGATCGCTCACCGATCCCGCCGCTTCTTCCACTTGCGCTCCTGGAATTGGCGGCGCTCCCGCTCGACCGGATTGCCCGGGTTCGCTGCCGGAGCCACCACCGCGGGGAAGCCGAGCACGATATCGCCCCGCTCGATGTCGACCGCGTCGATGCGTACGGTCAGCTCGAAGCCGGGACCGAGGACGCGGCCGCTGTTGCGGCCGACCAGGGCGAGGCGCTCCTCGTCGTAGTCGTAGCGATCGTCGCTGAAGGCGCGCATGGGCAGGAAGCCGTCGATGCCGGTCTCCAGCATCTGCACGAAGGCGCCGCCGCCGCTGGCACCGGTGATCACGCCGGCGACCTCTTCGCCGATGCGGCGCGAGAGGTAGCGGGCGGCCTTGCGCGCGAACAGGTCGCGCTCGGCGTTCTCGGAGCGCTGCTCCAGCCAGGTGCTCTGGCGGGCCATCGCGTCGAGATAGTCGCGGCGGATCTCGACCTGCTTGTAGCCGCCCAGGCCCAGCGCGTGCTTGACCAGGCGGTGGACCAGTAGATCGGGATAGCGACGGATCGGGCTGGTGAAATGGCAGTAGTCGTCGAAGGCGAGAGCGTGGTGGCCGATGTTCTCGACCTGGTAGATCGCCTTGGAGAAGGCGCGCAGGCAGAGGAAGTTCAGCACCAGGCGGGTGGAGGTCGGCTGGCTTTCGAGATCGCGCAGGCAGCCCTGCAAACCGTAGCGGCCGGCCGAGACGCGCTTGCTGTCGAGGCCGAGATTCTCCAGCGCGGTGGCGAAGGCGCCCAGCTTCTCCTGATTCGGCTCGGCGTGGACGCGGTAGACGCAGTCGTAGCCCTTGCCCTTGAGCCAGGCGGCGACACCGCGGTTGGCCAGCAGCATGCACTCCTCGATCAGCTGGTGGCTGATGTCGGAGCCCTCGCGCTCGACCTCGATCGGCTCGCCCTCGACGTCGAGGTGGAAGCGGTGCTCCTGCGAGAACAGGTTGAGCGCGCCGGCGCGCACGCGCTCGGAGCGCAGGCGCTGCGCCACGCTGGAGACGCGCATCAGCGTCTCGCGGATGTCGGCCGGCCATTTGCCCGCCTCGTCGCGGCCTTCCAGCACGGCCAGCGCCTCTTCGTAGCTGAAGCGGTGCTTGCTGTGGATCAGGGTCTCGGCCAGGCGGGTGCCGACCAGCTTGCAGTTGCGGTCGAGTTCGAGCCACGCGGTCAGGCAGTAGCGGTCCTCGCCCGGGACCAGGCTGCACAGGCCGTTGGACAGCTTCTCCGGCAGCATCGGGATGACGCGGTTGATCAGGTAGACGCTGGTGCCGCGCTGCGCCGCCTCGCTGTCGATGGGCGAGAACTGGCGGACGAAGTGCGACACGTCGGCGATGTGCACGCCGAGCAGCCAGCCGCCCTCGGGGCGCGGCTCCAGCGACAGCGCGTCGTCGAAGTCCTTGGCCGTCGCCGGGTCGATGGTGAAGACCATCTTGTGGCGGATGTCCTCGCGCGCGCCCTGCAGCGGGAACGAGTTGCCGATGCCGGCCGCAGCGCGGTCGACCTCGGGCGGGAACTCGCCGGGCAGATCGTGGACCAGGCAGACGTGGCGGAAGTCGGCGACCTCGGGCGTCTCGTCGCTGAGGATGCGCTCGATGTGCACGCCGGCCTGGCCCTGGGCGTCGACCTCCATGGTGCCGACCACGCGGTCGCCGGCGTTGTACTCCTGGTGGAATTTCGGGTAGGTGGTCAGGACCGGCATCTGGCCTTCGCGCCGGTTGTCCGGGATCAGCCGCGGGCCGCCGGGGGCGAACATCACCGTGCCGACCACCGAACGCCCGCCGCGACGCAGCACCCGGGTGACCAGCGCCTGGCCGTCAGAGGCGACCAGCACCTGCACCACGTCGCCGGTCCGGCTGCCCAGGCGGTACTTGGCATGCAGCGGGACCTGCACCCCGTCGTTGGTCTTCGCGAATAATTCACCGTCCGTCTCGACCACGATGGCGGCATGCTCGCCGCCGCTGCCGCTGGCGCGGTAGCGGCCCGGACGGACCTCCAACACCTGGCCCTGCTCGACCAGCCGCTTGAGCGAGATCGACACGCTGCGCGCGTCGGCCTGCATCGCGCCGGCCAGCTGGCTGGCGGTGGCACCGGCCTCCTCGCCGGCCAGGGCCTTGAGCAGGTCCTCGGCCGAGGGGCCCTCGGGCAGGCGCGGCGAGGGCCGGGCATTGCGCTCGAACCGCCGGGAGGGCCCTTCCGTGCGCCTGGCGGCCAACCGCGCCGCCTCGCTGCCCTTGGCTTTGCCCTGTCCCCGGTGGTACTTCGCCATGTCGGCTCCTTGACGCGGTGCCGGGTCGTCCGACCCTGTTGCCGCGCGAGGGCACATGGTCGATTCGACGCCGGCTGACGCCAGCACCGTTTCCAACATCCGGCTGATCAAGCATCAGCTTCCGTCGACCGACCACCTCCTGGCCCTGGTCACGGTGGCCCGTCTCGGCTCCTTCACCAAGGCCGCGGTCGAGCTGGAGCTGTCGCAGCCGGCCCTCTCGCGCCAGATCATCGGGCTGCAACGCACGCTCGGCGTCAAGCTCTTCGAGCGCGTCGGCCGCAGCGTCCGCCTCACCCCCGCCGGCGAGGAGCTGTGCGGTCGCGCCGGCCCCCTGCTGGAAGAGCTCGGCCGGGTCACCGGCAACCTCACCTCGATCAGCGGCACCGCCGCCGGGCGCGTACGCCTGGGCGCCAGCGAATCGGTCGCGGTCAACAGCCTGCCGGCGATCCTGCGCGCCTACCTGCAGGCCAACCGCCGCGTCCAGCTGCGTCTGGCCTGCCGCACCTCCGAACGTCTCCCCGACATGATCCACACCGGCGAGCTCGACATCGCGGTCTGCCCGATCGAGTTCGGCGACCAGCACGACGGCCTGACCTGCACCCGGCTGTGGGACGAGGAGATGGTCCTGGTCCTGCCGATCAATCACCCCGGCCGCAGCCGCACCATCGCCTCGTACGTCAACGACGACTTCATCCTGGTGATGCCCGGCACCGAGACGCGGCGCATCCTCGACCGCGCCCTCGCCGAGCGCAACGTCGAGCTCAAGGTCGTGCTCGAGCACGAGAGCACCGAAGTGATCAAGTCGATGGTCATGGCCGGCCTCGGCCTGTCGATCCTGCCCGAGCCGAACGTGCGCAAGGAAGCCCGCCGCGGCGAGCTCGCCGTCCTGCCGATGACCGACCTCAAGGTCTCGCGCACCATCTGCGCCATCTCCGACGCGCGCCGCCAGCCGTGGCCGGCGGAGATCGCGCTGATCGAGGCGTTGCAGCGCTACGGAAGGTAGGGAAGGACCGCGGGCTGAAGCCCGCGGTCCTGGGCCGCCTACTCCCGGATCACCTTCACGCTGGTCATCACCACCGGGGTCTTCGGCCGATCGCGCTCGCCGCGCGGCACGGCGGCGATCGCCGTCGCCACCTCCATGCCGGCCACCACCTCGCCGAAGACGGTGTGCTTGCCGGTGAGGTGCGGGGTGTCGCCGAGGTTGATGAAGAACTGCGAGCCGTTGGTGTTCGCGCCGCTGTTCGCCATCGCCAGCACGCCGCGGATCGGCTTGCGCGAGGGCGGCAGCTTATCGTCGTACTTGTAGCCGAGATCGCGATAGAACTGCATCAGGGTCAGGGTCTGCAGGCCCGGCAGGATCTGGCCGATGGCGGCGTTGCGCTCCTCGGCGGTCGAGGCCGGGCCGATGCCGCGGCCGGCGAGCTTGGGATTGATGTACAGCTGCACGAACTGGCCGCCCATGTAGGCGCACTGCGGATGCAGGTTGTCGCCCTGCAGGGCCGCCTCCTTGTCGAGGCCGAGCGACACGGCGTTGATCTCATCCTTGAACTGGAAGCCCGGGCCGCCGGTGCCGTCGCCCTTGGGATCGCCGCCCTGGATCATGAAGCCGGGGACGACGCGGTGGAAGGTCAGGCCGTCATAGAATGGCCGCGTCACCTGCTGCCCGGTGGCCGGATCGGTGAAGGCGCGCTTGCCCTCGGCCAGGTCGCAGACGTTCTGCACCGTCACCGGGCAGGCGTCGGCGAAGAGGCGGCAGCGGATCACGCCCTGGGCGGTGGTGATCTCTAGATAGGTCTCTCCGGCACCGAGAAGGGCCGGCAGCAGCAGCAGCATGGCGAGCAGGTGGCGCATGGCCCCGGTTTGGCCTCCCCTTACCCGACGTCAACCCTCGTCCAGGCAAGGGGTTGGCATCCTGCTTCGGAAAGGCTCAAAAAGGGAGAACGCTTGACCTCCCCCGGGGCCACTTGGTAGGACGCTTCTCCGCCCACGGACCCACTGCCCCATGGCCAAGAACCTCGTCATCGTCGAAAGCCCTGCAAAAGCCAAGACGATCAACAAATATCTCGGTCGCGACTACCTCGTAAAGTCGTCGTACGGGCACGTCCGCGACCTGCCCACCGGCGGCGACGAGAGCGATCCGGCCGACCGCCTGAAGAAGGCCAACGAGGCCCGCGCCAAGGGCGTCAAGGTGACCGCGGCGCAGAAGGCGAAGAAGAAGCAGGCCGCCCTGATCCGGCGCATGGGCGTCGATCCCGAGCACGGCTGGGCCGCGACCTACGAGATCGTCCCGGGCAAGGAGAAGGTGATCAAGGAGCTGCAGGAGGCGGCGGAGAAGGCCGAGAAGGTCTGGCTCGCCTCCGATCTCGACCGCGAAGGAGAGGCCATCGCCTGGCACCTCAAGGAGTGCATCGGCGGTCCCGAGTCGCGCTTCGCCCGCGTCACCTTCAACGAGATCACCAAGGACGCCATCCAGGAGGCCTTCGAGCACCCCGGACAGGTCAACCAGGACCGCGTCCAGGCGCAGCAGGCGCGACGCTTCCTCGACCGCGTGGTCGGCTTCCAGGTCAGCCCGCTGCTGTGGGCCAAGGTCGCCCGCGGCCTCTCGGCCGGCCGCGTGCAGAGCGTGGCGGTGCGCCTGATCGTCGAGCGCGAGCGCGAGATCAAGGCGTTCAAGCCGGACGAATTCTGGGAACTGCACGCGGATCTGGAGGCGAAGGCCCCGCTGCGCGCCCAGGTCGTGCGTCGCGCCGGCGCCAAGTTCGAGCCGAAGTCGAAGGGCGAGATCGACAGCGCGCTGCAGGCGCTCGACGGTGCGGCCTACCGCGTCGCCAATTCCGAACGCAAGCCGCAGCGTTCGTTCCCCTCGGCGCCGTTCATCACCTCGACGCTGCAGGCCGCCGCTTCGATCCGGCTCGGCTTCTCGGTCAAGAAGACCATGACCATGGCGCAGCGCCTGTACGAGGCCGGCCACATCACCTACATGCGTACCGACAGCGTGAACCTGTCGGCCCAGGCGGTGACCGCGGTGCGCGAGCTGATCGGTTCGCGCTTCGGCGAGGCCTACCTGCCGGAAAAGCCCATCTTCTACAAGTCGAAGGCCGGGGCGCAGGAGGCGCACGAGGCGATCCGCCCGACCGACGCCAACCTCTCGTCGCAGCAGATCGAGGCCGAGTCCGACGCCCTGCGCCTCTACGACCTGATCTGGCGCCAGTTCGTCGCCTGCCAGATGCCGCCGGCCGAGTTCGACACCACCACGGTGACCATCAGCGCCGCCGACTGCGAGCTGGCGGCCCGCGGCCGCGTGCTGCGCTTCGACGGCTTCTTCAAGGTCCAGCCGCCGGCCAAGAGCGACGATGTGGTGCTGCCGGACCTGGCGGTCGGCGACGTGCTGAAGCTGGTCAAGCTCGACCCGACCCAGCACTTCACCAAGCCGCCGGCGCGCTATTCAGAAGCCTCGCTGGTGAAGGAGATGGAGAAGCGCGGCATCGGCCGGCCCTCGACCTACGCCGCGATCATCTCGACGGTGCAGGACCGCGGCTACGCCCGGCTCGACGCCAAGCGCTTCCGTGCCGAGAAGCTCGGCGAGATCGTCACCGAACGCCTGGTCGCCGCCTTCCCCGACCTGCTCGACTTCGGCTTCACCGCCGGGATGGAGGAGGACCTCGACGAGATCGCCGATGCCAAGGCCGACTGGAAGAAGACGCTCGACGGCTTCTACAAGCCGTTCAAGGCGCGCCTGCTGGAGGTCGAGAAGAGCCTCGACGCGGTGCAGCCGGTGCCGACCCCGATCCTCTGCCCCGACTGCCAGCGGCCGATGGCGATCAAGTTCGCCCGCACCGGCGTGTTCCTGTCCTGCAGCGGCTACGGCCTGCCGCCCAAGGAGCGCTGCGCCAAGACCCTCAACCTGGTGCCGGGCGCCGAGTCCGAGGCGGCCAAGCCGGCCGAGGAGACCGAGGGCGAGGAGGCGCAGGCCAGCGACGCCGAGGTCGCCCAGCTGCAGGCGCAGCGCCGCTGCCAGATCTGCGGCACGGCGATGGACGCCTGGCTGCTCGACGAGAAGCGCCGCCTGCACATCTGCGGCAACAGCCCGAACTGCCTCGGCGTCTCAGTCGAGGAGGGCGCGTTCAAGATCAAGGGCTACGACGGGCCCTCGCTGCCGTGCGACAAGTGCGGCAAGCCGATGCAGCTGAAGACCGGCCGCTTCGGCAAGTACTTCGGCTGCACCGGCTGGCCCGAATGCACCAACTCGCGCAAGCTGATGCGCAATGGCCAGGCCGCGCCGCCCAAGATCCCGCCGGTGCCGATGCCCGAGCTGAAGTGCAGCAAGGCCGACGACACCTTCGTCCTGCGCGACGGCGGCAACGGCCTGTTCCTCTCGGCCAAGACCTACCCCAAGGTGCGCGAGACCAGGAACCCCACGGTCGAGGACCTGCAGCGCCACCGCGCCGAACTGCCCGAGAAGTACGTCTACCTCGCCGACGCCCCGGCCCGCGACCCCAAGAACCGCGTGGTCAACGTGCGCTTCGCCCGCAAGGAGCGCGAGCACTACGTCGCCAGCGAGACCGCCGAGGGCAAGCCCAGCGGCTGGAGCGCGCACTACGTCGACGGGAAGTGGGTCGTCGACGCCAAGGCCTGATCAGCAGACCTGGACCAAACCACGCGGCTCAAGGCCGGCCGCCTCCAGCTCGCGCCAGCGCTGCTCGCCCAGGCCGATGATCGGCACCTGGCGGTCGATGGTCTCGCGCTGGATCACCTTGGGATCGTTCATCTCCGGCTGGCCGAAGTTGAAGCCGTGCACGTTGGGCAGGGCGGTGGCCTGGCCGAGGTAGTGGCCGGTGCGGCCGCAGGCGTGGATCGCTCCGCCGCCGCAGCAATCCAGCAGCTGCGCGTCGTACGGCGCGACCAGGTCGCGGAACATGCGCGGGCTGAGATTCATCGCCGAGTCGTCGCGCAGCATGATGTGGCCGCGGTGCATGAAGCCCCA
Organism: Planctomycetota bacterium; assembly: GCA_022841245.1. Classification (GTDB taxonomy): domain Bacteria; phylum Planctomycetota; class UBA11346; order UBA11346; family UBA11346; genus UBA11346. The sequence goes on from JALHRW010000062.1 coordinate 21,712, forward strand.
GTGGGCGCAGAAGCCCGGATCGCGGTCGGGGACGACGGCATCCCAGTCGGCCATGGCCGCGGCGTAGGTGTCGGTGACGACCGTGAGCAGCTCGTGGGTCAGATCGGGATCCTCGACGAAACCGGTGAAGCACTCCGAACCCCAGGCCATCTCCAGCGCATCCATCGGACCCTGCAGGTCTGGGTGGTAGACGTGGATATGACGCGCCAGCGTGGGCCGCGACGCCAGGCAGGCGACGAGGGCCTGGCCGATGGCGCGCACCAGCGGCCACAGGCCGATGCCCAGCGACGGCACCCCACCAGCAGCCAGCGCGCGCATCGCCCCGTCGCCCAGCGGCCTGGTCCCGGGCAGGGTGTCGAGGTGCTTCGCCATCTTCACCACCGGCACGCCGAACAGCGAGGGCAGGATGCCGGTGCCGTAGTCGGAGCGCACGCACATGAGCAGGCCGTCGCCGCTGGCGAGGCGATGGCTGCAACCGGCGAGCTGCCGCAGGAGCATGCTGCGCGGGTCGTCGATCGCCTCGTCGATGGAGATCGATGGCCAGGCGATGCGCGGCGCCGAGGCCTGGCGGCGACGCGGGCGGAACAGCGGCTCCGGCCAGGTGCCGGCGGCAAAGCTCTTCCACTCGCCGAGCAGACGGTCCTCGTCGGCGGCATCGATGCGCGCCTCAAGGTCGTCCAGCCACGGCGCGAGGTCGCGAGCGAGGGCTTCTGAATCGACGCGCTGCACGGGGTTGACCGGCTCCATCTTCATTCCCCTTTCTGAGCCTGGGCAGTGAAAGCGGCGACCGGTCCGGTGCTGAAGCGCGGCCGCTGCAGCAGCGGCTGCCACGATCCGTCGAAGAAGGCCTTGGTGTCGGTGCGGTGGAACTGCACGGCGTAGCCCAGACGCGGATCGGCAGAGCGATTCGGTCCGCTGCCATGCACCGTGTGGCGGTCGAAGAGGCAGCAGTCGCCGGCCTCCATCTCGACATCATCCCACGCCGTCGGCTGTTCGACCAGGGTACGGTGGCCCGGGCACTGCGGGGATTCCTGCCATGGCACCGCGCCGGAACGGTGCGTGCCCGAGACCAGCCGCAGGCAGCCGTTGGCGACGCTGCAGGGGACGAGGGCGAACCAGCAGTTGAGTCCCGGGCCGTCGAACGGGGTGTACTGGCCGTCCTGGTGGAAGGTGAACTCGCCCTGGCCCGGCCCCTTCACCGCGGTGAAGGGCATGTACAGGTGAGCCGTCCCCGCCATGGCCTGGCCGGCGAGCTGCGCAAGGCGCGGACTGGCGACCAGACGGTGGATCGCACTGCCGGCGAGGTACTCGCTGCTCTGCGCCAGGTAGGAGTCGGCCATGTTGCGCGCCGCCAATACCGCACGCACGTCGGCGGCGATCGCCGCCGCGGTGATGCGGTCGAGCAGGCTGCGCGCCAGCACCCAGCCGCGTTCGCGGTAGAGGGCGAGTTCGCTATCGCTCAGGGCGTTGCGGACGACGGCATCGGCGAGGGGCTGGGGCTGCACTGGGCTGGTCTCCTATGCTCGCACCATATTCCGATCGGATACGGCTTTCCATGGCATCACTGATCACTGCTGGTACTTTCCGCTCATGTCCGACCGCTCCGGCGAGCTGACCTTCCTGCACGGCTCGTACCGTCCGCGCTGCGACGCGGTGATGGCCAAGCGGTTCCACGGCTACCGCACCATGCAGCTGATGGAGTCCGGCACGATCCTCCTCGCCTACGGCGCGGTGGAGCACCGGCTGGAGGGCCGCTGGGCCTGGCCGCACCATCCCGGCCCGTTCATCCGCCTGCGGCCGATCTCCCCCACCTGGCACCATCGCCACATCGCGGTCAGCGGCCCCCTGTGCGAGTCCTGGGCCGCCGAGGGCCTCTGGCCGACCGCGCCGCAGCCGGTCCCGGAGGACCTCGACCTGGGCACGGAGTTCGACGCGTGTCTGCGCCTGTTCCAGGAACCCGGAGGGACCAGCCGGAGGCGCGCGATCAACCGCCTGGAGGACATCCTGCTATTGCTGCAGGCCGCCCGCGGAGCGGAAACCGAAGCGCCGTGGCTGGCGCGCGCCCGCACGCTGCTCGCCGATCCGGCCGGCTTCCACGCCGATATCGCCGACGTCGCGCGTGCCTGCGGCATGGCAGCCAGCACCTTCCGTCGCCGCTTCACCGCCGCCGCCGGGATGGGCCCGCAGGCCTGGGCGATGGCCAACCGCATGGCGCGCGCGCGCGAACTGCTCGCTGGATCTGCATTGTCGATGGCGCAGATCGCCGAGCAGCTCGGCTACGACGATCCCGCCTTCTTCGGCAAGCAGTTCCGCCGCCACGCCGGCCGCCCGCCCGCTTCCTGGCGGCGCGAGTTCGCCTGAGGACGCTGGCACCGGCTGCCTGCGTCCTAGATTGCGCAGATGCTCGCCCTCCTGTGGACGCGACTCCTCGCCCACAGCACCGGCCGCTGGCTGGCGCTGGCCGGCCTGGTCGGGGTGGTCTGCGGCGTGGTCGGCTTCATCTTCAACCTGGCGATCAACGCCTGCATGTCGGGAGCCATCGGCCTCGCCGTCGGCTACATCCCGCCGCTGCACGGACCGGCCATGCCCTTCGCCAGCGGCGAGGTGCTGCGCCCGTGGCTGGCCGTGCCGGTGCTGGCCCTGGGCGGCGCCTTGGCCGGCTGGATCGCCAGCCGCTTCGCCGTGCGCGCCGCCGGCGGTGGCACCGAACACGCGATCGAGGCCTTCCACCGCGGGCGCGGCCTGATCCCGCTGCGCCTGACCCTGACCAAGCTGGCCGCCTCCACCGCCACCCTGGGCAGCGCTGGCAGCGCCGGCCGCGAAGGCCCGATCTCGCTGGTCGGAGCCGGCTTCGGCGCCTACGTCGCGGCGCGCCTCGGCCTAGTGGTGCGCGACCGCCGCACCCTGCTGGTCGCCGGTATCGCCGGCGGCATCGCCGCGGTGTTCCACGCCCCCTTCGCCGCCGCGATCTTCGCCGTCGAGGTGCTCTACCGCGGCCCCGACCTGGAAGGCGACGCGCTGGTGCCGGCGGCGATCAGCTCGATCCTGGCCTTCATCGTCGCCGGTGTGCTGGAGAGCCTGTGGCATGCCGCAGTCGGCATCGAAGCCACCATCACCGGCAGCATGCTCTCCGTCCCAACCGGAGCCGGCTTCGCCACCGGCGACTGGCTGCATCTGATCGGCTACCTCGCGGTGGCGGTGGCCTGCGCCACCGGCGCGATGGTCTTCATCGCTCTGCTCGCTGCGATCCGCTCGATCGGCGAGCGCACCTGCCCGCCGCTGTGGCTGCGCGCCGCCGGCGGCGCGGCGGCGACCGGAGCCATCGCCGTCGGCCTGTGGTATGCCCTGACCGCGCTCGCCGGCGGACCCGACGCCAGCATCGGCTTCGTCGTCCTCGGACCCGGCTACGGCATCCTGCAGCGGGCGATGGATGCCATGCCCGGGCTGATCCTGGCCCTTGCCCTGACCCTGGTCGCGGTGGCCAAGATGCTCGCCACCGCCTGCACCGTCGGCAGCGGCGGCTCGGGCGGGGTGTTCGCGCCCAGCCTGGTCATCGGCGGCTGCCTCGGCGGCGCCGTCGCCGCGGCCCTGCACGGCCTG
>JALHRW010000063.1 GCA_022841245.1 Planctomycetota bacterium
TCGCTGGTCGCTGGCCGCTGGCCGCTGGTCGCTGGTCGCTGGCCGCTGGCCGCTGGCCGCTGGCCGCTGGCCGCTGGCCGCTGGTCGCTGGCCGCTGGCCGCTGGTCGCTGACCCGCAAGCGTGGGCAGGGATTTGCCCTGCGATATTGATGCCAGATCGGTGACCAAGTCGTCTATGATGAAGCCAGAGACCGACTTCTAGTAAACAGCTTCCAGCGACCAGCTTCCAGCTTCCAGCGACCAGCAACCAGCAACCAGCAACCAGCAACCAGCAACCAGCAACCAGCAACCAGCAACCAGCAACCAGCAACCAGCAACCAGCAACCAGCAACCAGCAACCAGCAACCAGCAACCAGCAACCAACCAGCTACTCCCTCCTTCCCACCTTCTCAATGGCCGGTCGTCTCTTTTTGCCCCTTGCATCCCGCCCCGGTCCAGGAATAGGCAGGGACCCCTGGAGGCAGTCATGGCCATCGAAACCGACCTGACTCTGCTCAAGCGCCGCCGCACCCGCATCGTCGCCACCATCGGTCCTGCATCGCGTGAACCGGCGGTGCTGCGCCAGCTGATGCAGGCTGGTGTCGATGTCGTGCGGCTGAACTTCTCGCATGGCACCCACGAGGACCATAGCGCGGCCTATCGGGCGGTACGAGCGGCGGCGGCTGAGGCCGGTCGGCCGGTAGCGGTGCTGGCCGATCTATGCGGGCCGAAGATCCGCGTCGGGTTGTTTCCCGGCGGGCCGGTGACCCTGGTCGAGGGCCGCGAGGTCACCATCACCACCAGGCAGGTGCCAGGCACAGCCGAGCTGATCTGCTCGCAGTACGAGGCCCTGGCCGGGGATGTCGTGGCCGGCAACCGCATCCTCCTCGATGACGGAGCGCTGGAGCTGAAGGTCCTGGCCGTCGCCGGCACCGAGATCCGGGCCCGCGTCGTGGTCGGCGGCGTGCTCAAGGACAAGAAAGGGATGAACCTGCCCGGAGTCGCCGTCTCGGCCCCGGCCCTGACCGAGAAGGATCGCAAGGACGCTGCCTTCGCCCTGACCCTGGGGGTCGACTGGATCGCCTTGTCCTTCGTCCAGAAGACCGAGGACGTGCTGGAGCTGCGTCGGCTGATCGAGGCGGCCAGTGGGCAGGCGCGCATCATGGCCAAGATCGAGAAGCCAGAGGCCCTCGCCGCCATCGATGGCATCCTGGATGCCGCCGACGGCATCATGGTGGCACGCGGCGACCTCGGCGTCGAACTGCCGTTGCAGCAGGTGCCGATCGCCCAGGACCAGCTCATCGCCCTGGCTCGCGCGCAGCGCAAGCCGGTGATCGTCGCGACGCAGATGCTGGAATCGATGATCACCGCGCCGCGTCCGACCCGCGCCGAGGTCAGCGACGTCGCCGGGGCGGTGCGCGCCGGGGCCGACGCGGTGATGCTCTCGGCCGAGACCGCCGCGGGGCGCTACCCGGTGCAGGCCGTGCAGACCATGGATCTGATCTGCCGGCAGCGCGAGGCGTGGGAGTGGCAGCAGGGCGCGTTCAAGGCCTTCGCCCAGGCCGATCTGCCCGATGGGCAGTGCACGATCGAGGACGCGGTCACCGCCGCCACGGCGCAGCTCTCGCGCGACCTGCTGGTGCGCGCCATCATCGTCGGCCCTGGTCAGGATCAGGCTGTGGCGGTGATGAGTGCGATGCGTCCGGGTTCCCCGATCGTGGCGCTGACGCACGAGGCCGCCGCCAGCCAGCGCGATGCGCTGCGCTGGGGCGTCCTGCCGGTGACGCTCCCGGCCGGCCAGGGACGCGATCTGCGCCAGTGGGCCAACCAGGTCGCCAGCGAGTACGGCTTGGCCGGATCCGGGCAACGCGTGCTGCTGGTCTCCGGCTTCTACACCGACCCGGCGCTGTATGCGCCGTCGGTGACCGTCGTCACGGTCTAGCGGTCTTCTCCACCTGACCTGGCCAACCACCGGGCCGGGCCGCGCGCTGCCCGCCTCGATGATCGTCGGCATCGGCCGGCGTGTCGCTGGCCGCTGGCTGCTGGCCGCTGGCTGCTGGCTGCTGGCCGCTGGCCGCTGGCTGCTGGCCGCTGGGCTCACGGCACCAGCCCCGCCGTTCATCCGTGCCCCTTCCCGCATTGCCCGGCCCTCCGCTCCTGCATCCTCCCGCTCGTGCGCGCCTACGTCGTCATCGATTTCGAGACCACCGGGCTTGGTCCACCGGCCGATCGCATCATCGAGGTCGGGGCCGTGCTGGTGCAGGATGGCGAGATCACCGGCACGTTCAGCGAGCTGATGGATCCGGGTTTCCGTATCCCCCCGTTCATCACCTCGCTGACCGGCATCACCAATGGCATGCTGCGTGGCAGGCCGCGACCGCAGGCGGTGATGCCGCGGCTGCGCGCCTTCCTTGGCGATCACGTCTGCGTCGCGCACAACGCCGGTTTTGACCGCGGCTTCTTCGACGCTGAGATGGAGCTGGCTGGCGAGGCGCACGTGCGGCCCTTCCTCTGCTCGATGCTGCTGTCGCGCCGGCTGGTCCAGGATGCGGGCAGCCACAAGCTCGGGGCGCTGGTGCGCCATCTGCGCCTGCCGGTGCCGGCCGATCTGCGGGCTCACCGCGCGCTGGCCGACGCGCTGATGACGGTCGAGCTGTGGAAGCGCTTGCTGTCCGATCTGCGCGTCCGGCTGAACGGGCGTGAACCCGACGCCAGCCTGCTCGCCACCCTGTGTCGCACGCCCAAGGCTGCGATCGCCAAGCGCATCGCCGCGTTCGCCATCCAGCCCGAGGCGGACTTCATGCTCGCGTTCCGCGACAGTTTGGCCGCGGTCAGCGCTGCTTCGGCGTAAGCCGGCAGACCGCCGACACCCGCTGGCGGTTGCTGGCCAGCAGGCGGTAGCCGAGATCGAACAGCCAGCATCCGGGCGGCACGACCACCAGCAGCCACAGCGGCCAGCCCCACCAGCGCCGACGCAGCACCCAGCGGTAGGCATTGGCGCCGCGCAGCAGGGTGCCGTCGGCGAGCAGGATGGTGATGTCGCGCAGCAGATCCTCAGCGCCCAGGCCGGTGCGGGCCGCGACCCACGGCTCCTGCAGGGCGGCGGTGGCGAGGCCGAGCCGCGCGAAGGTCGGCGACCACCACGACACGCCGGTGGTGCAGACGCCGCACGAGGCGTCGTACAGCACCCAGCCGGTCGGCGCGGGATCAGGCATGGCTCACATCATCCCAATCCAGCCCGAAACGGGCCAGATATTTCTGCAACCTATCGGCGTCATTGGCGGTCTTGCGCGCCAGGCGCGAGACCGCGAACAGCGTGCGGCCGGCGTCCGAGAGCGAGCGCGACCGCTGGCACACGCGCACCACCTCGGCCAGCTGCACACGGTCGAACTGGTCAAGCTGTCCTGCCTTGTCGCCCAGCACCGCGACCAGCGGATCGTCCTCGTCCACCGGCCGCCACTGGCCCTGCAGCCGCGCGATCTCCTCGCGCACCAGTCCCTCGTCGATGCGCCCGCTGGTCGCCAGGGTGGCCATGCGCGTCACCGCCGAACCGAGATCGCGGAAGTTGGCGTTCCAGGTCGAATCGGCGGCGTCGGCGAAGCGCAGGAAGCGCTCGCGCGCCTCGCGGTTCAGCGCCACGCGGCGGCCGGTGTCGCGGGCGAAGCGCTCCAGTTCGTAGTCGAGGTTGGGCTCGATGTCCTCGCGCCGCTGCGCCAAGCCCGGCAGGGTAAAGGTCCACAGGTCGATGCGCGCGAGCAGGTCCTCGCGGAAGCGGCCCTCGCGCACGGCTGTGCGCAGGTCGCGGTTCGAACCGGCGATGAGCTGGAAGTCGGACAGCACCGGCTTGTCGGCGCCCAGCGGGAGGAAGACCTTGTCCTCGACCGCGCGCAGCAGCATGGCCTGTTCGTCGAGACCGAGTTCGCCGATTTCGTCCAGGAACAGCACGCCGTTGTCGGCGCGCTTGAGCAGGCCCTCGCGATCATTCACCGCCCCGGTGAAGGCGCCCTTGCGGTGGCCGAACAGGGCGGATCCGGCGGCGTCGCCGCGCACCGTGGCGCAATTGAGCTCGACGAACGGCCCGTCGACCAGGTTGCGCGATTTCTTCAGTTCGTAGATGCGCCGCGCCAGCACCGTCTTGCCGGCGCCGGTCGGTCCGCCGAGCAGGATCGGCGCGCGGGTCGCCGCCGCGACCTGCTCGACCCGGGCGATGAGTGTGGCGAAGGCGGGATTGCGCGTCGGGATGCCGGCGGTCAGCACGGCGGCACCGGCGGCGCGCTCCTCGGCGAAGCGCGAGGCCAGCTTGTCGTACTTCGACAGGTCGAGGTCGATGACCGCGTGCGTGCCGCTGACGCTCGCCGGCTCGGTGCCGACGTTGTCGCCTGGCCCGCGCTTGGCGCCGGGCTGGGTCTGCACCAGACGGGCGGGAAAATGGCGCGACTCGGTGAGCAGGAACAGGCAGATCTGCGCGACGTGGGTGCCGGTGGTGATGTGGACGAGGTAGTCCTCCTCGTCGGGCTTCCACGGGTAGCCGCTCGCGAAGCCCCACAGCGCGCCGTAGACCTCCTCGAAATCCCACGGGTCGGCGAACTCGATGTGGCGGCTCTTCACCGCGGTCGCGGGTGAGACCTGGCGGATGTCGGCGGCGATGCCTTCGGCGAGGTTGTCGAAGCGGCGCTGGTGCAGCATCTCGAAGCGGCTGATCTGCAGGTCGTCCTGCATGTGCAGGCCGACCGACGGGCGCCAGCGGTTCCAGCGCTTCTGATCGCGTCCGGCGTCGAGGTTGGGGCCGAGCAGGCCGAGGGCGACGAGCGGGCGGGGCTTCGCCATGTCTCGATGATCAGCGAATAAACTCGCCTACAAGCGAGCAACGGGCAAACAGACGAGTAGCCCTGCGGCGGCTCGGATCCGACGCAAGTTATTTAATAACTATAGTTTACGTTGCCTATGCCAGGCCCCCGGTGCCGTCTGGCACGCCGCGCGCAATAGCTACCCCGTCACCCGACGGAACCCACCCATGGCCAACAAGACCCTCTTCCAGTCGCTGCTCGGCGCCATCCTGCCGCAGACCGATGCGGTCAACGCCGCCGGCGGCAAGGCCTACGCGCTGATGCCGAAGCCGGCCCTGGCGCAGTACGCCGCCACCGGCTGCCTCAACGGCACCTACTACGCCGGCGCCGACGAGCAGCTCGAGACGGTCCTGACCCTGGCGCAGGCGGTCGAGCCCGAGTTCCTCGCCAAGGTCGCCATCCACGCCCGCGAGAGCGGCAACATGAAGGACATGCCGGCCCTGCTCCTGGCGGTGCTGGCGGTCCGCGATGTGCAGCTGCTCAAGCGCGTCTTCGCCCGCGTCTGCGACAACGGCAAGATGGTCCGCACCTTCGTGCAGATCCTGCGCTCGGGTGTGGCCGGACGCAAGTCGCTCGGCACCGCGCCGAAGAAGCTGGTGCGGGCGTGGATGGAGCAGCTGCCGGACGCCCGGCTGCTGGCCGCCACGGTGGGCAACGATCCGTCGTTCGCCGACCTGGTGAAGATGGTCCACCCCAAGCCGCAGGATGCCGCGCGGCGCGCCTTCTACGCCTGGCTGATCGGGCGCGAGCATGACGCGTCGGCGCTGCCGGCCCCGGTCCAGGCCTTCGAGGCCTGGAAGCGGGATCGCAGCCTGCCGGTGCCGGATGTGCCGTTCCAGCTGCTGACCAGCGCTCCGCTCGATGCGGCGGCCTGGTGCGCGATCGCCCGCCAGTCGTCGTGGCAGGCGACCCGCATGAACCTCAACACCTTCGTACGCCACGGCGTCTTCAAGGTCGAGGGGATGGCGGAGCTGGTGGCGGCCCGCCTGCGTGACGAGGTGGCCATCCGCAAGGCACGGGTCTTCCCGTACCAGCTGATGGTCGCCTATCAGCAGGCGACGGATGTGCCGGCGCAGGTCCGCGAGGCCCTGCAGGACGCGATGGAGATCGCCATCGCCAACGTGCCGGCCTTCGCCGTACCGGTCGTGGTGTGCCCGGACGTCTCGGGCTCGATGGAGTCGCCAGTCACGGGCAACCGCGGCACGGCGACCACCTCGGTGCGCTGCCGCGATGTCGCTGCGCTGATGGCGGCGACGGTCGTGCGGTGCAACCCGCGGGCCGAGGTCCTCCCGTTCAGCGACCGGGTCAACGAGGTCCGCCTCAACCCGCGCGACTCGGTGATGACCAACGCCAAGCTGCTGGCGGAGCTGCCTTCGGGCGGCACCGACTGCTCGCTGCCGGTGGCCGAGTTGAACCGCCGCAAGGCCAAGGCGGGCCTGGTCATCCTGGTCTCGGACAACGAGTCCTGGATCGACGGGAACCCGCACGCCCGCGGCACTGCGCTCCTGCGGGAGTGGCAGATCTTCCGCGCCCGCAACCCGGGCGCCAAGCTGGTCTGTCTCGACCTGCAGCCGAACCGGAGCGTCCAGGCCCCGGATCGGGAGGACATCCTCAACATCGGCGGCTTCGCCGATGAGGTGTTCGCGACCATCGCCGCGTTCGCGGCCGGACGCCTGTCCGCCGACCACTGGGTCGGGGTGATCGAGCAGACTGGACTGTGATTGGAGACCCCGTGCCGGAGCGATCTGGTACGGGGCGACCTCCCGCTCTTCGACAATCTCCTGGGCGAATGCCGACGTGAGTACAGCACCCTTGGGCGTCGGGGACCGCAATCCCCGGGGAGCACCGCTCCTAGCCCGCTCTCGTCATCCTCGTCGCCCTTCTTCTTTGCTGCGAATGCAGATGGGATTACAGCCTATGAAGCTCGTGGTCGCGGGTTCGAATCCCGCCGGTTCCGCCATGTGGGACCGTAGCTCAGTGGTAGAGCACGAAACATCCCATCACCTTCGTCGCAGCTGTTCTTTCGGAGTGAATGCCGTCAGGACTCCAAGGTAGAGCACCTGGCCGCAAGGCCGGGAGGCCGCTGGTCCGATCCCAGCCCGCCGGGCAACCGGCGGTAGCTCAGAAAACCGTCCTAGCACTTTCGTCACTCCTTGTTCTTTACGTCCCATCATCTGCCAGCGGCCAGCAACCAGCGACCAGCGACCAGCAACCAGCGACCAGCGGCCAGCGACCAGCGGCCAGCAACAATCAGGAACCAACAGCCAGCTACCATCCCAACACCCTCTGCCACGAATGCCCGTGGGATTACATTGCTCGCGATATCCCGGTGCAATTCCGGGCGCAGCTTCGGCTGCGTAGCTCAACCCCAGAGCGCGCGATTGGTCGCAAGACCGTCCTCTCACCCCTTCGTCGTGGCGTGTCTTCCGGGCGAATGCTGGTCGGACTACATCGAAAACGTCTGACCGACACCTCGTCGCCCGTGTTCTTTGCCACGAATGCCATTCGCGACTCCACCGGTCGCCGGTTCGAATCCGGCCAAGCCGCCAGGCTTGTAGCTCAGTGGGTAGAGCAGTCGCCACCTTCTGGTGGTGTCCGTCGCGGTGATCTCGTCGTGGCTTGTCCCTTACCCTCGTCCGCCCCGTGCAGAGCATCCCGCCATGAACCTCATCGCCGCCGCCCAAGCCATCGCCATCCACGCCCACGCCGGCCAGCAGCGCGACGACAGTAGCGATCCGTACATCGTCCATCCGACCCGGGTGGCGGCGCGGTTGGCCAAGCGCTTCCCCGACGATGCGGCGCTGACCGCCGCCGGCTGGTGCCACGACGTGCTCGAGGACTGCCCGCAGGTTTCGGCCGACGAACTGCGCGCCGCGATCGGCGACGATGCGCTGGCCATCGTCCGCGAGGTGACCAACCCCAGCAAGGCGCACCCGGAACTCTCGCGCGCCGAGCGCAAGGCGATGGACCGCGCGCACATCGCCTCGATCAGCCGCCGGGCACGCTGCCTCAAGCTGGCCGACCGCGCCGACAACCTGCGCGACGGCTGCGCCTGCCCGGACAAGGTCTGGCTGGCGACTTACGTGCGCGAGTCGCGCCTGCTCGCCGAGGTGCTGCGCGGTACGGATCCCGAACTGGAGGCCGACTTGGAGCAGGCATTGCTCAAGGCCAGCCAGGCTGCTGGCATCCCCCCCTGAACCACAAGCTGATCATCGAGTCGTCCCATGCTGCCCAACGATCGTCTGAGCCACGCCCTGAGCGTACATGCCACGAGCTACCGCCTGCTCAAGTGGATGGGTGATGCCATCGGCAAGGGGTTCATCCCGGTGTGGCGTGCCCATGGTTACGGCAGTTCAGTCGAGGCGGCAGCCGGTTGGATATCGGCGAACTACCACAGCCTCCCTGCTGATGCACGGCCGGGACCTGATCAGGTGCCGGAGTTCGCCCGCTTCTTCTCAACCTACCTCATCACCTCCTTCGATATCTACCAGGAGCCGGGCACTCGAGTGATCAACGAATGCGGATGCGGCTGCGAACTCTGCGCCCGGCTTGTGGCCGCTTCCAACCTACAGCCGAAACGATTGGACAAGCGAGACAAGTCACGGGCCGAAAGACTCATGACGCAGCGTTTGATGGATCTGGCTGCCGAACATGGCGTCGGTCTGGATTCCGGCCAGGCAGAGGCTCTGGTGACGAGGACCGAGCATCGCCGGAACGCCGCCTACTCGGCCTACGGGGACTGGCTCATCCGACGTCTGGATGGAAAGTCCGACGGAGGATCCATCCTGGTGCTGTGGCGACTGATCGCCTGGAAGCCCACGGGGTCTCCCATCCCCGGGTTCAAGCTACACGAACGGGATTTCAACGCGGCCGAGACTGCATTGCTTGCTGTGATGCCCTCTGCTGCCAACTGACGAGGTTACCATGTCGGATCACGAACTCTTCACCGCACCTGGCGCCGCGCCGATCAAGGCGTGGGTCCGCGGCGTCCCGATCGAGGACGAGGCGCGCACCCAGCTGGAGAACGCCGCCCGCATGCCGTTCATCCACCGCCACATCGCGGTGATGCCGGATGTCCACAAGGGCATCGGCGCCACTGTCGGCTCGGTCATCCCGACCATCGGGGCGATCATCCCGGCCGCCGTCGGCGTCGACATCGGCTGCGGCATGTGCGCCGTGCGCACCTCGCTGAACGCCAGCGACCTGCCCGAGAGTCTGCGTGCCGTGCGCGAGGCGATCGAGCATGCCGTTCCGCATGGCCGCACCGAGCACGGCGGCCATGGTGATCGCGGGGCCTGGCACGACCTGCCGCCGCGCGTCGCCAACCTATGGAAGGAGCACCTCGGCAGCGGCTACGCCGAGATCTGCGCCAAGTACCCGAAGCTCGATCGCGGCAACTCGGTCAACCACCTCGGCACCCTCGGCACCGGCAACCACTTCATCGAAGTCTGCCTCGACGAGGCCGGCCAGGTGTGGTTCATGCTGCACTCGGGTTCGCGCGGGGTCGGCAACCGCTTCGGCGAGTTCTTCATCAGCATGGCGCGCGATGACGTGCGCAAGGCCGGCGTCGACCTGCCGGACCGCGACCTCGCCTACTTCACCGAGGGCACCGAGCACTTCGCCGACTACACCGCCGCGGTGGGCTGGGCCCAGGCCTACGCCCGCATCAACCGCCAGGTGATGCTGGAGAACGTGGTCGCCGCCGTGGCCAAGGCCCCGGGCATCAAGCCGTTCACCTGCACCGTCGAGGCGGTGAACTGCCACCACAACTACGTCGACCAGGAGCAGCACTTCGGCAAGACCTGCTGGGTGACCCGTAAGGGCGCCGTCCGTGCCGGCCTCGGCGACATGGGCATCATCCCCGGCTCGATGGGCGCCCGCAGCTACATCGTGCGTGGCAAGGGCAACCCGGAGTCGTTCTGCTCGTGCAGCCACGGCGCCGGCCGCGTGATGTCGCGCACCAAGGCGAAGAAGCAGTTCACCGTCGAGGACCACGCCAAAGCCACCGCTGGCGTCGAATGCCGCAAGGACGCCGACGTCATCGACGAGACCCCGATGGCCTACAAGGACATCGACGCGGTGATGGCGGCGCAGAGCGACCTCGTCGAGGTCGTGCATACGTTGAAGCAAGTGGTCTGTGTGAAAGGCTGAAGTCATGATCACCATCGACGGTTCCCAAGGCGAGGGCGGCGGGCAGATCCTCCGCACCTCGCTCGCCCTCGCCGCCATCACCGGCACCCCGGTGCGGATCGAGAAGATCCGCGCCCGCCGGCCGAAGCCGGGCCTGCAGCGTCAGCATCTGGTGGCGGTGCAGGCCGCCGCGCGTGTCTGCAATGGCCATCTGGAGGGGGCCGAGCTGCACAGCCGCGAGATCGTCCTCACGCCGCAGGCGCCGGTGGCCGGCACCTACGTCTTCGACATCGGCTCGGCGGGCAGCTGCACCCTCGTGCTGCAGACCGTGCTCCCGATCCTGCTCTGCGCCGACGGCCCGTCGACGGTGTCGATCCGCGGCGGCACCCACAACAGCATGGCGCCACCGGTCGAGTTCCTGCAGGAGAGCTTCCTGCCGGCGCTGCATTGCATTGGCGTCTCAGCGACGCTGGAGCTGGAGCGCCACGGTTTCTACCCAGCCGGAGGCGGTGCTATCGCCGCGACCGTCCAGCCGTGGCAGGCGCGCGTGCCGTTCGACCTGCAGGAACGCGGCAAGGCGATCGGCCGCCGTGCGGAGGTGCTGATCGCCAACCTGCCGGCCCATGTCGCCAGCCGCGAGGCCCAGGCGGTGAAGCACGGCCTGCACTGGAGCCACCAGGAGGTCGACGAGCGCGAGGTCGACGCCGACGGTCCGGGCAATGCGATCGTCGCCCGGCTGAGTTACGCCAACGTCGCCGCCGTGTTCACCGCCTTCGGCGAACTGCGCAAGAACGCCGAGCGCGTCGCCGAGGAGTGCGTCAAGCAAGTCCGGGAATACGTCGGATCCGAGGCTCCGGTCTGCGAGCATCTTGCCGACCAGCTCCTGCTACCGCTCGCGCTCGGCGCCGGCGGCACCTTCCGCGCCGTGGCGATCAGCGAGCACACGCGGACCAATGCCGCGATCATCGCCCGCTTCCTCGGCGAGGTGGTGACGATCACCGGCGACGGACTGGTGACGGTGCGCGGCCGCACCTGACGGCCAGCCCTCAGCCGAGGGCAGGCAGTTCGAACACGCGCCGGACTTCGACCGTACCGACTCGCGCACCAGGATGCCTGGCGGCGGCGGCCAGCGCGTCGTTCAGGTCGCGGGCGTGGATCAGGTAATAGCCGCCGAGGAACTCACGGGTTTCGGCGAAGGGCCCATCCGAGACCAGCAGTCCGCCCTGCCGGATGCGTACGCTGGTGGCGGTGGCGATGGGATGGAGCGGCGAGGCGCTGACGTATTGGCCCCGTGCATCCAACTCGTGGGTCAACGCCACCGCTTCGGCCTGCGCCGCATGCAGTGCGGCTGGTCCCAGCTCGTTCCAGGCCTGGGCGTCGTCGTAGCACAGCAGCATGTAGCGTGGACCGACGGCGCTTGGTTCGGAAAAGCGCTCGGTCGGCAGGCCGTCCAGGCGGAAGACCGGCCGCACTTCGACGGTGCCCTTCTGCGCCGAGGGGAGCCTGGCGGCGATGGCGATGGCGGCGTCGAGATCAGGCACCTCGATGAGGAAGAAGCCGCCGAGCTGCTCCGTGGTCTCGGCGAACGGTCCGGTGGTGATCAGCGCGCCGCCCTGGCGCACGCGGACGCTGGCCGCGCTCGCCACCGGATGCAGGGGCGCTGCGGCGATGAAGCGACCCTCGGCCTGCAGCTCCTGGCAGATGCGGGTCGAGGCGATGGTGCAGGCGGTCCATTCGGCCTGCGTCCAGGCCTGCTCCGGGCTGTACGCCAGCAGCATGTATTTCATGGCTGCTCCGTGCGCCCCAGCGCGAGCCGGATGATGGCCGGTCGCCGCAGGGCCAGCCCCAGCCACACCACCACACCGATGATGATCGGG
Organism: Planctomycetota bacterium; assembly: GCA_022841245.1. Taxonomy (GTDB): domain Bacteria; phylum Planctomycetota; class UBA11346; order UBA11346; family UBA11346; genus UBA11346. The sequence continues at coordinate 11,834 of JALHRW010000063.1, forward strand.
AACCACCAGGGGTCGCCGATCCGCAGGTGGGTCATGACCGCCCCACCGAGATAGCCGGTGATCAGGATGGCGCCGAGGAATGCGGTGCGGGGGATGAGGTAGAGCAGCGTCACCGCGATCTCGATGACGCCGATCACCGGCATCAGGCTCGGCGACATGCCCATATGCGTCAGCATCGCGTCCCTGCCCTCCCAATCGAGGAACTTGGGCACGCCGCTGGCACCGATCAGGAACAGGCCGACGAGTCCGGTCAGGATCCAGCCGGTGATGTGTTGCGCTTTCGCCGTCATGGTGTGGGGCCGCACGAACCGGGCTGGCTGTAGTCGGGCACCTCGACCACATCCGGATCGCGAATGGTCCAGGCCTGGTTGTTGCACGGATTGAAGGGGACGGAGACGTGCGAGTGGATCACCTTCCAGCCGCCCGGGGTGCGGAGATAGCCCTCGGTGACCCGCATCCACGTCATGCCGCAGGGATGCTCGCCCGACAAGGGCTGGAAATGGCAGAGGAAATGGGCCACGCCAACGTCGCCGGATGCGTGCACAACGAGATCGCGCAGCTCCGCCCGGAAAGCCTCGGGGAAATGCGGCATGCAATCGGCCCAGGCCTGGCGGATCGCCGCCTTGCCGACAGTCTTGTAGGGTGGGATCGCATCGTAGAGCAGGATGTCGTCCGCATAGTCGGCGACGATCCGATCCAGGTCCTTGCTCTGGACGGCATCCGCCCAGGCCATGATCAGACGGCGGATCTGGTCCGTCGCGGGGTTTGGTGATTCCGTGAGTTGCGCCATGGTGGGTATTCCGTTGTCGTGGAGGTGGGTCGGATGGTGATCAGGGTTTCTGCCCGGGGACCATGACCATCCAGCCGATGCCGAAGCGGTCGGTCACCATGCCGTAGCGCGGCGACCAGAAGGTCTTGGCCAGGGGCATGTCGATCCGGCCGCCGTCGGCCAGGGCGTTGAAAGCGTGATCGGCGGTAGCCTCGTCGGGAACCGAGAGGGCGAGTCGGAAACCATCGAAGGAGGAGGTCCAGCCGCCGCAGCCATCCGAGGCGAGCACCGCCGTGCCGCCGACCGTGAACTCGCTGTGCATGATCTTGTTGTCGAAACCAGCAGCCAGCATCCCGGGCGGGGGCGGCTCGGGGCTGTCCTTCCAGCGTAGGACCATGCCGACCTGGGCATGCAGGGCCGAGGCGTAGAAGCCGAGGGCTTCCTCGCAGCGACCGTTATAGAAGAGGTAGGGCTGGACCCGGGCGCGCTGCATGGCGGCCATGGCCGCGATGTGGTCCTCCTGTGCGCGCAGCGTCGGGGTCAGCGCCTCGCCGAAGTCGGCTGCTTCGTAGAACGGGCGGATCTCCACTTCAGACGTCTCGGGCATCGGGTTCGGGCATTTCCGGACCCAGTCGATGGCCTGTTCCATCGATGCGACCTCCCACAGCCAATAGCCGGCCACCAGTTCCTTGGTTTCGGCGAAGGGGCCATTGATGATGGTGCGCTCGGCTCCGGAGAACCGTACGCGCACGGCTTTGGCGGATGGATGCAGGCCGGCTCCGTCCTTCAGGATGCCTGCCTTGGCCAGTTCCTCGTTGTAGCGGCCCATCTCTGCGAGCATCTGCTCGCTTGGCATGAGTCCCGCTTCCGAGGAGGGGGTGGCTTTGACGAAGACGATGACGCGCATGGAGGGCTCCTGGCTGTTGGGGCGGTGTCGACTGTCATCACCTAGTCGAACGGGCGGAGGAGAAATCGACAAGCTTCGCGCTTGTGCTCCAGACATGGGACAACTCAACGCTACGCATGGACTTATGTCCCGAGCGAAGGCGCCCCCTGCGTCACCTCCGCCAGTCTGCGCCGAAGGAATCTGCGTTCAGGTTCCTGCTGGGCCAGGGCGATGGCCTGCCGATAGGCGGCAGCAGCCTCGGGGTGCCGTGCCGCGCGCCGCAGCAGGTCGCCGCGCACGGCGTGGAACAGGTGGTAATCCGAGAGCTCCTCGCGCAGGGGATCGACCAGGGTCAGGCCGGCTTCCGCCCCATCGCGCATGGCGACGGCGACGGCGCGGTTGAGCTCGATCACCGGCGAGGGCGAGGCCTGTCTGAGGACATCGTACCAGGCGACGATCCGCCGCCAGTCGGTCGCCTCGGCCCGTGGCGCGTCGGCGTGGACCGCCGAGATGGCAGCCTGGATGGTGTAGGCGCCGATCGGTTCGGCGGCCATGGCGCGCGCCAGCCATTGACGCGCTTCGCGGATGGCCTCCTGGTTCCACCGCGAACGATCCTGGTCTTCGAGCAGGACCAGATCGCCTGCGCTGGTGGTGCGGGCCTCGCGTCGCGACTCGTGCAGGAGCATCAGGGCGAGCAGGCCGAACACCTCGGCATCCGGCACGAGTCCGCCCAGCAGGCGTCCGAGGCGGATCGCCTCCCCTGACAGGTCCGGCCGGGTGTGCTGCGGGCCCGCCGAGGCGGAGTACCCTTCGTTGAAGACGAGATAGCAGACCGCCAGGACCGCCGCGATGCGTCGCGGCAGCTCCTCGGCCCCGGGGATGCGGAAGGGGATCTTCGCATCGCGGATCTTGGCCTTTCCGCGCACGATCCGCTGGGCCATGGTCGCTGGAGCGGTGATGAAGGCGGCGGCGATCTCCTCGGTGGTCAGGCCGCACACTTCGCGCAGGGTCAGGGCGACCTGGATCTGCGGATCCAGGGCCGGATGGCAGCAGGCGAGGATCAGACGGAGCTGATCGTCCTGGATCTCGCGCTCGGACAGGTCGTGCCTGGCGGCTTCGAGCTCCTCGATCAGGCAGGCGACTTCCCGCTCCGACTCCTGCAGCTTCGCCCGCCGCCGGAGCTGGTCGATGGCCTTGAACCTGGCGCAGGAGACCAGCCAGGCGACCGGATTCGCGGGCAGGCCGTCGGCGGGCCACTGCTGCATGGCGGCGATGAACGCCTCCTGAACGGCGTCTTCGGCCAGGGTGAAATCCTTGACCAGACGCACGACGGTGGCCAGCACGCGCCCGTGCTCGGCGCGGAAGAGTTCGTCGATGGCGGCGGCCGACGCGGCAGGTGTCATCGTTGCGCCTGACGATCGCCGATCAGCGCGGCAGTTTCGCTACGACCGCAGCAAGGCGATCGAGATTCTGCTCGTTCGAAGGTATGCAGATGGCTCGTACCGCGGCGCAGACTTCCGCTGTGGCGAAGGTCTGCCGCCAATGCACCTCGGTCTCGGCGCCGTGTTCGGTCAGTACCACTTCCAAGCGGAACTGCGGTGGCGAGAGGTGCTCGATGACCCACCGCTCAGGAGCCTGCAGGTCGGCGAAGCGGCTCTGGTTCAGGTATGAGCGTCCGTCCGGACCGTGCATGGTGTGGCGCCACTCCCCGCCGGGCCGCAGGTCGCAGACGGCGAAGGTGTTGGTGAAGCCGTCAGGCCCCCACCAGGTCGCGAGCAGCTGCGCGTCGGTCAATGCCGACCAGACGGTGGCGCGCGAAGCGGGGATACGGCGCGAGGTCGTGAGCTCGCGGCCGATGGCGGAAGCGTCCATGATCGACCCTCGTGGTGCTGGCCGGGAGGATGGTCAGGACCGTCCGCCGGGCCACCGCGAGCCCGGCAAGGTGGGACAGATGACGCAGTTGGTGCCGCGTTCCGATCACTGAGGCGTGCGCAGCGCCGCGTTGGCCAGCTTGTCCAGCTCTTGGCGGAATCGCCGTCGATCCGTCTCGTCGATCGGCTTCTGGTTGCCCGAGGTATCGCCCGTGGCGCGGACGTACTGCATCAGTTCGCGCATGGCCAGGGCCTCGCCGATGTTGTTGGCGTCGCGGACCACGCCGCGGTTGGTGATGACGCGAGCGCCCTTCTCGATGCAGCGGCCGGCAAGGAGGATGTCGTCAGTGACGACGACGTCGGTCTGGTCGATCTGCTCCACGATCCAGTGGTCGGCCGCGTCGAAGCCGTCATCGACGACCTCGAGGCGGATCATCGGGTCATTGGGCATGTTCATCCATTGGTTGGCGACCACATGCACGATGAGGTTCAAGCGCTTGGCGATGGCGTAGGTCTCGTTCTTCACCGGGCAGGCATCGGCATCCACGTAGATCTTGGCCATGGTGGACGATGGTCGGGGTCACGCGCTCCACAACTGCTGCTGTTCAGCGAGCCGCCGTACACACCCCCATGACCAGGCCTCGCAACCAGCGATGTACCGCGTCGGCTTCCAGGCGCGGGTGCCAGAGCAGGGATACGGTGATTTCAGGAGTCGGGAACGGCAGCTGAAAGGTGTGCAGACCAGTGCGCAAGATCCCCGTATGCCGTTCGGGAACGCTGGCGATCAGGTCCGCGGCCCGCGCGAGGGCGAGTGCTCCCGCATAACCGCTGACGGTCGCGACGATCTCCCGCTCCAGTCCAAGCTGTCCGAGGGCCTCCGCGATCGGCTCCGCGTCGATACCGAGCCCCGCGACCGAGACGTGCTGGCCGGCAGCGAACCGGGCAGGTGTGATCCTGCCACGGCTCAGTGTGTGCTTCTTGCGCACAACGCCGACGAAGCGGTCCCTGAACAGTGCCAGCGAACGGATCTCCGGGCCTGTCGTCCGGCTCACCACGCCGGTCTCCAGATCGACGCTGCCATCGCGCAGCGACGTGCTTTCCTTGCTGGTCTTCTGCAGGAAGCAGAGTCGCACGCCTGGAGCCTCCGCCCTGACGCGGGCGACGAGAGCGGGGCCGAAGTTCTCGACGAAGCCCTCGCGGGTGCGGAGGGTGAATGTCCTGGCGATCCGCGTGAGGTCGGCCTGCTCGGCAGGACGGAGGACGGCCTCGACATCCTGGACGAGCTGGCCAGTCCGACCCCGGAGTTCGAGTGCCCGAGGCGTGGGAACGAGACCTCGCCCGGCCCGGACCAGCAGGGGATCACCAGTCGTCTGCCGCAATCGCGCCAGCGTGCGGCTCATCGCCGATGGACTCAGTCGCAGACGCTGGGCAGCGCGCGCCACGCTCCCTTCAGCGAGCAGCACGTCCAAGGTGATCAGCAGATTGAGATCGGGTGTCGGCATGGAATCCACCTCGGAGCGACCTGTTGGAGATATGGCGTCAAACGCATGTTATCAGTGCAACGACTGCGTCTTCCGCCTGATCACGCAAGCTGCTACAGTCGCCTCAGCTCCAATTCCGGAGCTGCCAACGCGACGGAGTTCCTTGTGAAACCTACTGAAGCAGAACGGGTTCCTGCTGAGGCGACGACAACGGGGCGGTCGGTGCCCTGGGCGCTGGTCAGCCTGTCCCTGTCCATGTTGCTGGCCTCGCTGGGCACCAGCATCGCCAACGTCGCCCTGCCGACACTGGCGCAGGCGTTCTCCGCCTCCTTCCAGCACGTGCAGTGGGTCGTGGTCGCCTACCTGCTCGCCATCACCACCGTGATCGTCAGCGTTGGACGGTTGGGTGACCTTCTCGGCCGCCGACGGCTGCTGTTGGCCGGCATCGTCCTGTTCACCGTGGCTTCGGCCTTCTGCGGCTTTGCCCCCACGCTCGGTCTGCTGATCAGTGCCCGGGTGGCCCAGGGCCTCGGCGCAGCCGTCATGATGGCCCTGACCATGGCGTGCGTCGGCGAAGCGGTGGCGAAGTCCAGGACTGGCAGCGCCATGGGGCTGCTCGGTACGATGTCCGCCATCGGCACCGCGCTTGGTCCGACCCTCGGAGGCGTCCTGATCGGCGGTTTCGGCTGGCCGGCGATCTTCCATGTCATGGTGCCGCTGGGCATCCTGATCCTGGTGCTGGCCCATCGATTCCTGCCTGCCGACCGTCACGAAGCATCGGCAGAGCGGATCACCTTCGACCACGTGGGCACCGTGCTGCTGGGGCTGACCTTGGCTGCGTACGCTCTCGCCATGACGATGGGGCATGGCACTTTCGGCCTGCTCAACCTGGTCCTGCTGATCACGGCCATCGCTGGTTTGGCTCTCTTCGCCGTCGCCGAGACGAAAGCCAAGGCCCCGCTGATCCACCTGGCGATGTTCCGCAATCCGGTGCTGAGCGCCGGCTTCGCCATGAGCGCCCTGGTCACGACCGTGGTCATGGCGACGCTGGTGGTCGGACCGTTCTATCTCTCCGGTGCGCTGGCCCTTGATGCGGCCCGGGTCGGCCTGGTCATGTCAACCGGACCGATCGTCGCCGCGTTGGCGGGTGTGCCCGCGGGCCGCCTCATCGACCGGTTCGGCGCTTCCGGGATGGCCTTCGCCGGACTCGTCGCCATGGCAGTCGGATCCGCCGTCCTGCCGCTGGTGCCGATCAGGTTCGGCGCCCTGGGGTATATCGCGCCGCTGGTCCTCATCACCGCCGGCTATGCATTCTTCCAGGCCGCCAACAATACCGCCGTCATGACGACGGTCGAGCCGTCCCGGCGAGGTGTCGCATCAGGCATGCTCAACCTGTCGCGCAATCTCGGGCTCATCACCGGCGCATCGGTCATGGGTGCGCTGTTCGTACATGGATCGTCCGCGAGCGTTGCGACGGCAGGCGGTCCCGAGGCCGTGGCTGCCGGCATGCGGACCACATTCACGGTCGGCGCGATGCTCATAGCCATCGCCATCGCCATGGCGTGGCGCGTAGGACAGCTTCAATGCTTCGGCTTTCGCCACAGGCGCTGACAGAGGTCGAGGATGCCGGCATAGCGGCCTTCGACGCCGACGTAGCGCTCCAGGACGTAGAACAGGAAATAGTAGAACCGGCAGGCCGCCCACAGGCAGACCAGCAGCAGGCCGAGCCGGTACCAGAAGTCCTCGTGGATGAGGACGCCGGCGCCGGACATCACCACGATGACGGCGAACATGATGCCCTTGGCCACGATCCATCGACGGCTGGTGAGGTCACCCATGGCCAGCCTCCAGCCGGCGCACCGCGCGCCGCAGGTTCGCCCGAGCCGTGTTCGCGTAGCGACGGCGGAACCAGGGCGTGGTGAAGAGATCGTCGCGCTTGGCGAAGCCGGCGAGGATGCGGCCGCGCTCGCGCCGGTAGGTCTCCTCCGGCACCCAGGCGTACTCGGCCCGGATCGCGGCGTCGTAGCGGTCGAAGCGGCGGCGGGTCTCGCCGAGGATGGCCAGATCAACGTCGAGCGTCAGGGCCTGGGCGGCGTTGGCCGGCGGCTCGCGATGCCGGGTGGCCAGGATGCAGCCAGTCACGACATCGATCGTCTCCGGTGCCAGGCCAGCGGTAACGGCGACCGAGCGTGCGAGTTCGGCGGAGCGCTCTTCGTTGTCGCTGGCATGCGGATCGTAGACGGCGTCATGGAACCATAGCGCCAGTTCGACCCGGGCGTCGCGCAGCGGATTGCGCTCGTAGGTCGCCAGGCAGTGGGCGAGGTGCGCGGTGGCGTGGTAGTGGCGTTGGGGCCCTGCCCAACGCTGCAGGAGATCACCGACGTCGGGAATGGACGACGCGCCCAGACGCTGCCAGACCCCTGGCCAACGCAGGCAGAGACCGTTCATCGGACCTGATCCCAGGGCACCGGAGCCACAGATCGCAGCGCATCGACGCCGCAGTCGATGGCAAGCTCGCGCAGGTGCTCGGGTAGCGACCCGCGGTGGCTGTCGCCATGGCAGTGGCCGTGCAGGACGCGCCTGGCACCAGCCGCCATCTCCGGTGTGATCTTGGCCGGGTCATGCCGGCAGACCCAGCGGTCGCTGCCGATGCGGATCTCGCCGCCCGGCACCACGACGTCGAAGCCGGCGGTCTGCATCGAGGTGCGGGTCCGATCGTGGTTGCCGAGCACCACGCATATCCGCCCCTGCAGACGCTTGCGGTAGGCTGCCACCTGATCGAAGTGGCCGAGGGCGACATCGCCGAGGTGTAGGACCCAGTCCTCGGGACCGACGACGCTGTTCCACGCGTCGACCAGGGCCGCATCGTGCTGGTGCACATCGCTGGCCCAGGTCTGCCGCCACGGGCAGTAGGTGAGGATGTTGGCGTGGCCGAGATGCGTGTCCGAGATCACCCAGCGCGGTACCGGCAGCTCGCTGATCGGGGCTGGCTTCATGTGCCGCACCGCACGATCGCATGCACCCGTTGCCGCGACACGCCAGCCTCGCGCGCGATGGCGGCGAGCGCCTCGCCACGACTGGCCCGCTCGCGGATCTCATCATGGGTCATGCTGCTGCGACCGGCCCGCGGCGCTTCAGGACGCCAGTCGCCCGATGCGGCGAGGTCGATGCCGACGGCGCCACCACCGGCAGGATGGATGACCAGACGGGCAGCGATGGCGGAGAACAGACGGTGCGGCGTGGCGAGGCGGCCTTCCTGGGTCTCATCGAGGGCCGACTGCGCCGCACTCAGCGAGACGCCGGCCAGCAGGGCGAGATCTTCCGCGTTCACATGCGCGGCATCGGCGACGGCGCGCAGCGCAGCGCGCATGCCAGAGGCGGTGCACTCGACCCGGGTGGATTCCAGGCGCTGATTGGCGGCCTGCAGGTCACCGTCGAGGCGTGCGGCCGAGGCAGCGACATAGCCGAGCGCGGTGCGCTGGGCGTCTGCCTGTGAACTGCCCGGGCTTTGGCGCAGGATCTGCGAGCGGAAGGCGACCAGGCGCCGGGCTTCCCATTGCTGCCGCTCGTGGGCCCGGCGTTGGGCGATGATCTTCGGGAGGGCGACGCTGAGGAACCGTTTGGGGGCTTTGACTTCCAGCCGACAGCGCAGGGCGCTGAGCAGGGACAACCAGGTCAGCGTTGGCGCGTGGGGCTTGTTCAGATAGGCCGCCACCGCTCCGGGCGACACGCCGGCGAGCAGCGCCAACTCCTGCTCCGACAGACCGTTGTCGGTCGACAGCCAACGCAGGGCGAGCGACAGACTGGGGGCGTTGCTCATCGCCCGCAGGCTAGCGGATTTCTGACTGTTGACAATCGTAATGACTACCATATCTTCACGCCCATGTCCGCTGTCGTCGTCATTCGCAACCCTGAGTTTCAGCACCCGGAAAACTACCGGATGCTCCAGGGGCGATGCAGACCATGACGACGCGCTAGACCACTCAAAACGCGAACTCTTCTGCGAGCCCCTGGGACACATCCCAGGGGCTCGCTTCGTTTCGGCTCTTCGACAACTGCATATCCGTGGCGAAAGCATGCGCGCGTCGTTCAACGGCAGGATCTCCGCCTGATATGCGGATGACGATGGTTCGACCCCATCCGCGCGCACCATATCCTCGACTAGATCAGTGGCAGATCATCCGCATGACAGGCGGCGAGCACCGTACCGGCCGTAGGCCGGGCGAGACAGCGCCGTGCGCTGTCGAGAGGCGCGCAGGCGAGCGGCTTGGCCGCGAGCGGGTGGCCGGTGGTTCGATCCCACCGTCGAGGACCATCTGGGAGATGTCTTTAAGGCCGATGGGATCGGCACCTGGCTGTAAACCAGGCCCTCTATGAGGCACGCGGCTCGACTCCGTCGTCTCCCACCACTGGCCATAGCTCAACCTGGCAGAGCACTGCGTTCGGGTCGCAGGAATGCTGGTTCAAATCCAGCTGGCTAGACCACATCTGGATGTAGCTCAGTCGGCAGAGCGCGTGGCTTGGGCCCACGAGGCCGGCGGTTCGAGTCCGCCCATTCAGACCAGAACGGATCGTAGCTCAGTCTGGCAGAGCGCTGCCTTGGGGTGGCAGAGGCCGTCGGTTCAAGTCCGGCCGATCCGACCAGTTTTCATGGGGACCGTCGTCTAGTGGCCAGGACGCTGGTTTGTGACTCCGGAAACATGGGTTCGATTCCCATCGGTCCCCCCAAACAATGCGGGTTAGTTCAGTGGTAGAACGCCGGTCTCTGAAGCCGGATGTCGGAGGTTCGATCCCTCCACCCGCAACCATGCCATGTCGTCCAACGGCAGGGCGAACGGGGTCGGGCCGCAGGCCCGAGCAGGCCGCAGTGCGGCCTGCGGCCCCGTGAGCACTTTGACTCCGAGGATCGCGGTTCGAATCCGCGCGTGGCAACCAGATGGCCCTGTCGTCCAACCGGCAGGACACCTGCCTGAAGAGCAGGGGATGGCCGTTCGAGTCGGCCTGGGGCCAATCGTTCCGCAGGGGCCGGGCAGCCTGCGGCTGCTATTTTCCGGCCCCTGCTTCACTTGCTCTCTCCTCCAGGGGGCCAAGCCCCCTGGAACCCCACGTTTCATCATTGGGAGGTGTGCCGAACGGTAAGGCATCCGGCTGTTAACCGGACGAGGGCAACCTCATTGGCGGTTCGAATCCGCCCCTCCCAGCCAGACGCTCGCGTGGTCCAACGGCAGCGACACCAGGCCCTCAACCTGGAGACGGCGGGTTCGACTCCCCCCGCGAGCACCATGTACGTTCCTGTCGTCCAACGGCCAGGACAGCGGCCTTTCAAGCCGACAACCCGGGTTCGACCCCCGGCAGGAATAAGTCTGTTGACACTGTTGATGACTACCATATACAGGGGGCCAGCGCAGCATCCGCTGTGCACGACCCCGAACCGGAGCCGACCTTCTGTGATCCACCTCGCAACACATCTGGCCAGAGCCATAGCCGCGACGAAACCCGTCGTTGGCAATGAGCGGTCATGGTCTGTGTTCGCGTCGTGCGGACGCAGGCTGAGCAGCGCGATGCTGCTTACCGGTCGCGCCACCGATCGTCCCGAGCCGGGGTCTCCAGGAACGTAGCCGTTCAGCTGCACGCTGACGCCTCCCTCTGGAACCCCGGCCTGATCTCAGGCCGGGGTTCTTCGCTTTTCGCCACCCTTCACAAATCCATAGCCGTAGCACCCAACCGCCGCCACCTAACCGTGGCGGCGTTTCTGGGCCCCTAGCTCAGCGGAAGAGCGCCTCGTTTGCACCGAGGAGGTCGGCGGTTCGAGCCCGCCGGGGTCCACCATTGTTGCCGCTGGGACGCACCGCGTCCTGAAGCCTCAAGCCTGGGAGTCCGCAAGGACTGGCACTCCGGGTCGTCGGTGTCACCGACCGGCAACTTGTTTTCATCGCGGGTTCGCTGGAGACAGATCCAGTCTGGCCTCATAAGCCAAGCAGGAGGGTGCAATTCCCTCACCCGCTACCACTCCTCATCGTCCAACGGCCAGGACATCAGATTGTCGATCTGGGGATGCGGGTTCGATTCCCGCTGGGGGGGCCATTCCGGTTTTTCACGCACGAGGCAGGCCCGCTGGGCGGGCGCTTGGCCGCAAACCAAGATCCAGGTGGTTCGACTCCACCGTGCGTGTCCATTCGCAGGCATCCCGGGGGATGCCGTTGGGCAAGGGGCGCAATGGGGCGCCAGAGGCGGTCGGCGAGGAGTGGGGCCGGGCCGCCAGAGGTCGTAATCGGTAGGATCGAATCAGTCCATCGCGTAGCGATGGCGGGCGCCGAGAGTTGGTGGGCGGATATAATGGGCGAAGCCCATCCGCCCACGATTTCAGAGCGTAGCGAGGAAATCGAGACTCGACAAAGCCCGTGGGGGACCGGGGGCGAAGCCCCCGAAGCAAACAGGCTGCAAGCATTCGTGGCCGATGCACCGATCTTTTAAACCGGGGAACTCGGTTCGATTCCGAGGTGGCCTACCAGTCTCATGGAGCGCAAGCATTAGGGCTGATGCACCGGGTTCTTAACCCGGGGAATCTGGATCGACCCCAGGGCGCTTCACCAATGGAAGGGCAAGCCGACGGGCGACGGCAGCGGTCCCGAAAACCGCCGAGCGATGAGCCTTGGAGGTCCGCCCCTGCGCTTCGGCTCCTGCCTCCGCTCCGGGCGGCGGATGTCCTTACGGACATCCGGCTGCGCTCGCCATCCGGGCGTGCTCGCCCTCCTCCTTCCGCCATTCAATCTCACGCATGGAGAGCCTCGCCGATCAGCGACGGCACCTGGTTGCTAACCAGGGATCTCGGACACCCCGGGATCTGCAGGTGCAAATCCTGCGCTCTCCGCCATCTGCACCGTCTCGACCTGCGACGGTATTTGCGAGCAGCCGGCCGCGCGACCCGAGAAGGGCGCGTACCCCATGGGGGTTTGGGCCGGAGCAGGTCGTTTTCTACGGACGTGGCCGACTGGGTAGGCGCTGGTTTCCAAAACCAGTCCAGACGGGTTCGATTCCTGTCGTCCGTGCCATCCTCGCGTTGTCCAACGGCAACGATGCCGCCATGCCACGGCGGAGATGCGGGTTCAACTCCCGCCGCGGGGTCCATCTCTCGGGGTCGTCTAACGGAAGGATGCCGGTCTACGGAACCGGCGACGATGGTTCGAATCCATCCCTCGAGGCCAACTGTCGTGGTAGCCCAATCGGAAGAGCACCGGCCTCCGAAGCCGGAGGTTGGTGGTTCGAGCCCACCCCGCGACGCCATGCCGCAGCAGCTCAATCGGACGAGCATCCCGGTCCTAACGGGAAGGGTGCCGGTTCGATCCCGGCCTGCGGTACCATCTGCCGTGGCAGCTCGATTGGACGAGCGGCGGGCTTCTACCCCGACGGTTGGAGGTTCGAGCCCTCCCTGCGGCGCCATCCCATCCATCCCATCAACCCCCGAGGAGTCATGTTCATCCGCATCCCCATCCCCCGCGGCGTCGGTCCCGGCGACTTCGGTCGCCTCCGGTCCCATGCCGCCTGGTACCGGCGCCAGGTCCTGCGCCACGGGCCAGCCTATGGCGCCAAGCGCCGCTCCCGCCGCATACGCAGGTCGTCCCAACCGACGACCTCGCGTATCGGCCCGGTCTTATAAGCCGTCGAAACCGTAGTGGTTCACGCTGGTTCGAATCCAGCCGCGAGGACCACCTGCTGTCGTAGCTCAATTGGCGGAGCAGCGCATTCGTATCGCGCCGGCTGCGGGTTCGACTCCCGCCGACAGCACCACCCCAACCCAGGAGGCCGTATGGCACATCGCATCCACCCCGACGACGAACCCTGCTTTCGAGCCGATGCGTAAACGCCGGCTCGGGTTCCCGTCCGAAACCCACGTCAAACGCGGCGACCGCGTAGTCCGAGGTTCGAAAAGAACTGATCGAGAAGCTCGGTCGTTCTGACCTCTGCCCATGCGGGTCGGGGCTCATCTTCCGGGCCTGCTGCCTGCGCAGCGGCCGCTTCGAAGGCGTCAACCGTCACTATTACT
>JALHRW010000064.1 GCA_022841245.1 Planctomycetota bacterium
CGGGCCGGAGGCCGATGCGGCCCGGCGCGCGGTGCCGCTGGTGGCCCGGCCTGTGCCGGGTGCCGCGCTGCCGGTGTGGGTGCGTCCCGGCGTCACCGCCAGCCTGGAGATCCTGACCAGCGGATCCGCCGGCGAGGACCTCGCCATCCCCGTCGCCGCCACCATCCGCGACGGCCTCGACACCGTGTTCTTCCGCCGCGACAAAGCCGACCCCGAGCGGGTGGTGCGCGTGGTCGCCGACCTCGGCGCCAGCGACGGCCGCTGGGTGGTGGTGCAATCGGGCCTGGCCGAGGGTGACGAGGTCGTCCTCGACGGCATCTACCCGCTCAAGCTGTCGCAGCAGGGCAAGGCCGCCACCGGCGGCCATGTCCACGCCGACGGCACCTTCCATGAAGGGAAGCACTGATGTTCGCCTGGCTCATCGGCGTCTCGCTGCGCCACGCCCAGGCGGTGCTGATCGTCGCCGGCCTGGTCCTGGTGGCGGCCGGCTGGCTGCTGCCGCGCATGGCGGTGGATGTCTTCCCCGCCCTCAACGCCCCCACCGTCGTCATCATGACCGAGGCCGGCGGGCTGGCCGCCGACGAGGTCGAGCAGCATGTCACGGTACCGATCGAATCGGCGGTGAACGGCGTCCCCGGCATGCGCCGGCTGCGCTCGTCGTCGGCCCTGGGGCTGTCCATCGTGTGGGCGGAGTTCGGCTGGGGCGAGGACCTGTGGCGGGCACGGCAGCAGGTCGCTGAGCGCCTGGCGGTGGTGGTCGAGGCCCTGCCCCCCGAGGCCCATGCCGAAATCCAGCCGGTGACCTCGATCGCCGGCGAGGTGATGCTGCTGTCGGTGACCGCCCCCGAGGGCCGGCACACGCCGATGGAGCTGCGCGCCTTCGCCGAGTACGAACTGACCAATCGGCTCCTGGCCATCCCCGGCGTCGCCCAGGCGGTGGCGATCGGCGGCGAATTGCCTGAATATCAGATCCTGTGCCGCGCTGAGCGCCTGCGCGAGCACGGCCTGACCGTCGCCGAGGTGGTGGCGGCTGCCCGCCAGGCGCACTCCACCGCCAGCGCCGGCTTCCTGCCCAACCGCCAGGGCAGGGAGATGCCGATCCGGCAGACCGCCCAGGTCAGCGGCGTGGATGACATCCGGCGCACCGTCGTGCGCGTGTCCGAGGGGCGCTCCGTCACCATCGGCGAGGTGGCCGAGGTGGTGCTGGCCGCCGCCCCCGTGCGCGGCACCGCCACCGAGCGGGCCCAGCCGGCGGTGATCGTCTCGGTGCAGAAGACGCCGGAGGCCAACACCCTGGCCCTGACCGGGACCCTTGACCGGGCGCTGGCTGCCATGGCGATTCCGGAAGGCATGCGCATCAACGCCCATGTCTTCCGTGCCGCCGAGTTCATCGGCTTGGCGGTGGACAACCTCACCCGCGTGCTGATCGAGGCGGCAGTGATCGTCGCCATCGTCCTCATCCTCTTCCTGCTCAGCTGGCGGGCGACGGTGATCACCCTCTCCGCCATGCCGCTGTCGCTGGCCGTGGCCTTCATCGTGCTGTGGGCGACCGGCGCCAATATCAATGTCATGACCCTGGGCGGACTGGCGGTGGCGCTCGGTGGCCTGGTCGACGACGCCATCATCGACGTTGAAAATGTCATCCGCCGTCTGCGCGGCGCCGGCGGCGACCGCGTGGCGGTGGTGCAGGCGGCCAGCAACGAGATCCGCGGGCCGATGGTCTTCGCCACCGTCATCATCGTCCTGGTGTTCATCCCGCTGCTGTTCCTGGGCGGCATGGAGGGACGTTTCTTCCGTCCGCTGGGCATCAGCTACATCGTCTCCACCCTGGCCTCGCTGATCGTGGCGGTGACCGTCACCCCGGCGCTGTGCCGGATGTTGCTGGCGTCGCTGCCGCCCAGCGGCCACGAGCGTGATGGTTTCCTGGTACGCTGGCTGAAGCAGGTGTACCAGCCGACGCTGGCCGTCTGCCTACGCTGGCGACGCACCGTCGTGCTGACCTCCCTGGGGCTGGCGTTGGCGGCCCTGGGCCTGGCGACGACCTTTGGCGCCAGCTTCCTGCCCGCCTTCAAGGAGGGCACCTTCACGGTCATGATCATGGCCCCGGCAGGCACCTCGCTGATCGAGAGCGACCGTCTGGTACGCGGCGCCGAGGCGCGCATCGCCGCCATTTCCGGCGTGCGCGACGTCGCCCGGCGCACGGGCCGCGCCGAGCGCGACCAGCATGCCGAGCCGCCGTCCTCCAGCGAGATGAACGTCACCGTCGAGCCGGGGGCGCAGGACCGCGTGCGCGCCGCGATCGATCGCATCCTCGCCGACATGCCCGGCATCACCACCACCATCGGCCAGCCGATCGAGCACCGCCTCTCGCACATCCTCTCCGGCACGCCGGCGGCGGTAGCGATCACCGTCTATGGCGACGACCTCGAACGCCTGCGCGCCATGGCCAAGGACATCGACCGCGAACTGCGTACCCTGCCCGGCACCCGCGACATCGTCGCCAACCGCGAGGTGATGGTCGAGACGCTGCCGGTGCGCTACCGTCACGAAGCGCTGGTGCAGGCCGGACTGACGCCCGCCGCCGCTGCCGAGCAGGTCGAGCAGGCCGTCGCCGGCATCCACATCACGACCATCAACCAGGGAGTGCGCCGCTACGATCTGACGGTGCGCCTGCATCCCGACGAGCGCCAGACCGAGGCCGACCTCGGCGCGGTGCTGCTGGTAGGGGCTGGCGGCGCCCAGGTGCGCCTGCGCGAGGTTGCCGACATCGGCGTCGAACAGACCTCGAACCTGATCGCCCGCGAGGGCGCACGGCGGAAGGCGGTGATCAGCTGCAATGTCGCCGACGGGCACAACCTCGGCGATCTGGTGGCGCAGATCCGCCGGGTTGTCGATCCGTTGGCGGCGCAGGCCGGCTTGGATGTGCGCTACGGCGGGCAGTTCGAGGCCCAGCAGGAGGCCAGCCGCACCATCGGCCTGATGGGGTTCGGCGTGGTCCTGGTCGTCTTCCTGCTGCTGTCCGGCGCCCTCGGCTCGGCCAAGGCGGCGGCGCTGGTCCTGATCAACCTGCCGCTGGCGCTGATCGGCGGCATCCTCGCCGTCTATGTCGCCGAGTCGCCGGGGCTGATCGCCAATACCGCGGCGCTGCTCGGCCTGCGCGGCACCTATGTGGCGCCGGTCCTGTCGGTGGCCAGCCTGGTCGGCTTCATCACCCTGTTCGGCATTGCCGTGCGCAACGGCATCCTGCTGGTCAATCAGTACCGCTCGCAGGCCGAATCGGGCAGATCGCTCCACGAGGCCATCGTGCATGGCTCGCAGGAGCGCATGGTCGCCATCCTCATGACCGCGCTCTGCGCGGCCATCGGTCTGATACCGCTGGCGCTGATGGCTGGCCAGCCCGGTGCCGAGATCCTCGCCCCGCTGGCCATCGTCGTCCTCGGTGGCCTGGTCAGTTCGACCGTGCTCAACTTGGTGGTGGTGCCCGCGGCCTATGCCTGGGCTTTCGGCGCCACTGCTGCACCCTCATCAACCCCTGCCGAACCTCGGCAGGACCGTCCGTGATCGCCGGATGGTCCGGCGTCCACGTCCCGTGCTGCCCACGCAGCGCACTCGCATCCCCCTCCACCTCGGAGTACGCATGACCTACCACCTCATCACCCCCGCCCTCCTGTTGGCCGCCCTCGCCGGTGCGCCCCTCGCCGCCGCCGAGGGCCACAAACACGACCATACTGCCGCCGTCCCGCTCGGCAGTGCCACCATCGGCGTCTACACGGTCGCCGCGATGGGGGATGGCGCCCCGGTTGCCGGTGCGGGGTGGCACGCCTACATCCAACTGACCCCGGCCACGCCGGCACCCAAGGCGGTGCGGGTATGGGTGGGCGTCGACAGCGGGCGTGGTTCAGCCAAAGCCAAGGCTGAGGCCTCGGCCAAGCAACCCGGCCTCTACAGTGCTCATGTCGAGGTGCCGAATCCCGTACCCGTGGGTGCCAAGGTGTGGGTGTCGATCGAACCGACCACCGGCGACGCGGTCCAGGGCGCCATCCTCCCGCCCCAACCCAAGAGTGCTCCGGGACATGGCCACAGCCACGGCCCCGGTGGTCACGCGCATTGAGCGACGAGGAGCGTGACGCCATGGACCTGCGCCATCTGCGCCTCATCGCCTGGATCGAGGGCGTCTCCTACCTCGTGCTGCTGGGCATCGCGATGCCGCTCAAGTACCTGGCCGACCTGCCCGGTGCCGTGCGCGTCACCGGCATGGTCCATGGCGTCCTGTTCGTCCTCTTCTGCGCCGCCCTCGCCTGGGTGTGGTGGCGGCGGCGCTGGTCCATGGCCAGGACGGGGATCGTGTTCGCCTCGTCACTGATTCCCTGTGCCACCTTTGTCATGGATCGCCACCTCGCACGCTGGAGCACGGAACCGCGATCGATACAGGGTTGAACCGCCTCTGCGCCAGGCTGCGCTGACGCGCCGATCCTGCAGGCCGAGAGACATCGAGAGACGCCCTATGCCAGACGATGGACGGGCACCGGTCGTCCCGGCGCGAAGGAGCGGAGGCTCTTCACCCGGCCCCGAATGGAGGTGGTGGCGATGGCCTGCTCGACCGCTGCGCGGAGGGCCTCGGGGGCGCAGGCTATGCGTGCGTTGATGATGACCGACGCCTACTCCGTCGCCGGGCCGTCCGCCAGACGGCGGAGTTCCACGTCCATCCGGCCCGTGACCCGGTTGGCAGCCAGGACGAGTCCGCCGCTGCGCAGCAGGCACTTCAGATGCGCGATGCCGGACAGGTGGATGCCGTCCATCAACCGGCGGAGCGCGTCTTCCCAACCACCGCCGCTCAGTTCGACCGTGGCGTTCAGCCAGCCCAAGGCCGCCTCGCCGGCGGCGTAGGTGTCGTAATCCACGTCGATGCGGCGGGTGCCGCCATCGGCGGCGGCCAGGGCCGCGTCGAGCCATGCCTCGATGCCCTGGCCGGTGGTGGCGCTGGCGCGCAGAATGGTTGCCGCTGGGCTGCGGGCGGCGAGTTCCGCCTCCGCCAGATCGGGATGCGGTTCGCGGTCGCATTTGTTGAGCAGCAGCACGTCTGCTTCCCGGATCTGCAACCGGTAGATGTACGCCGTCGCCGGATCCATGGAACCGGCCTCGATCTCACGTAGCGCTGCAGGATCAACGACGACAGTGAAGGGAGCAACGCGCAGGACGTCACCCATCTGCTGGGCCAGCGGTCGCAGGACGGTGGCGGCGATGTCAACGCAACTGCCGACCGGTTCGGCGAGAACGACATCCGGGGCATGGCGTTCCAGGAGCACCCTGGTTTTGGCGGCGAAGTCGGGGAAGGCACAGCAGAAGCAGGCACCGGCCACCTCGGCCGCCGGCACCCCGGCAAGTTCAATGATCGCAGTGTCGACCAGTTCGGGCGCCTGGTCATTGGTCACCACCACCACCCGGAGGCCGCGTCGGACCAGGATGCCAGCCGCCGCGGCGATGAGGGTGGTCTTGCCGGCACCGAGGAAGCCGCCGACGGTCAGCAGGGCAGGGATCATGAATCCTCCTGATCCAGGGACGAAACGAGGAATCCGGCGGCGGTGGCCCCGACTATCGGGGCGAGCACATACACCGGGAACCAGGCCCAAGAGAAGCAGCCATCAGCGCCAGCGCACAGGGCAACGAGGCGCGGGGCCAGATCGCGGGCCGGGTTGAAGCCGGCCTGGCTGATTGGTGCGAACACGACGATGGCCAAGGCAACCGCCAAGCCGACGATCACCGGGCCGAGGCCGGGCGGATGGCCGCGTCGGGTGATGGCGACGACCGCTGCCAGGATCAGGCCGGCACCGCCGGCCTCGGCCAGGGCGGCCTTCCACCAGGGCACCTGCACGCCGGCCAGCAACCCCGGGTTCGGCCACTGCGCGGTATTGGCGGCGCTGAGCAGGTCACCCAACGGTACGCTGCGCACTATCGCCTGGTGGGCGTGGACATCGAGGAAGAGCAGATGTAGCGTGGACGTTGTTACCTTTATAATCATTTCGGCTCTTGTGATGTTGATAACCTCCTTAGCCGAATCCGGTACCTTGCTAAGGGCTGCGGGTGTGGCTGGATCATTCTGGATCATCTTAGCATCGTGGTTTCTGGTCTGGGGGATGGGGACGAGCGAAAGCTAATTGATGTAGCTATGACTAAGCTGCGTAGCTTGGTCGAGGAAACAGGCATAGGTCTAATCTTGGTGAGCCATCTAAAGAGGCCACCTGAAGGGAAATCATTCAATGAGGGGCGACACATTAGCCTTTCTGATCTTCGTGGCAGTGCTGGCATTGAGCAATTGTCTGACACTGTTTTGGGCATTGAACGAAATCAGCAAGACCCTGAGAATAAGCACAGGACCAGTATTCGTATCCTCAAAGACCGGGCCACAGGTTACACTGGCCCCGGCTGCGACCTCTTCTTTAACCCGGATACAGGGCGGCTAATGGATGCCGAGGAAATGGGCGGAGCGGATCTATGACGTGTGCAAAGGTTGTAGTCCGCGCCTGCCTGAGGCTCCCCGATGGTTCAAAGTATTTCGGAGAGAATGAGTGTTGTAATCCCCAGGAGCGATGCCCAAGGCTCCCAGGGGAAGGCTATGATAAGTGCCGTACCATTTGCGATCAACCCAACCATGCAGAAATGAATGCGATCTTGGCAGCCTACAATGACTACCGGGATCTACAGGGAGGACATATGGTCGTGAATTATTTCTATGTGTGCCAAAATTGCCAGGATGTCATGAAGCGATTTGGTATCACCTGGGAGTGCAATTGCCTGACATAACGATGTGCAAAGACCAGTCCTGCCAATGGCGGACAACCTGCCGGCGCAATGAAGCCTCAGGAACGAAACCTAACCCCTTCCGCCAAAGCTATTTCGTACAATCCCCAGGATCTTGGGAATGGGTGGAGGAAATCACGCTGGACTACCAAAGGGAGAGGGCACTTATTTCTGGGCGTCAACGGTTACTCACCGCAGGCATGGGACGATCGTGGTGCCACCAGCGAGGCCGACCTGCTCCGCGACCTGGGGGAGAAGTTGACCTCCTTGGGGAGCATCCGGTGTGTCGCCTATGGCGCCGAATTCGACAAGTCTCACATCCAGAACGCCTATGAGCGCCATGGTCAGGTGCCGCCGGAGGCCGTCGCCGGTCCCTGGTACGATCTACTGGCCTCGGTGCGCCAGCATTGCCCGACCCCCAAGGAGGAGGGCGGCAACACCCTGACCAACGCCTACCGCATCGCCACGGGGCGGCGGCTCACCGACGCACAAACGGCCGGGTCCGACGCCGAGGCCGCCGGCGCCGTCGCCCACTACCTGCTGGTCCAACAGCGGGTCGGCCTGGAGGCGATCGCCGCCGACGCAACGGGTGGTCCGCCGAGCGCCAGGCCCAGAGCCGACAGGGACGATGGATACCACCAGTTGAGCGCGGTGGATGTCGTGTTGATGAACAGCATGCTCGACCTCCCTGATGCCAACGCATTGGCGGCAGACCCCAACAACGCCGACCAGGTTGCCTAATATGCCCAGCCCCCGTCCGACCCTCAACGCCGCCGGCGCGCGCGCCACGATCGAACGCCAGGCCGGCGCCTTGAAGGACCTGCTCGCCACCACGACCGACGCCGATCAGGACCGCATCGCCGGCGCCATCGTGGAGCGCGGGCTGGGGGCCGGGGCCGCGCCCGGCATCACCCTCGCCAAGTCGGCCCCGGGTGCCCTGTTCACCGGCCCGCTGCCTGAGGATGCGCTGGCCTTCGTGTCCTTGAACCATCTGCGTCTGGAGGCCTTCGAGGCCGATCTCATGGAGCACATGCATCTGGAGAACAACCTGCTGTTCCCGCGCATCGTACCAGCGGCCTGACAAGGGAGCAGTTTGGGGATGGAACGGCGTAGGTGCGATCAGGCTCGCCAACCTGGATTCCACGCGAGATCCCGCATGGCCTTGGCGATGGAGACCTGCCCATCGTCCTCGGCGATGTTGTAGACTCCCGGGAGCCCTCTGCTCACCGCCAGGACGGCCGCCTGGGCAGCGGCGTCGACATGAACCGACCCAGGCGCGATGGGTTGATCGAATCCGGTACCTGGGCCATAGAACAGGCCATAGCGCAGGATGATCCCGTCGCTGGTTGTTCCGAGCACCTGTCTTTCCAGGCTCCGAACGGCTGCGGCAGTCGCGCCGTAGGCCGGATGCGAATCCGGTAGGAGCGGATCCGCTTCGACATGGGGTCGTGGGCCTTCATCGTAGATGAATCCGAGGCTCTGTGCGATGATGCGACGGCAGCCGGAAGCCGTCGCTGCCGCGACGAGGTGCCGCGTACCTTCATCGCGGATCCGGGCATTGCGCACCAGTGCGGCCGCCATCTGGCTGGCCTCCAAGGCGTGAGGAAGGTCGGTCAATTGGTGCATGACGATGTCCGGACGGATGTCGCGCATGAGCCTTGCCAGCAGGTCGCGATCGAAGACATCGACGAGTAGCGGTTCCACGCCGGTGTCTTGCATCGCCTTCATGCGATCAGCTTTGCGGGTGGTCCCGAAGACGAGCCAGCCCTGTTCGACGAGCATGGGGGCGAGGCGCCGTCCGATGGCTCCTGATGCGCCGGCGAGGAAGATGGTGGTTGGCATGTCAGGCTCCGTGCCGCTGCGGGCATTGCGTTACGCACATGGGTGACGGACAAGCGTAACGCAACGGCCTGATTGTGTCCGACTTTGGCGGTCGTAGCCTCCGACCCCGGAGGTCGTAGGCGCCGACCGTCTGGCGGCCCCCATAACGCGCATGCTCGATCTCAAGCACCTTCGCGCCTTTGTCGTCATTGCCGGATGCGGAACGATCGCCAATGCGGCCCGCCGGCTGGCCATCGCCGAATCGCCCCTGGGACGGCAGCTCAAAGCCCTGGAGCAGGATCTCGGTCGGAGTCTGTTCGAGCGTCGCGGGCGGCGCCTGCACCTGACTCCGGTCGGTGCATCGCTGCTGACCAAGGCCCAGGCCTTGTTGGGCATGGCCGAGGATATCTGTCGCACTCCGGCCGCTGACGCGGGATCCGAAGCCGGCGGCACCGTCCGCCTTGGATTGGTCCCAGGCATCGCCTGGCATACGGCGCTCGGCCGTGTCGTGCATGCCGTTCGCCAGCGCCATCCCGCCATCGCCCTGGAGTTGGCGGTCGACGCGACGCAGTTCCTGGCCAGCGGGTTGCGTTCGGGTACGCATGATTTGGTTCTGCTGCGACGTTCCGTGGTGCACGGAGGCATGCAGACACGCCTGCTCTGCCGCGAAGAACTGCGTCTCGTCGCGGCCCGGTCGTTGGGATCCCTGACCATGAAGCGATTGGCTGAAATACCCTGGCTGGAACCATCCGGGCGCACGTTGTCGGCCCTGCAGAACGCCCTCGACGACGCCGGGTTGGCGCAACGCCAGCGCATGGTCGTCCCCGATCTGGCGACCGCGGCGGCCATGGCGCGGGGAGGCATTGGAGTCCTGCTGACCCACGCCAGCGTGGCCGAGGCGCTGACCGGCGTGCAGGCAACGTCGCCCCCGTTCCCGCTTCCGGTCCAGGAGATCCACCTTGGGTGGCGCGCTGGCGGCGTGGCAGGCACGGTGGAAAAGCTCCGCGACATGATCGGACATGCCTTCTCCTCACCGGCCCGATAGGGCTACGATGAGGTGGCTCGCCAGTACATCTGGCGGCGCTGCGCATCATGCAACAAGACGTGTGTGTGCTGGGGTCTACAAAGGTACAGGATTGCGACAGCAACCGGTCCTACGTACGCAGCATCGCTCAGAAGCGGTAGCCGATACCCAGATTGGCAGTCAGGCCATCGAAGCGGTCGATCCAGTCATCCTGGTCGCCAGGGCTGCCCGACGGGGTGTACGAGGCCTCGCCACGGCCAGCCAGGTAGCCGAGTTCAGCGCCGACGAGCAGGTTGTCGGTCAGCGCGAACCAGGCGCCTAGCGTCACGCCATAGGCCAGGTACGGACCATTATCGGTGCCACCGCCCGAACCCGTGTCGTAGGTCTCCTGGCCGATGCCGACATCGAGGAACGGCGTCAACTCGATTTGCGCCTGCGGTCCAAGTCGGATGGCAGCACCGAGCAGCAGACCGGCGCCGATGGCCTCATATCCACCCGACGCGCCCTGGTATTCCCACTCGTGGCTACGCCAGAACAGTTCACCGCCGTAGACCATGCCGATCGTGTCGTTGAACATCTTCGTGCACACCAGGGTCGGGGCGATGCTGATGCCATCGGCGGCATCGACCGACGTCTCACTGGTGCCGGTGGTGCTCGATCGCTGTTCGACCTCGGAAACCCCGGGCGACAACCCGACGCGCAGGCGCAAGTCGGTCGATGACTCGGAGGCCAGCATCATGCTGGCGCTGGCGAGGAGGATGAGCGTCGCGGAACATGGGCGCATGGGGGTTTCCGTCTCTGTGGGTCCGAAGGTCTGCCGCGTCGTGCGACAGCATGGTGCATCATGGCCGGTTGCGTGCAGATCAAGTAGCGTGTGCATCAACAGACAAGGACGTCTTCAATAGATGAAGTGATCAGGCGACGCCTTCTGTTGTGTGCCAGGTTTTCCAGCAATCAGTGCGGCGTCGTCGCAGGTGGCTTTTGTTCTGCGCTCGGTGCAAAGATCGTCGTCACATGCGGTATGTACCCGTGATCCCGGCACATCGCGACCATCGTGCCGATGTCGTGGGCACGCAGCGAGCGCACCACATCGGCCTCGATCGCGGCGAGGACCTGATCGGCGCCGCAACCCAGGCAGTTGGCGCATGACTGGCAGATGTGGCCGGCAGGTGGCCGGTCGATGGCCTGGACGATGTCCCACAAGGTGATCGTGTTGGCCGCGCGCTGCAGACGGTATCCGCCATGGATACCACGTTGGGTGCGCAGGATCCCCGCTACGGCAAGACGCTGCAGGACTTTCATGATGTACCCGCTGGGCACGCCTGTTGTCCGGGCGAGGTCCTCGGAGCCGATCCAGCCGTCATCACGGGCCAGGTGCATCACGGCCTTGATGGCGTAACGAGCAGACAAGGTGATCATGATGTCCTGTATCTCTGCGTGAAAGGGCGGATGGTATCGAAGTGCCGGTGTTCAGGTGCCGTCGATGTAGCAGTCCGGCGACCGCCAGGGCGCCGATGAACTGGGCCAGGATATAGGGCCCCACCTTGCTCCAGGGAAAGCGGCGCATGCAGGCCAGGGCGATGGTGACGGCCGGATTAGCGTGCGCTCCACTCACCGGTCCGGCGACGGCGATCAGCAGGATGACCGCCCCGCCCCAGCAACCGGCGACCGCCGGCAGGTCCAATGACTGGGTCAGGATCGCCACATGGACGGCACCCAAGCCAATGCCGACCAGCAGCGCGGTGGCGATGACCTCGGCGAGAAAGGCCCGCTTCACCGTGGCACCGCCTTGCGGGCGAGCTTTGCCAGGCGCGCAACAACCTGCTGGTGCTGGTCGAGCGCCTCGGCCCACTGTGCCAGGCAACCGATGCCATCCTCGGTGATCTCGTACCGCCGCTTCGCCGGCCCGCTGACGGGATGCTCCCAGGTGCCGAGCACCAGACCCAGTTCCTCCATCTCGCGTAGAACCCGGTACACGCCAGTCGGATCCGGGCGGCATCCAACAAAGCTGGGGAGTTCGCCAAGGCGTTCCAGAAGGAGATAGCCATGCGCGGGACCGGCAGCGAGCACGGTCAGCACGGAACTGTGCACGAAGCGATCCAGGTTGGCACCCTGGCAGCGACAGGCAGCCTTAATCATATATTAGACGTACTCTAATACGCTCATCCCGCCGTGCAACTATTGGAAATCAAGATACTTGTGCGGCAAAACCAGGGATCACCAACTGAGGCACGAGGCACCTGCAGCGCAACGGGGACACTCATGGATGCCATGTTGGGGACGCTGATGCAAAACGGTTTGTTAGTACGGTGATGTCAATAGACATTCCAGCATCGAACGCACCATTGGACAGGCCTTGCTTCCCACCATAGCCGCGGGGATTACACACCACCCGGGTAGGTCCATGGCGGTAATCGCACGACGTATGCGTATGTCCGTGGATCCAGAGCACAACTGGGTCGCGTAGAAGATCGCGGCAGTCAGTGGCGAAGTATGCATTGAGGATGCTGCCGGCATTGTGCTGGTCGAGGGAGTCAGGACTCGGCAGGAAGTGGGTGATGACCACCACTGGCCGTTCCGCCTGACGAATCTGGTTATCAAGCCACGCGCGATCGGTAAGGTGCCATACCGCCATATCGTCCGGCGAGATACGCTTGGGCATTTGGCCCGATTCACGCGATCGGCACAGGAAGGTGAAATCGGCCACGCCGATGGCTGCCGCATGCATGGCCAACTCCTGGCTGACCTGCACGCCGCGCCGGCGAAGACCGTTCAGCAACGAGAAATCCGTCCACAGCCCGCACCCGAGGAAGCGGATGCCGCCGCAGTCCACGACATCGCGGTCGAGCAGGCGCACCTGGGGTGGCAGATCGGCGGCAATGCGCGTGCGCAATTCGTCCCGGGGCACCCAATCGGCATACCCTTCATGGTTGCCCAGGATATAGAGCGTTGGAACGTCAGCCTTGGCAATGGATTCCCAGAGTTGGCGGCGGCGGCCGATGCCCGCTGGCGACGCATCGGCGATGTCGCCAGCGAGAATGAGCAGATCCTCGCCGGCCGGTTGCCAGGTCCATGGGCAGGCCTCGAGGTGGAGATCCGACAGGATGCGGAGTCGCATGGCTGTGATGATTCAGCCCGGGTCGGGGCATGCCTGCAGTGCCGACTGCACCCATGGCGTGAGGGTCTTGAAGCGTGGATCCGGGCGCTCGACCACCCGGAAGCCCAGGCAGGTCTCGAGGTTGCCCAGGGTCGATTCGGTGAAGACGCGGTGTTCACCCAGCGTCTTGGCCCATGCCAGTTCCTGGTGGCCGGCGACGCCCAGGGCGATCTTCACGAACGAGGTGCGTTGCCACGCCTGCATGACGGGATCATCCTGCCAGGTGCGGTAGGTCCCCAGCGTCGCGTGGCCATACGCCAGGAAGGCGACCGTGGGCGAGAGGTCGCGGCGCAGCACGATGTACATCCGCAGCCGGGTGGTGATGCTCATCAGGGCGTCTCCAACGTGATCACCAGATCCGTGCGGAACTCAGCGTTTTCGTGGCCATAACCCCGGGGGTTGCAGACCACCCGGCACCCGGTGGCAGGAACCAGGTAGTCGCAGGAGGTGTGGGTATGGCCGTGGATCCACAGAGGTACGCCGGTGGTCAAGCCGTCCTGGTTGTTGGCGAAATACCCGTTGAGGACGCTGGTCGCATACTGCGGATGCACGCTGCGGCGGGTGGGCAGGAAATGGGTGACGACGATCGGTATCTGGCCAGCCGCCTGCGCCTGGGCGATCTCCTGACGGATGAACTGCGTGGACAGCAGATGGAGTTCCCGCGCATGCCACGGCGTGAAGGACTCCCCATCGGCGCGGATGTGCTGGAAGTCGTTGATCAACTGCTGGGCGGCGGCAGTTGCTGTCTGGGTTGCGAACGGTTGCGGCTGGTCATCGGGCGTCCAATCCATCGCGCTCCACCAGGTAGAGCCGATCCACCGGTACGCCTGTTCGTTGTGGCACATCGTCCAACTCCGGTCATCCAGCAAGTACAGGTGCGAAGCCTGGTCACGCCATCGCCGCACGCTGGCGGCGCGATCCCGCACCAGATCGACTCCGTACCAGTCGTGATTGCCGGGCACGTAGATCCAGGGCTGCTGGAGTTGGCGATCAAGATGCCGGACGGCACCAGCCATCTCACGACCATTCGCCAGATCGCCGGCGACGACGACCACATCGCACGCTTCTTGCCGGGCGATGAAGCCCCCGTGCTCGACGTGCAGATCGGAGAGGATGTGCAGACGGAGAGTCATATAGAGGTCGCCGGTTCCGAAACGGTAGCGGCTCAGCCAACCCGACCAATGGGCGCCCGTTGGTGGCCTTACCACCGCACGCCGAGGGCCTCCAGGTGCCTGACATAGGTCGCCGGGTCCATGACCACGACGCCATGGCGGATGCCCTTGGGATAGTCAGCGATGTTCCCGGTCACCAGCACCGCGCCGGTGCGATGGGCCAGCGCCAGGAAGATCAGGTCGTCCGGATCGGGGCCAGCAGACGGCCACGCCAGCAGGTCCTGGTCGACCATATGGGCGCTCGCAACGAGCGCGTTGAGCCACAGCGGTGGGAACTTCCACTTCCTGAATCGGGCCCGGTTCACCACCTCGATGTACTCGGTTGTGATGGCTGGGCAGACCACCGGAACGATCACCCCAGCCAGGGCCGCATCGACGATCCGAGCGGGGTGACCGGCTGGCTGGATGCCAGCAGAGACGACAACATTGGTGTCGAGGACGACGAGAACGCTCATGCCCGAGCCAGACGGCGGGGCCTGGCACGCAGCCGACGCTCACACCGGACAGCCGCTATCTCCGTTTCGATCTCGGCGCTGGTTGTCTGATCTAGCCCAGCTTCGACAGCGCGCGTCTGCCACGAGCGCAGGTCGGCGCGTGCCATGGCTCGGCTCAACTCGATCTCTTGCTCGGCGAGACGGGTGGGATCAGCCGGTATCAGGTAGAACAGGGCTCCCGGCCGCCCGGTGACGAGCATCGGCCCCGTGGTGTCCTTGGCGATGGCCTTGGTGCCACGCTGCTGGAGATCGCGAATGGGGATGGTGAGCATGCGGGCGATTGTAGACAATCTGTTGACAAGACAAGGACCACGCATGACGACGGCCACGGCATCTGAGCCTCGTGCAGCAGGCGGAGCCGCAGGGTCAGGGATCCGTTGCTGGCGGAGTCTGTCGAGCCAGATCCTTGGCGATGCCACGACCGATCGACGCCCGTATGCCATCCATTTCGTGGGAGATCCCGGGAGGGATCTCAACCGCTTGTGCCAGGCCAACGAGACCTCGTGCCGTGGCCTGAGCCTGATAGTAGGCCAGAGGCCGGCGTTTCGAGGCGTGCTGACGTGGCTGTCCGACGATCCGCGTCCGGTCCACCGGCCGGGTCATTTCGGCGCGCACAGCACGCATAGCAGCGAGGTGTCGTACGTGCAGGTGCTGCAGGAGAGCTGTGCGGTCGGCCACAATCTGGTCATGGATTGCCGTCATCTGCTGGTCGAGCGCCACATGCACCGAACGGTTCAGCGCCGCGGCCTGCTGTTGGGCACCCGCATGCACGCCGGCAATGGCCTCCTGGGCGTGATGAATCTCACCAGCGAGATCGGTGTATCCGGTGTGGATCGTCTCGATTGCCTCTTGGATCCCGTGTTGGCGCTCAGCGATGTCATGCACCGTGCGTTGTAGTTCCGCAATGGCATCCAGGACGGGACTCTGCTGCCGGGTCATAGCAGCGACGCCCTGGGTGATGGCGTCTGCCAGGCGTTGTTCCATCTGGGCGCGGTCGTCGAGTTCGAGGCGCAACTGCGCCTGAGTGGCTTCGGTGTCGCCCAGCGCACGCTCGAGGTCCTCGACGTGCTGCTGGGCGAGGGCGAGATCCTCCTGGGCTTTGGCGAGCCCATCGCGGGACTGGTTCTCGTAGGCTTGGCGGATGCGGGTCGCCAGATCGGGTGAGAGGGCAGCCAGAGCGGCGATCTCGGGCGGTTGTGGCGCGACAGCGGCGGCGGCTTGCTCGTCGCGCCAGCGCTTGAAGAGGCGACTGACATCAGTCTTGGAGCCGCCGGTCTCACGGAGGATGAGGTTCAAGCTCGGTCGCTGGCCACGGTCTCGGATCAGAACGATGGCGGCGACCACGGCGTCGTAGGTGAGCATATGTAGAATGTACCGGTACATACTGGTATATAAAGCCAAAAGTATAGTGCGAGAAGAACAATTATCGCACATGACTCTTGATCGGCCATTCAGGCCGTGCAGCCTCTCTACAGCCCCACATGGACCTGCCAGCGCCCATCGCCGACCCGGCCGGAGCCCTCCAGGTCGCCTCCTGCCACGCCGATCTGCTGGCCCAGTGGTTGGCCAGCCTCGAGCAGGATGTGGTCGCCGGACAACGGTCGGCGGCGACCGTCACCAGCTACCGCAGCTCGGTCCGGGCCTGGGCGGCATGGCTTGCCCGGGGCGACATTCCCCGGCCGGAGCCACGTCATGTGACGGAGTTCCTTGCTTCCGCTGGCGCGCACCGCGCTCCCGCAACCCGGAATCGGCATCTGCATGCGTTGCGCAGTTGCTACCGCTGGACGGAAAATCAGGGTCTCTATCCGGCCATCGCCCGCAGCGCTCGCAGCCTGGTCGTGCACCGGGATGATCCGCTCCCCTGTTTCACGCGGAGTCAGATCGAGGCCGTGCTCGCTGCGGTCGATCAGATTTCTGAGGCACATCGCGCTCGATCACCGGCAGAAACCGTCCGGGCGGGCGTCACCCGCTTGCGTGACCTCGCGCTCATCCGAGTCATGTTCGGCACGGGTCTGCGCCTCGTTTCGCTCGTCCGCGCTGATGTCGAGCATCTCGATCTCGACAGCGATCCCCCGACGATCCGCCACCAACCCAAGGGCCATATCGCGGCCGACGCCACCGCCATGTTGGCGGCGGGAACCGTGGCCTGTTTGCGCGAATATCTTGCCGAGCGCGCTGCCATCGGACTTGCTGGAGGGCCACTCTGGATCTCGCTTCACGCACAGCCCGGCTTGCGGCTGACGGCCTGGAGTATGCGTCGGATCGTCACGCGAGCCGCTGAACGCGCCAGACTCGCCGCCCGTGGCGCCGATGGCCGGCTCCTGCAGCCGCGCCTGTCGGGACCACACGCCATCCGACGGGCGGCAGCCACCATCGTCACCGATGCGTTCGGCCTGGAGGCCGGGCAGGCCCTGCTCAACCACCAGTCGATCGACACCACCCGCCGTGCCTATGTCCGCGTGCAGCGCTGGCGCCTCCTGGAGCGGGCCCGGCACACTTTGGACCTTGGCACGCCCCCAGTCCCGCAGCTCCCGTGGCAGAAGCCAGCCAACATGACGGAGAATGAGCTATAACTGCTTAATCAACAGAGTCCTATGACTCCAACCACGTACGATGTCTACCTGGGACTCGCAGTGCATGTTTTCCTATTCGACCCACTTTCTGAAATTGGAAAACACCGGCACATTGGAAAACAAGCACCCTTGGCATGGAAATCGAGACAAGCTATTCGTTGTTAATCATTTTCTGACAGTATTTTGCCTCATGGCGTGCTATGTAGCCCCTTCAGAGCCAATCCCTATATCAGACACCAACAGTCCCTCTATTTTCCGTTTTAGCACGAATGTTGGGATACCCCCATATATGGACGGCACCGCTACGGTTCAGGAACGCAGTGCCTGACGCCGCCCCCCGACGCAGGGCAACCTGCGCGTCGAGCATGCCATCACCGCAGGTACAGCCTCGGGCTGCAGTCTCGCTCTCGCTAATCGTCCATTAGCGTGTGTTGACCCGGCATCAGTCCACGGATACTCCCGGCATGCCGACACGCAAACGACTGGCCCGCACCAGCAGGATCCTCGGTCTGCCGATCACCACGCTGGGCATCCGCGAGGTGCGCGGTGCCGACGGGCGGCCCATCGCGACCGTCGAGGACACCGGGCATCTCGAGGCGCTCATCGAGCGGTTGTCCACCCGCGTCGCGGCCGGCACGGCGCGGACCTACCGGCCGTTCATCACCGCCTGGTGGTCGCTGTGCGAACGGCGGGAGGCCGAACTCGACGACGATGCCCTCCTGCGCGGCTGGCTGCGGGCCATGACCACCGGCGGCAACGCCTGGACCGTCTCGTCGACCCGCGTGGCCATGGCCGCGGTCACCGCCCTGCGCGGGATGCTCGACATGCCGTCGCCGCTGTCGCATCACGGCTTCAAGAGCTGGTTCGACGGTGAACTGCTGGTCCATCTGGCGGCGCCGCCGGTGCGCAAAGCCCCCCTCCTCCGGACGCATCTGCTGACTGCACTGCAGCACCTGGCCGTGGCAGCAGGCCGCGCCGAACCTGCCCGCCGCCTGCCAGCGCTGCGCGATACCGCGCTCCTCCTGCTCGGCTTCTCGGCTGCGCTGCGGCGGAGCGAACTGGCCGCCATCCGGGTGGATGACCTGGTGAAGACCCCGGCCGGCGGCTGGGTGCTCCGGATCCGACGCAGCAAGACAGACAAAAGCCGGCAGGGCCAGACCGTGCCCATCTATCCGGCATCCGACCCCCGCCTGGATGCCCTGTCTGCGGTACGCGCCTGGCGCACGGCTGCCCAGATCACCGCCGGGCCCCTGTTCCGGCGCATCGATCGCCATGGCACGGTTGGCTCGCGACCGCTCGACCCTTCCTCGATCCGCTTCATCCTCACGCGTCTGCACCTCGGCGAAGGCATCAGCCCGCACAGTATGCGGCGTGGCTTCATCACCGAGGCCCGCATGGCCGGGGCCAGCAACGTGCAGATCCGCCGCGTATCCCGCCACAAGGATGATCGCATGCTGGACACCTACACCGCCGACGTGGATGCCCATGTGCAGGGTCCCGGGGCGATCCTGTAATCCCTTGGGCTGGCGGATGCGATCCGTTGTCCCATCCCCGATGTACCGAGCGTTGGCATGAAGCGCCGACGGGATCCCAACGGATTGGATGGCACTGAGGTCACACGCCTGACGAGTCCGCGCAGTTGCGCAACCAGACCAGCGCGACACGTCTCGGCCCGCCCTGCTGCTCAGGTCGTTCCTGCTGGAGGGTCGGTTCCCCACGACAGCGGAGGAGATTCCTGAGCAGGTTGTCACCTGTGTCGCCGAGCAGGTCGGCGTGCTATCGGACGCGTGGCGCTCCTATCCCTGGAACGACGCCACCATCGTCCGGCATCGGGGAACCTCCCAACATGTTGATAGCGCGCATACATATTCAGTGCGCGCATGAATATGTGGTGCTCGTCGTGCCGCAGATATTTTCCTGGAAATGCCATTTTCCGGATTCGGAAAACCATGCTGCGAAGGAAAACTCCGTTGATCGCCTGGTCGATCTATTCGGCGGCATCCGCGCGGAATACCAACCGATAGTAGGCCCGCCGCAGGGTGCGCGCAATGGATACGGGCAATAGCACTGACGCCCGTTCGAGTCGGATAGCGAATTGAGCCTCGCTGCGTTTGGCCTCGGTGATGGCGAACCGCATTGCGCCACGATCACTGAGTCGGCGACCAGGATGGGACAGGATGGATTGCATGCGAGCGAGGCGCGTTCGCCGCGAACCTGTGACAGCCAGACGCACGATCCCGCGTTGCCGCAGTACCTGGAGGGTCCGGTAGACGGTGGTGGAGGTGACCGCACGGCCGCTGCGTACGAGGCTGGCGTGGATTTCGGCGGCAGTCAGTGGCCGCTTGGCGCGGCCAAGGAGTTGAAATACGTCCTCGACCGAGGTGCCAATGAGGCGCGGCAAGCGTTTCGCATCGGGATGGCGCAGGAAAACCCCACGTTGGTATTATATTACGTTTAGCATTGTTTACACATCGAATGAATGTCAATTTTCGCGAGTTACGCCGGATATAATGCCATTACATGAGCAACGTATAAGTTGCACATCCTGCTGATGCTGGTTGCTTCGTCATGGCCATCACCATAGTTCCAACCTCTCTATGGACGGGACGTGTCGTCCCGTCACGGATCCGAGCCGTCGTCCGATGGCACCGTTGGCCGATCCCGGAATTCCGAGGATGCTGCCGTGATCAGGAGGGCTCATGTTCCGCTCTTCTCCATGCCTGGGCCTGCCTGGGCCTGCCTGGGGCCACGCGCCGCCACGCGCCCAACGGTATCATCGCAGCGCCAAGGCCTGAGCAACCTTGCCACGCCAACGATTATTGACGTCCGCCGAGCGCACAGGCCTGCTGGCCCTTCCCAGCACGGAAGACGACCTCATTCGGCACTATACCTTCTCCGAACCCGACAAGGCGATGATTTGTCAGCGTCGGGGCGATCACAATCGCTTGGGGTTTGCCGTTCTCCTGTGCGCTTTGCGGTACCCGGGCATTGCCCTACCGGAGGAGGCAAATCCACCCCCAGGTATGGTGTCACACATTGCGCTCCAGCTCCACCTCGATCCGCATCTCTGGAAACAGTACGCGGAACGCACGCCCACCCGACGCGAACACCTCGCAGAGTTGCAGACGCGGCTCAGTCTCAGGCCGTTTACCACCGACGACCATCGCTCGTACGTCCAGCGCCTAACCGAGGTGGCCCAGCATACCGATCGCGGCATGGTCTTGGCCGAAGCCCTGGTCGGGATGCTGCGGGCGGACCACGTCATCCTCCCGTCCATCGACACCATCGAACGCGTCTGCAGCGAGGCGCGGACGCAGGGCATCCGCCACGTCTATGCCGCATTGACGGTGCCGCTGACCGCGCACCACCGCCGGGATCTGGACGCCCTGCTGACCCAGCGACCAGAGACAACGAATAGCGAGTTGGTCTGGTTACGCCAACCGCCAGGCCCCGCCAAACCCAAGCATATCCTCCTGCATCTGGATCGGTTGCGAATGATCCGCGAACTGGGGCTGCCGGATGGTCTGGAGCAGACCGTCCATCAGAATCGGATGTTGAAGCTCGCTCGCGAGGGTGGGCAGATGACCGCGCAGCATCTGCGTGATCTGGAACCGACGCGTCGCTATGCCACCCTGGTGGCCCTGG
This sequence comes from Planctomycetota bacterium, assembly GCA_022841245.1. Taxonomy (GTDB): domain Bacteria; phylum Planctomycetota; class UBA11346; order UBA11346; family UBA11346; genus UBA11346. The sequence continues at coordinate 20,685 of JALHRW010000064.1, forward strand.
TCCTGGACACTCGTGCCACCGTTACCGACACCATCATCGATCTCCACGACCATCTGTTGGGGGTGCAGTTCAGTGCCGCCAAGCGCACCCATGTCGAGCAATTCCATCAATCTGGGAAGTCGATCAACGACAAGGTACGCCTGTACTCGCGGATCGGCCGGGCATTGCTGAAGGCCAAGCAGACGGGCAATGATCCCTACGCCGCGATCGAGGCGATCCTGCCGTGGTCGATGTTCACCGAGAGCGTCACCGAAGCCGAGCGACTTATGCAAGGTGAGGAATTCGACTTCCTGCCGTTGCTGATACATGGGTATAATCAGCTCCGCCGCTATACCCCTACTCTGCTGGAAGCCCTCACCCTGCATGCGGCACCAGCAGCCCGCAAGTTGCTGGAAGGCGTGGAGGTGATCAAGGCCATGAACCGCAGCAAGGCGAGAACTGTGAAGGTGCCCGCCGATGCTCCACTCGCCTTCGTGCGCAAGCGATGGCGCAATCTGGTCCACACCGCAGATGGCCTGGATCGCAAATTCTACGAATTGTGCGTGCTAACGGAGTTGCGGAACGCCTTGCGATCCGGCGATATCTGGGTGGAAGGTTCCAGGCAGTTCAAGGATTTCGAATCATACCTGATGCCGGTACCCCGGTTCGTCGAGCAGCGCGAGCACCATCAGCTCGGACTTGCTGTCGACACCGACTGTGAGCGCTTCCTGGAATCCCGCCGCGTCCTCTTGGAACACGAATTGGCTTCCGCAGAGCAGTTGGCTGCGGCTGACGAACTCCCCGATGCAACCATGACCGACGGACATCTCTCCATTTCGCCGCTGGACGATGCCGTGCCGGAGGAGGCGAAGGCGCTGATGCAGCAGGCCTACAGTCACATGCCGCATCTGAAAATCACCGAACTGCTCCTGGAGGTCGATGGTTGGACGAAGTTTACACGCAATTTCACCCACATGAAGACCGGCGTGCCTGCCGATGACCAGCGCATGCTGCTGACGACCATCCTCTCCGATGCCATCAACTTGGGCCTGAGGAAAATGACCGAGTCCTGCCCTGGAGCCACCTACGCCAAGCTGTCGTGGATGCAGTCATGGTGCGTGCGCGATGAGACCTATACTGCAGCGTTGGCGACGCTGGTAAACGCGCAGCATCGGCAGCCCTTTGCCGCTTGGTGGGGTGATGGCACGACGTCGTCATCAGACGGCCAGAATTTCAAAGCTGGCGGACGTGGCCGTTCGTCTGGCGATGTGAACTTGAAGTATGGCCAGGAGCCCGGCGTCCAATTTTACACGCACATTTCTGATCGGTACGCGCCCTTTCACATCAAGGTCATCAGCGCTACCGTACGAGATGCGACCTACGTCCTCGATGGCCTGCTGTATCATGAATCCGACATCCGTATCGAGGAACATTACACTGACACAGCCGGTTTCACCGATCAGGTGTTTGGTTTGATGCACCTGGTGGGATACCGTTTTTCACCGCGCATCCGAGACTTGGCTGACAAGCGGCTCTTCATTCCTGGTCGGGCGAAGGACTACCCGACGTTGTCGGGCATGATCGGAGGGAAGATCAACTGGAAGCTCATTCGCGAACACTGGGATGACCTCCTGCGCTTGGCTGGATCGATCAAGCAGGGCACGGTGACTGCATCTCTGATGTTGCGCAAACTGGGCAGTTACCCGCGGCAGAATGGTCTTGCGGTGGCTCTTCGCGAGCTTGGTCGGATCGAACGGACATTATTCACGCTGAATTGGATGCAGCATGTGGACGTACGCCGACGCTCCCACGTCGGTCTGAACAAGGGCGAGGCCAAGAACGCATTGTCCCGGGCGGTCTTCATCAACCGGTTGGGCGAGATCCGTGATCGGGCGTTTGAGGATCAATGCTACCGCGCGAGTGGTTTGAACCTGGTTGTGGCCGCCATCGTGCTGTGGAACACGGTCTATTTGGAGCGGGTGATCCAATGGATGCGCGATCGAGGGCACCCCATCGACGACAATCTGCTCCAGCATCTGTCGCCTCTCGGATGGGAGCATATAAACCTAACTGGTGACTATATTTGGAGGAACGGCGGGCACATCGGGCCAGGGAGGTACCGGCCGCTGCGCAAGACTGTTGAAACATAGACGTTGACCGTGTCGGATTTTAGGTGGGTCAGAAATAGCAATGACTTACAGCGTTTCAAATGGTGGGAAACTCGCCTTAGCGTACAATAATTTCCGTTTCGTGAGCCGACCCCTACCACGTCGTCCTGGCGGCCCACGACGGCGGCTGGCTGATCTGGGATCTCGACACCCGTCTGGGTGCGCCGCTGCCGGTGCAGGATTGGCTGCACGCCACCTTCCCCGCGCCGGAGCAGGTCCGCGCCCCCTACCAGCCGCGCTTCGCCGTGTTCGCCGCCCAGGACTGGATCGCCGGCTTCGGCAGCGATCGCGCGCACATGCGCCGCGCCGACGGCGGCTGGCAGCAGCCACCACCACCATGGCCGGCGATCAGCGGAGCAGGCCTCACCCTGGCCGCGGCGATCGCCCAGGCCCGTGCTGGGCTCGACCTGAAGGCGCTAGCCACCGCGCTGGGTGGGTGACCGGCCGGATCCGCTCCGGCGGTCCTGCACCTTCCCTGCGCCGGTCCGCTGCGCCTGATGCGCACGGAGGTCATATGCATCTGCTCAGCCTGCTGCTGGCCGCCTGCTTCCTCTGCGCCGCCGACGGCCCGCGCACCACCGTCCCGGCCGAGAAGGATCCTGGCCGCCATCAGCAGTTCCTTGCCGTGGCCAAGGCCGGCGGAGTCGACCTGCTGTTCCTCGGCGACTCGATCACCGATGGCTGGCGCACCTCCGGCAAGGCGGTGTGGGAGCAATTCTTCGCCCCGCTCAAGGCGGCCAATTTCGGCATCAGCGGCGACCGTACCGAACACGTGATCTGGCGTCTGCGCAATGGCGAGCTCGAGGGCATCCATCCCAAGCTGGCAGTGGTGATGATCGGGACCAACAACGGCGGCGACTCGGCCGAGGACGTGGCCCTCGGCATCAAGACGATCATCGGCGACATCCAGAGCCGCAGCCCGGGCACGCGCATCCTGCTGCTCGGCATCTTCCCGCGCGGCGAGAAGCCCGAGGGCGCACGCCTGAAGAATGAGAAGGTCAACCAGATCATCGCCGGCTATGCTGCTCCGAGCGATCCCAGGCGGGTGGTCTATCTCGACATCGGCGACAAGTTCCTCACTCCGGACAAGATCCTGGGCAAGGACATCATGCCCGATGCCCTGCACCCGAACGCGAAAGGCTACCAGATCTGGGCCGAAGCGATCATCGATCCGGTGAAGCGGCTGCTGGCTGATGATCCCGGCCAACTTGCGCCCACCTTCAGCAAGCGTTCCGATGTGGCCAAGGTGGCGAAGATCGAGGAGGCGATCATGGGCGGCGGTCTGACCGCAGGGGCCAAGGCGCTGGAGAAGCTGAGCAGCGACAAGGACGCGACCATCGCCGAGGCAGCCAAGGCCAGCCTCGAGCAGCTCGCGGCATGGAAGACCTCGGTCGAAGCCGGGATCGCCAAGCAGCGCAATGACGGCGATGTCTACGGTGCCTGCGCCATGGTCAGCGCGATGGCCAAGCTCTACACCGGCGATGCGGCCAAGGCCTACAAGGAGCAGGAAGCCGAACTACGCAAGGATCCCGCTTACGGCGCCGGCAAGGAGTTCCAGAAACTCGCGGACACCCCGATGGAGGCGCGCCGCGGCCCGCGCTTCGCCAAGCAGGTCGAGGCCTTCCTCAAGAAGCACCCCGACGGCTTCTACGCCGACGAGGCGCGCAAACTGGCGGCGCCGTAGCCGCCTCGGGTCAGGAGACAGCCGGCGGTCGGGCGAGCCGCCGGGCGCAGAGCAGCAGCGCCAGCGGAGCTGCTGCCCCGACCAGCATGCCGATGCGCAGGCCGGCCGCATCCGAGCCGGCAGCAACTCCGGGCAGCCAGCTGGTCAGCGCCGGCATGCCGCCCGCCGCATCG
>JALHRW010000065.1 GCA_022841245.1 Planctomycetota bacterium
AGGTAGCGGTCGCGCGAGTCGCGCGAGTCCTTGAACCAGCCGAGGGCGCCGACGCACTCGTTGTCGCCGCACCACAGCGCGATGCAGGCGTGGTCGCGCAGGCGCTTGACCTGGTGCGTGGTCTCGGCCGCGACCTCGGCGAGGAAGGCCGCGTCGGCCGGATAGAGCGCGCAGCTGAACATGAAGTCGTGCCACAGCAGCAGGCCGAGCTCGTCGCACAGCTCGTAGAAGCGCTCGGCCTCGAACTGGCCGCCGCCCCACACCCGGATCATGTTCATGTGCGCCAGCTGCGCGCTGCGCAGGAGCTGCTCGTAGCGCGCCTCCTGCCGCGACGGCAGCGCGTCGGTCGGGATCCAGTTGGCGCCCTTGCAGAAGATCTCGCGGCCGTTGACCCGCACGGTCAGCGGCCGGCCGCTGGCATCCGGCGTGTTCAGCACCTCGATGGTGCGCAGGCCGATGCGCTTGCGCAGCGTCTCGCCGCCAGCGGAGACGGCGAGGTCGTAGAGCGGCTGGGCGCCGTGCCCGTTCGGCCACCACAGCTGCGGGTTGGCGATCTCGACCGCGGCGCTGGCGCGGTTGGCTCCGGCGGCCAGCTGCAGCGGCACGCAGGCGCGCTGGCCGGCGATCTCGACCACCAGCTCGCCGGCCCCGGCGGCCGGCGCGGTCAGCTCGGCGGTGACCTGCAGGCGCACGCGGCCGGCGAGGTGCTCCTGCACCGTGGTGACGTAGTCGATGCGCGCCTGCGCCACGGCATGCAGGGCGAAGCCGCCGAGCACGCCCATGCTCTGCAGCGGGATGCCCCAATCCCAGCCGGCGTGGCACATCGGCTTGCGCACCAGGTTGTAGTGCGGGAACTTCGGCCCGTAGGCGTTGTGGGTGCAGGGGATCGGGTAGGGCAGCGCCGCGGCGCGCGTGCGCATTTCGGCGCGCGGGCTGCGGAAGCGCAGCTCGACGGTGTTGGCGCCCGGCCGCAGCAGGGACTTCACCTCGAAGCGCCAGCGGCGGAAATGGTTGCCGCAGCTGCCGGCGGCCTGGCCGTTGATGATGATGCTGCAGAAGGTGTCGACGGTGTCGGCGTTGAGGTAGACCGACGGCGCCGCCAGCAGCGCGGCGTCGACCTGCAGCGTGCGGGTCGCGATCCAGTCGCGCTCGCCGACCCATTGCACCTGCTCCTCATTGAGCCCGACGAAGGGGTCGGGGATGAGCCCCGCGGCGAGCAGCGCGCTGTGCACGTCGCCTGGCAGGGTGAGTGGGCAGGCGTTGCCGCCATCGGCGTCGCAGAGCTGCCAGATGCCGGCCAGATCGAGAGCGGACGGAGTCGACGGGCGGGCAGCGGAAGTCATGGTCCGGAGCATGCCGCCGGCTGCGACAAGGCTTCTCCGGGGTTGACCACGGCATGAACTCCTTTGATCTCCGGCATGCTCATCCTCGAAGCATACAGCGTCCTGCGGCCGTGCCCCACCTACACCCTGCACATCCAGGATTCGGCCGGCCCGTGGAGCTATCCCGAGCACACCCATCGCGGTTTCGGCGACCTGCTGGTGGTCGAACGCGGGCGGATCCGCCAGCGCGTCAACGGGCACGACCTCCAGCTCGCTGCCGGCGAGGCCATCATGGTGCGCCCAGCGGACCGCCACGCTCTCGAAGGCGAGGGCTTCCGCTTCCACAACCTCAACCTGCCGGTCGGGGAGTTCACGCGCCTGGCCGCCTATGCCGGTGACGACCTGCCGCTGGCTGGGCTGCTGACCGCGCGGCAGCCACCCCGGACCCGCTTCGCGGTGGCCGACCGGCAGCGCATCCTCGCCGATCTCGCCGAGCTGACCGCGCACCAGGGCGGCCCGGGCACGCGGGCGCTGCTCGGGCGGTTCCTGCTGCGCTGGCTGCCCGCCTTCCTCGGGCAGGCCGCCGGCGCCCCGGCCGGCGCTGGTCCGGCGTGGCTCGATCCGTTGCTGCGCCGCATCGAAGACGGTGTGGCTCGGGGCCTGACCGTCGCCGACCTGCCGCGCTTGGCCGGGGTCTGCCAGGCGCACCTGTCGCGCAGCTTCCGCCGCCATGTCGGCACCTCGCCCAGCCAGCACCTCAACCGCGTCCGTCTGCACCGTGCGGCGCTGGAGCTGGCGCGCAGCGAGCGGCCGGTCCTCGCCATCGGCTACGGCCTCGGCTTCGCCAGCCCGAGCTACTTCTACCGCCTCTTCGCCCGCGCCTACGGCCTGCCTCCGGCGGCCTACCGCCGCCGGCACCGCATGCCGTAGGACGAGTCAGGCCTTGCGCCGCCGGTGCAGCAGCCGTGGCAGGGTCGGGCTGCGCGCCATCACCCAGGCCTCGTGCGGGACGGCGCTGGCGGCGATGTCCTCGGGCGTGATGTGCTTCGCGACCACGCCGGCGGTGAAGTCGATGCTCGCCGCGCGGTAGGCATGCGCGACCATGGCCGAGCAGTAGCAGGCGTTGTCCTTGTCGAGCAGGTTCCGCCGCGTGCGCAGGGCCGGCTTGCGCAGCGCCAGCAGGGTGCCGACCAGTTCGCCCAGCGAATAGCGCACCTGGCCAGCGAGCAGGTCGAGGGCCGAGGACAGCACGCGCCGGGTGGCCGCCTCGCCGAGGCCGAAGTCGAGCACCGCGAGATTGGCGAAGGCGCGTTCGTCGTGGTACTTGGCGACGCGGTTCTCCTGCACGCCGAGGCGGATCTGGCGGCGGTGGATCTCCAGGTCGCTCTCCAGCACCCACTGCCAGCCATCCTCGCGCCGGCCGGTGAAGATGAAGGCGTGCGACCACGGGCTGGGACTGCGGTCCTCGCGCAGGTGGCGCTGCACCCGGCGGATGGCGCGCTCGATCAGCAGCTCGCCTCCGGCCAGCCCGATGCGGCCCGGGGCGCCATGACGTTCCAGGAACTCGGCGTTGGTCAGGCCGGTGACGTCGTGTTGCGTCATCAGAATCCAGTGCAGATCTGGCCGGCCAGCGCCCAGGCGCACCAGGCGGCGGTGATGGCGGCGAGCACGTCCATGGTCCAGTGCGCGCGCAAGATGAGGACGGTGACGGCCTCGCCGACAGCCATGGCGGTGGCGATGCAGGCGGTCCACCACGGCAGCACGCTCCACGCCCAGCAGGCGCCGAGCACGGCGATGGCGGTGTGGCCGCTGATGAAGAAGTCGTTGCCTACGCCGTAGGTGACGAGCAGCGACGGGCTGCCGGGGTGGCGCCAGATGATGCCGGGCGGCGCAGGCAGGGCGCAGCAGGCCTGGCACAGCTGACGGAACAGGAACAGCAGCATCAGCGCGACGAACGGGCGCAGGGTCGGTCCGAACAGGCCGCTGCCGATCAGGGTGAGGCCGAAGATGTCGATGCCCAGCGACGAGGCGATGAGCAGACGATCGGCAGCTTTCGGATTGGCCTGCAGGCGGGCGTTGAGCCCGGCGGTGAGATCATGGACGAGATCGCCGACCGCGCCGGTCACCGGCGGGCGGGCCGAAATCATCGACTGGGTCAGGAACCACGCGCCGAGCGCCGCCGCGACCAACGCGCCGCGTCCGGCCCAGTGCACCCACGGTGCGGCCAGCGCGCTGCCCGGCGCCGCCTGACCGGCCTGCGCCAGCAGCCAGCACAGCCCGACCAGGGTGGCGGCGAGCATCGTCAGCAGCAGCCACTTCATGCGACCCTCCGCGTCGTCGCCAGCATCGCCTCGATGCGCGTGCGCACCGCGTCCATCAGCGGATCGCCGGCGGCACCGCGCTCGCGCTGGGCCGAGACCGGGATGGCCTCGCCGACCTCGACGATGGCGCGGATCGGACGGTGGATGCGCGCGTCGTCGGTGAGGTCCTCCTCGAAGCGCTCGACCGTCTCGAGCAGGCGCTCGGGCGTGGCGTCCTCGAGGTAGCCGCGCGGGTAGAGCGACAGCTGCTGGGCGAGGTAGCAGTCCTCGAGCTGGCGCCAGCGCCGGGCGCGCTCGGCCTCGGGCAGCTCGCCGGCCGCCAGTTCAGGGACGACGGCGATGCGGATGCTCTTCACCCGCGCGACCACGCCGTCCTCGCGCTTGCCCTTGAGCCATTCGGCCTCGAGCGGCGTCAGCAGGTGGTCGACCAGGCGCTCGATGCGGTCGGCGAGATCGCCGGGCTGCTGCGCGCCGAGGTGCTCCAGCTCCTTGAGCGTGAGCAGCGCGGCGCCGACCTTGGCGATGCGCTCGAGGGTGGGCAGGTCGGGGCGCGGACGCCAGCTCAGGCGGCGTTCGATGTCGAGCAGCACGGCGGCGATGCCGGCCGCGGTGTCGCCGTCGTGCAGGTAGCGGATCGCCACCGGATGCACCACCACCTTGCCGCTGTCGCCGCGCATCTTGGCCGCATTGCGGGCGATGAACGAGGTGCCTTCCATGAGGTGGATGAGGCGGTCGTTGGCGCGCGTGATCACGCCCTCGGGGAACAGCACCAGCGGACGCTTCGCCTCGGCCAGCACCTCGATGGCGAGGCGCAGCGATTCGCGGTCGAGACCTTCACGGTAGACGCTGAACACGCCGGCGCGGCGCAGGACCCAGGTCTGCATCCAGCTCTGCCGGAACAGGTGCCGGCTCGCCATGGTGTAGGCGCTGCGGCCCTCGGCGGCGAGCAGGGCGAGGATGATGAACGGGTCGCAGGGGCGGCAGTGGTTGGGCGTCAGCATGACGCCGGCGCCGGCGGCGAACGAGGCGCGCAGGCGCTCGAGGCCGCGGAACTCCAGCTGCTCGACGCCGAAGTCGTGCAGCTTCCGCCGCACCAGGCAGCGGCCGAACAGCCACGGCCAGAAGCCGCCGCGATGCGGGGGGACGAAGCGGTACGGTTCGGCGACGACGACGGGCTGCATCGCGGCAGCATGGGGCGGGCGGCGCGGGCGCCAAGGAGGCTCCCGGCAGCCCACGGAGGGACGGAGGGACGGAGGCGAGACGGAGTTGAAGCAGGGATCCGCACATGCTCCGTCTCCACTCCGTGGTTCTCCGCCACTCCGTGGTCTCGGAAACGCAGGCGCGGAGACTGAGAATGATCAGCGGATTTCGTTGTCAGGACACTAGGGCCGGCCCTGCCAGAAGCCGATGGTCCGGCGCCGGTCGGTCCAGGTGGCGCTGACCAGGCCATCCGCGGCGACCGCCAGTGCCGGATAGCTGAACTCGCCTTCGCCGTCGGCCAGGTCCTGCAGCGTGCGCCAGGTGCGGCCGTCATCCTCCGACAGGGACAGGCGCAGCGGCGTGCGCGGACCCCAGTCGGTGGCGACCGGATTCCACAGCAGCAGCAGGCGTCCGTCGGGCAGGGTGGCGACCGCCACGCCGGCGTTGTTGTTGGGCAGCCCGGTGCCGTAGGCGGGGCACCAGGTGCGGCCATCATCGGTGCTGTCGCTGCGCAAGATCTCGCCCCGGTTGGTGCGCAGCAGGCAGTGCGCGCCGGTGGCCGAGGTCCACAGCGCGGGCTGGATCGCGGCTGCGCCGGCCGGCAGGCTGATCGGCGCGATCGCCCAGGTGCGGCCGCCGTCCTCGCTGCGATCGATGTATGGCCACCAGCCGCTGCCGTGCGGGCCGGGCAGGCGCTCCTCGGAGGCGGGCGCCAGCCAGGCGCCGGACGCCGTGACGACGGGTTGGCAGCGCACCGGTCCGCGGGCCAGGGCATCGCCGGGGATGAACGGCTCGGCCGGCGCCCAGGCTCCTCCGTCGACCGACGTGCTGCGCCAGCTGCGCCACAGCGGCACGTCGGCTCCGACCTTGAACCACAGGTGCAGGCGCCCATCCGGCGCGGCGAAGAGCACCGGGTTCCAGTGCGCCTGTTCGCCCAGCTTGAACCAGCAGCGCGGCGCCGACCAGGCGGTGCCGTCGAAGCGGGCCCCCCAGATCGCGGTGTCGGGATCCTTCTCGGCGGTCCCGCCGAACCATGCCGCCGCCAGCCTGCCGCCGGGAAGCGCGATGATGGTGCTGGCGTGGCACTGGGCGAACGCCGACCCGCCGGGAGGGAAGATTGAGGGCATGAGTACAGTGTATACACAATGCACGTGACCACGCAAGCTGTTCGCAGGTTCTTGGCCCACAAGGTGTTGATGGGCCCGCTCGACGGCCTGCGGCTCGTCTACCAGCTTGGCGGTGGCGGCGCCTCGACCAATGCCAGGGCGATGGCGGCGATGCCGCCGGCGACCAGCGCGGCGGCGATGGCCGAGGGCCAGCGCTGGCGGCGCAGCGGCCACACCACCCAGATCGCCAGCGGCGCGGCGGCGAGCGGCAGCAGCGCGGTGAAGGGGATGGCGTCGGTGGTGGTCTGGGCGAGCAGCCACCACAGCGGGGCGGCAAGGGCCAATGCCACGGCGACCGAGGCGGGCCGGATCGGATCCCCGGCCACCAGGCGGAGCACGGCCCAGGCGCCGGCGGCCGCGGCGGCGCCGCCGAGATGCTGCGCGGTCGAGGCCGATCCCGCGATAGCCGAGATCGCCGCGCTGACCGTCAGGGCCGCACCCCAGGCCGGCAGGGCGGCGTCGGGCAGGCGCTCGGCGGTGACGCGAGCGGTGTAGATCAGCAGCAGCCAGGGGATGGCGAGGGCGGGCAGCCACAAGGCCGCCTCGCCGGCGCTCCACGAGCGCAGCGGGATCTTGAGCACCAGCGGGGCAGCGATAGCGACCGCGATGAGGGCGAGCGGGGCGAACCAGCGCCAGGCGGTGCCGGCGGCCAGCGCGAGGCCGGCGGCGAGGATGGCGAGGCTGCCCGGCCAGTCGTTGACGTCGTTCGGCGGCAGGCCGTTCCAGCCGCGCACCAGGATGAGGGCCGCGCCCAGCGCCACGGCCAGCACCGCGCCTTCCCAGCCGAGCGGATACGGCGTACCGAGCGGTTGCGCGCGGCGCAGCCGCCACAGCGCTCCCCCGGCCAGCAGCGAGGCTGCGACCGGCAGGCCGACGGCGATGAGGGGGGGGAGGTAGGGGGAGGTCATGGGATCCGTTGTTGGTCTGGCTGCTGGTCGCTGGTCGCTGGTCGCTGGTCGCTGGTCGCTGGTCGCTGGTCGCTGGTCGCTGGTCGCTGGTCGCTGGTAGCTGGTAGCCAGCTACCAGCTACCAGTTACCAGCCGGTTGAGTCGGGGGAGGCGCCGAGCTCCTCCCCCGGTTATGTCCTACTTGGCCAGCGCTTCGACGGCCAGCGTCACGCGCACGCTCTCGCCGACCGCGCCCGGGCCGTACTTGAGGCCGTAGTCGCTGCGGTTGATCTCGAACACCGCCTCGAAGCCGATGACCGGCTTCTTGTTCATCAGGTGGGTGGCCATGCCGGTGCGCACCACGGGCACGGTCACCGCCTTGGTCACGCCATGGATGGTCAGGTCGCCGGCGACGTCGTACTGGCCGTCGGCCTTGCGGGTGAACGACTTCGAGACGAAGGTCAGGGTCGGGAACTGCTTCACGTCGAAGAAGTCGTTCGACTTGAGGTGCTTCTCCATGTCGGCCTGGCCGGTGGAGATCGAGGCGGCCTGGATGGTGAGGCTGACCTTGTTGCCGGCGGCATTCGCCGGGTCGTAGGACAGTTCGCCAGCGACCGCGTCGAAGCGGCCCCAGGTGTAGCCGGCGCCCATGTGCTGGACGCGGAACAGGGCGAAGGTGTGGTCGTCATCGACGCTGTAGTCGGCGGCGAAGGCGGGGATGGCCAGGGCGGCCAGGAGGAGGGAACGGGTCATGGATTCTCCGGTGTGGGGATGGGACTGCGTGCTTGTTCAAGCAGGTTGATCAGGGAGTCGAGCGAGGATTCGCCAAGGTGCGACAGTTGCCGCCGGTGCAGCGCCACGGTCTGCGGGTCGATCTGCTCGAGCAGGACGAGGCCGTCCGGGGTGATGCGCAGCACCACCACGCGGCGATCGCGCGAGCGGCGTTCGCGGGTCAGCAGACCAGCCTCGGCCAGGCGGTCGGCCAGGCGGGTGACGTCCGGATCGTGGGCGACCAGGCGGCCGGACACCTCGCTGCACGGCAGGCCCTCGGTCCCGGCCCCGCGCAGGATGCGCAGGACGTTGTAGCCGGTGGGCGAGAGGCCGTACGGCTTGAGCAGCTCGACCGTCTCGCGCCGGAGCAGATCGGCGGTGCGCTGCAGATTGAGGAAGGCCTCGACCTCCGGCCCGGCGAAGGGCACGCGCTGCTGGATCTCGTCGGCTAGCCGTGGCATGGGCGCAAATGTCGTATGAACGATAGTCGTTACAACGGACATATGAAAAAACCTTGTACAAGCCGGTGTGGGTGCTGGTGCAAACCGGGGGAGACGCTAGACCCCAGCGCTCCGCGTAACGAGGTATCATGGACTCCCCGAGCATGTTCGACCGGGTGTTCCCGCTCACCATCCTGGTGCTGCTGGGACTCGCGGTGCCAACCGCCCTGCTGCTGATCAACCGCTTCGGCTCGCGCTGGGCGGTCGGCAAGCGCGACAGCGATCCGGGCAAGCACGAGCCTTACGAATGCGGCCTGAGCAGCACCGCCGGCGGGGCCGGCGACCGCTTCCCGGTGAAGTTCTACCTCGTCGCCATGCTCTTCCTCGCCTTCGACGTCGAGGTCGCCTTCCTCTACCCGTGGGCGATCCACTTCACCACCGGCGGCTGGGAGATGCTCTGGCTGCTGGTCGCCTTCCTCGTCCTGCTCGAAGTCGCCTACCTGTACCTGTGGCGCAAAGGCGCCCTGGATTGGGACAAGTAAGATGGCCTACCAGAACGTTCCCGCCGCCGCGACCTCGGAGGTCAACCTCGGCGACGCCTTCATCCCCACCCGCGTCGACGCCGTGGTCAACTGGGCACGGCGCAACAGCCTGTGGCCGTTCCCGTTCGGCACCGCCTGCTGCGCCATCGAGTTCATGGGCATGGTCGGCAGCACCTTCGACGTCTCGCGCTTCGGCGCCGAGCTGGTGCGCTTCAGCCCGCGCCAGGCCGACCTGCTGATCATCGCCGGCACCGTCACCTACAAGCAGGCGCCGATCCTGCGCCGCATCTACGACCAGATGCTGGAGCCGAAGTGGGTGATCTCGGCCGGGGCCTGCGCCACCAGCGGCGGCTTCTACGACTGCTACTGCACCGTGCCGGGCATCGACGAGATCATCCCGGTCGACATCTACATCGCCGGCTGCCCGCCGCGCCCCGAGGCCTTCCTCGAGGCCATCGTCCAGCTGCAGAAGAAGATCGACGGTGAAAGCCGCAGGGAGCACGCGCAGCTGGGGACTCCCTCATGAGCGACGCAATCAAGCCCGGCCTCGCCGCCGACGCTCTGCTGGCCCTGCTCGCCCCGCTCGGCGGGGTGAAGGACGAGGCTGACCGTTGGGGCCTGACCGTGCGCGTGCCCGCAGCGCGCCTGGTCGAGGCGATGACGCTGCTGCGCGATGACGCCACGGCACGCATGGATCAGCTGCTCGACGTCGCCGGCATCGACTACCTCAGCTACCCGGACTGGAGCGGTCCGCGCTTCGCCGTCAGCTACCCGCTGAAGTCGACCGTCTTCCGTCACCGCCTGACGCTCAAGGTGCAGGTCGAGGAGGAGGCCCCGGCGGTGCCCAGCGTGCACGCGCTGTACGCCAGCGCCAACTGGGCCGAGCGCGAGTGCTGGGACCAGTACGGCATCGTCTTCACCGGCCATCCCAACCTCAAGCGGCTGCTCAACCACCACGAGTTCATCGGCCACCCGCTGCGCAAGGACTACCCCTGCCAGAAGCGGCAGAAGCTGTCGCTCAACGATCCGATGGTCGACCAGCTGGCGGCGCAGCTGACCAGCCTGGGCTACCAGGTGCTGGAGACGCCGGCGGCCAGCGCCGGCCTGCCGTTGACCGCGAAGGGAGCCGTGTCGTGAGGGTCAAGAAACCGGACGGCGAGATCGTCGACCTGATGACCATCAACATCGGGCCGAGCCACCCCGCGACGCACGGCACGCTGCGCGTGTTCGCCGCGCTCGACGGCGAGACCATCGCTGCGGCGGTGGGCGAGATGGGCTACCTGCACCGCGGCTTCGAGAAGATGGTCGAGCAGGGCACCTACCAGATGGTGCTGCCGTTCACCGACCGTTTGAACTACTGCAGCGCGATGATGAACAACATCGGCTTCTGCAAGGCGGCCGAGCGCATGTTCGGCGTCACCCTGCCCGAGCGCACCGTCACCCTGCGCGTCATCCTGCTCGAACTCTCGCGCATGATCGACCACCTGGTGTGCAACGGCGCCAACCTGGTCGACCTCGGTGCCTTGACCAACTTCTGGTACTTCTTCAACCCGCGCGAACGCGTCTACGCCATCTGGGAGCGCCTGTGCGGCGCCCGCCTGACCAACACCGTCACGCGCATCGGCGGGATGTACCGCGACACCTACCCGGGCTTCGAGGCCGACGTCCTCGCCGTGGTCAAGGTGATCGAGGACGCCACCACCGAGGTGCTCGGCCTGATCGAGCGCAACCGCATCTTCATCGACCGCACGCGCAACGTCGGGACGATGGACGCCGCGGGCGCGATCAGCGCCGGCTGGACCGGCCCGTGCCTGCGCGCCAGCGGCGTCGACCGCGACCTGCGCAAGGACGAGCCCTACTACGGCTACGAGACCTACGACTTCGACACCGTCATCGGCACCACCGGCGACACCTTCGACCGCGTGATGGTGCGGATGTACGAGATCCGCGAGTCGGCGAAGATCGTGCGCCAGGCCATCGCCCGGCTCAAGCCGGGTCCGCTCAACTGCACCGATGCCCGCCTCTCGCTGCCCAGCCGCAATCATGTCTACCACGACATGGAGGCGCTGATCAACAGCTTCAAGCTGATCTACGAAGGCGTCCGTCCGCCGCCCGGCGAGATGTACGACGCGCTCGAGGCGGCCAACGGCGAGCTCGGCTTCCTCATCGTCAGCGACGGCGGCACCAATCCCTACCGCATCAAGGTGCGTCCGCCCTGCTTCACCCAGTGGTCGGCCTATCCCGGCATGATCACCGGCTCGATGCTCGCCGACGTCGCCTCCTCGCTGGGCTCGATCAACATCATCGCTGGAGAGCTCGACCGATGAGTTCGTGTGCCAAACCGGCCCAGGTGCAGCCGGCCGACCTCACCGTCGACGCGGTGCGCGCGCGCATGTTGCGCTACGCCCCGGCGGTCAGTGAGCTGAAGCGCCGCTATCCCACCCGCCGCGCCGTGCTGCTGCAAGTGCTGCACCTGGCGCAGCAGGAGTTCGGCTGGGTTCCGCGCGTCGCCATCGAATGGGCCGCTGAGGTAGCCGAGTGCAGCCCGGTCCACGCCTTCAGCGTGGTCGAGTTCTACACCATGTACCGGCAGGTCCCGACCGGCCGCCACCTGGTGCAGATCTGCCAGACCATGTGCTGCCACCTGCAGGGCAGCGAGGATCTCATCGCCCACGTCGAGAAGAAGCTCGGCATCCACTGCGGCGAGACCACCGCCGACCACCTCTTCTCGCTGGTGCGCGTCGAGTGCCTGGCGCTGTGCGGCAGCGGTCCGGGCGTGATGATCGACGATCAGGCGATCGGCCCGGTGCCGCATGCGCTTGGTCAGGGCAAGCTGGTCGAAGGCCACTTCGACACCGAGGACTTCCATCCCACGCCGGCGGTGCTCGACGCGTGGATCGACTTCCTCAAGACCCAGCCGGCGGCCAAGGACCGGCACCACGACCACGACGCCATCGGCGACATCGTGCTGAACACCAAGGGCCACCCGACAGGCGTGGGTGCCACGGCGCAGCTGCTGCCGGCCGACTACTTCCCCGCCTGCCCGGCGCTGAAGGTCGCGGCCAAGGCCGACGCCGGCACCGTCACGGTGACCTGGGCCAACGACCCCTCGTTCACCGCCAAGGCGGTGGTCGAGCGCTCCGACGACGGCGGCGCCAGCTGGCGCCAGATCGCCGAGGTCGGGCCGAAGGATCAGAAGGCCACGGACAAGCTCGATGCCGGCGCCGCGGCGAAATACCGCGTGATCGTGCATGAGAAGACGCGCGTCGCGAACCCGAGTGCCGTGGTGGAGGTGAAATCGTGAGTTTGCACGGATTCCCCCAGCCCAAGCAGTGGAAGGGCAAGGACCTGCCCCGCGTCCTCTCGCGCCTGTTCGACGTCAAGGACGGCCACACCCTGGCGGTCGCGAAGCAGCACGGCGCCTACGGCACGATCTCCAAGGTCCTCTTCGACCGTGCCCCGTTCCAGATCATCAACGAAGTGATGGACTCCGGCCTGCGCGGCCGCGGCGGCGCCGGCTTCCCCACCGGCATGAAGTGGAGCTTCGTGCCGCGCGGCGGCGCCAAGCCGGTCTACCTGGTGATCAACGCCGACGAGGGCGAGCCGGGCACGTTCAAGGACCGCATGTGCATGATGCGCGACCCGCATCTGCTGATCGAGGGCATGATCTGCTCGGGCTACGCGCTCGGCGTGCGCACCGCGTACATCTACGTCCGCGGCGAGATGCTGCCGCAGATCCAGGCGCTGAACCACGCGATCAAGGAGGCCTACGACGCCGGTCTGCTCGGCGAGAACATCGCCGGCTCGCGCTACAGCCTCGACATCTACGTCCACCGCGGCGCCGGCGCCTACATCTGCGGCGAGGAGACCGGCCTGATCAACTCGCTGGAAGGCTTCAAGGGCCAGCCGCGCCTGAAGCCGCCGTTCCCGGCGATCAGCGGTGCCTTCGCCGCGCCGACCGTGGTCAACAACGTCGAGACGATCATGGCCGTGCCGTGGATCCTGACCCACGGGGCCAAGGCCTACCGCCAGTGGGGCACCGACAAGAGCCCGGGCAGCAAGCTGTTCTCGATCAGCGGCGACATCGCCAAGCCGGGCGTCTACGAGGTGCCGCTGGCGATGCCGTACATGGAGTTCTTCGAACTCTGCGGCGGGCTGAAGGGCGAGCTGCTCGGTTGCATCCCCGGCGGCTCGTCGGCCCCGGTGCTGACCGCCGAGGAGACCAGGAAGACGACGATGGACTACGAGTCGCTCGCCGCCGCCAAGTCGATGCTCGGCTCGGGCGCGATCACGCCGTTCAACACCACGCGCGATCCCGTCCTGCTGCTGCAGACCATCGCCCGCTTCTACGCTCACGAGAGCTGCGGCCAGTGCACCCCGTGCCGCGAGGGCACCGGCTACGTCGATCGCGTGATCGACGCGCTGGTCGACGGCCATGGCCGGACCGGCGACGCGGAACTCATCAAGGCGCTCGCCGACCAGTACGAGCCGATGAACACCATCTGCGCCTTCGGTCCCGGCGCGGCCTGGCCGGTCCAGTCGTTCGTGACCAAGTTCAAGAGCCACTTCGAGGCCTACATCGTGAAGAACCCCAAGCACGCCGCAGCGCGCGACCTCGTCGCGGTCCGCCCCGGCGCCTTCTGGTGAACCCCATGGCTGACCTGATCACGATCAATGTCGATGGGAAGGACGTCCAGGTCCCCCCGAAGATCCAGCTCATCGAGGCGCTGCGCACCTACGCCAAGGTCGAGACGCCGGCGTTCTGCTACCACCCCGACCTGTCGGTGGCCGGCAACTGCCGCATCTGCCTGATCGAGGTCTCTGGCCCACGTGGCTTTGCTTTCGGTATAGCCTGCCACATGCAGACCGCGCCCGGTCTGACGGTGAAGACCCAGATCGGCTCGGAGCGCGTCAAGTGGGCCCGCCGCGGCGTGATGGAGTCGCTGCTGGTCAACCACCCGCTCGACTGCCCGATCTGCGACAAGGCCGGCGAGTGCACCCTGCAGGAGCACTACATGGGCCAGGGCGGCCATGAGAGCCGCCTGCCCGACGACGCCGGCAAGCAGTACAAGGGCGGCGCCGACCACCGCTTCACCGACGCCAAGGGCGTCGACCGCGGCGGCAAGCACATCGACCTCGGTCCGACCATCGTGCTCGACCAGGAGCGCTGCATCGTGTGCAGCCGCTGCGTCCGCTTCATGGACGAGGTGGCCAAGGACAGCCAGCTGGCCATCGCCGGCCGCGGCGACCACGCCTACATCACCACCTTCCCGGGCAAGCCGCTGACCCACGGCTACGACCTCAACGTCACCGACATCTGCCCGGTCGGCGCCCTCACCGGCAAGCACTTCCGCTTCCAGCAGCGGGTGTGGACGCTGAAGAGCGTCGATACCATCGATCCGAGCGACGCGCTCGGCGCGAACATCACGGTCGAATACAACAACGGCCGCGTCTGGCGCATCATGCCGCGGCGCAACCCGATGGTGAACAAGAGCTGGATCGCCAACAGCACGCGCCTGCTCTACCAGAAGCTGGCGATCGACCGCCTGGCCGACGCCCGCGTCGGCGGCAAGGACGTCGACCTCACCGAGGGCGTGAAGGCGGCGCAGGCCGCGATCAGCGGCGCGAAGCGGATCGCCCTGGTCGCCAGCGGCCATGCCACGATCGAGGACAACGCCGCACTGCTCGCGCTGAAGGACTCGCTTGGCGACAAGGCCGAGGTCTTCGGCGGCAGCTGGCTGGCGGTGGGCAAGGCCGACGGCATCGCCCTGAGCGGCGACCCGGTGGCCAACCGCGCCGGACTCAAGCTGCTCGGCATCCCCGACAACCTCGACCAGCTGGCCGAGCGCGCCGGCGAGTTCGACGCCGTGCTGGTGCTCAGCAACGACCTGTGGGCCGACCCCAGGGCGGCGAAGCTCGAAGCCATCCCGACCCGCATCGTGCTGGCCAGCTGGCTCGATGCGACGGCGGCCAAGGCGACCATCGCGGTCGGCGTGCGCGCCTGGGCCGAGGTGCGCGGCACCATGGTCAACTGCCAGGAGCGCGTGCAGCTGCTGCAGGCCTGCCCGGTGCTGCCCAACCCGGCGCTGGAGCCGGCCTGGCGCGTGCTCGCCTGCCTGGCGGGCGTGACCTGGGCAGCCGAGACCGACGCCTTCGCCGCCGCGGGCGCACGCGCCCCGCGCCTCGCCGGCCTGACCTACCGCACCATCGGTCCGATGGGTGCGGTCCTTCCCCAGCCCGCCCTCGCGGCGGCGGGAGCCTGAGCGATGTTCGACGCCGTCATCAACTGGATCTGCGCCAACCCCTACCAGTTCGCCGGACTGCTGCTGGTGCCGGCGGTGCCGCTGATCTTCTTCAACATCCTGCCGCTGCTGGTGGTGATGGAGCGCCGCGGCGCCGCCTTCATCCAGGACCGGCCGGGTCCGAACCGCGCCGGCATCTGGATCCCGGGCCTCAACGTCCGCATCCGCGCCTTCGGCATGATCTACAACGCGGTCGACTTCGTGAAGCTGGCGGTGAAGGAGCAGTTCGATCCGAAATTCTCCAGCGCCTTCGGCTACTACGCCGCCGGCCCGTTCATCCCGCTGATCGTCGCGCTGATCCTGCCGGCCTTCATCCCGGTGTTCGCGCCGATCGCCTACCAGGCCGGCGACGGCATCGGCTGGCTGCTCGGCACCACCATCGCCAGCCATAGCGGCCTGCTCGCGCTGTTCGCCTTCTCCGGCCTGTCGATCTACGGTCTGGTGCTCGGCAGCTGGGCGAGCAACTCGAAGTACTCGCTGCTCGGCGGCATGCGCGCCGGCGCCATGATGATCAGCTACGAGGTCTCGATCGGCCTCGCCGCCGCCGGCATGTTCCTGATCGTCGGCAGCTTCGACCTGGCCAGGATCGCCGAGTGGCAGGGCGACCACACCTGGGGCATCGTCGCCCAGCCGCTCGGCTGCGTGCTCTTCATCGTCGCCATGTTCGCCGAGTGCAACCGCACGCCCTTCGACGTGGTCGAGGGCGACAGCGAGATCGTCGCCGGCTTCCACACCGAGTACGGCGCCATCCGCTTCATGCTGGTGATGGCCGCCGAATACTACCACGTCATCGTCGCCGCGGCGCTGATCAGCACGCTGTACCTCGGCAGCTACCACCTCTCGCCCATCCCGTTGCCGCTCGGCCCGAACTGGTCGATGACCCACCTCGACGACCAGTGGATGCGCCTGAACCTCGGCGGGGTGTGCGCCTTCATGCTGGCGGTCGGCGCCCTCGGCGCCGCCGTCTTCGCCTTCCTGATCAATGGTCGCCGCGTGCACTACGCCCGCAGCAACGCCAGCGATGTGGCGCTGCGCTCGAAGGAGTACCTGATCTACACTGGCGCGATCGGCGGGCTTGCCGTGCTCATGGCGGTCGGTGCCGTGCTGGTCGCCGGCTGGTCGCCTGGCTATACCCTGGTCAAGGGCATCGAGGTGTGGAACTGGCAGGTGAACCTGGTCACCGCCATCGTCCAGTTCCACATCCTGCTCGGCAAGATCCTGCTCGTCTCCTGGCTCTTCGTCTGGGTGCGCTGGACGGTGCCGCGTTTCCGCTACGACCAGATCATGGCCCTGGGCTGGAAGGTCCTGCTCAACGCGGCGCTGATCAACCTGCTGATCACGGCGATCATCGTGAAGCTGGTGAACTGACATGGCCAAGATCATCCCCCGTCCCGACCTCGGCGTTTGGGAGCGACTCTACATCGGCGAGATCGTCAAAGGTCTGATGACGACCTTCGGCCACGCCGCCAGGTCGCTGGCCAATCCGGCCCACTTTCCGACCCTGCAGTACCCCGAGCAGCAGCCCGACATCCCGCGCGACTACCGCAGCCGGCACCGCCTGATGCAGCGCGCCGACGGCAGCCCGCGCTGCGTTGCCTGCTACATGTGCTCGACCGCCTGCCCGGCGCGCTGCATCAACATCGTCGCCGAGGAGAGCCCGGACCAGCACATCGAGAAGCGCCCGGCGCGCTTCGAGATCGACCTGCTGCTGTGCGTGTTCTGCGGCTACTGCGTCGAGGCCTGCCCCTGCGACGCGATCCGCATGGACACCAAGCAGGCGATCCTGGTCGGCGGCGACCGCGCCGGCTTCGTCCTCGACAAGAAGCAGCTGATGGACTGGAACCCCAAGGACTACCCCGCTGACGACGTCCAGAGCCAGAAGGCGCCGGGCGGCACGCTCAACGCCAAGGCCCTGGAAGAGCTCAAGTCCGGGAGCGCGCACTGACATGTTTCCCGAACTGAACACCTCCATCGCCAACGTCTATTTCGGTGGCCTCGCCCTCGCCGCGCTGTGCTGCGGTGTCGGTGTGCTGGCCAGCCGCCATCCGCTGAACGCCGCAGTGCTGCTGATCGGCGCCATGCTCTCGCTGTCCGGCATCTACGCTCTGCTCGACGCGCCGTTCCTCGCCGTGCTGCAAGTCCTGGTCTACGCCGGCGCGGTGATGATGCTGATGGTCTTCGTCATCATGGTGCTCAACCGCGCGCGCGAGGACAAGCTGCCGCGCTTCGACACCTGGAGCGTGGTGACCGCCGCCGCGCCGCTCGCCCTCACCGCCCTGCTCGCCATCACCATGGCCAAGCAGCCGCTGGCCGTCGCCGCCGGCGCGGTGCGCGGCGAGCCCGAGCCGATCGCCCAGCGCATGTTCGCCATGGGCGCCGGCACCAACGGCTGGTGGCTGCTGTTCGTCGCCGTCGGCGTGACCCTGCTCGTCGCCGTGGTCGGCGCCGTGCTGCTGGCCAAGCGCCGGCTCGACACCCCGGCCAAGGAAGAGGCAGCCCATGGCCACTGAATCCCTGATGACCCCGGCGGCGGTGCAGGTGCTCGCCGCCATGCTCTTCGGCCTCGGCCTGACCGCCGCGGTCATCCGCCGCAACATCTTCATCGTCCTGATGGGCGTCGAACTGATGCTCAATGCGGTCAACCTCTCGTTCGTCGGCTTCGCCCGCACCCACGCCGGCGACGCCTCGACCCTCGGCCAGCTCGCCCCGCTGTTCACCATCGCCATCGCCGCGGCCGAAGCCTGCGTCGGACTGGCCATGGTCATCCTGCTGGTGCGCGGCAAGGACTCGATCGATGCGGACGCGTTCAGCGCGATGAAGGAATAAGCCGTGGACTCCTCGCTGCTCTGGCTCATCCCCGCCCTGCCGCTGTTCGGCGCCCTGATCAACGGCGCGCTCGCCCTCGCCGGCTCCAAGGATCCCTACGGCCCGCCGCGCGGCCTGTCCGCGCTGATCGCGGTGGCCATGCCGGCGCTGAGCTTCGCCCTGGTCCTCGCGGCCTATCTGCAGCTCGGCACGATCGGCGGCGAGCCCGCCCCGCCGCTGCGTCAGGACCTCTTCACCTGGTTCCACGGCACCGGCCTCGACCTCGCCTTCGGCCTGTCGATCGACCGGCTCAGCGGCCTGATGCTGCTGTTCGTCACCGGCATCGGCTCGCTCATCCACCTCTACTCGGTCGGCTACATGGGTGAGGACCGCGGTTTCACGCGATTCATGGCCTACATGAACCTGTTCATGACCGCGATGATCATCCTGGTCATGGGCAGCAGCCTGCCGGTCACCTTCCTCGGCTGGGAGGGCGTCGGCCTGTGCAGCTACCTGCTGATCGGCTTCTGGCACAAGACGCCGGAGTACGCCGAGGCGGCGCGCAAGGCGTTCGTCTACAACCGGGTCGGCGACCTCGGCTTCCTGCTTGGCGCCTTCGCCCTGCTGCAGATCACCGGCAGCCTCGACTACGCCGCGATCAGCTCGTGGTTCCAGACCGCGGATCCCGCCGCCCTGGCCAACGCCCAGGGCTGGATCACCGCCGCCTGCGTGCTGATCTTCCTCGGCTGCGCCGGCAAGAGCGCGCAGATCCCGCTGCAGGCCTGGCTACCCGACGCGATGGCCGGCCCGACCCCGGTGTCGGCGCTGATCCACGCCGCCACCATGGTCACGGCCGGCGTCTACCTCGTCGCGCGCCTGTCCGACGCCTTCGTCTGCTCGCCCGAGGCGATGGCGGTGGTGTTCGTCGTCGGCTGCGCCACCGCGGTATGGGGCGCGGTCGCCGGCCTGCTGCAGAACGACATCAAGAAGGCGCTCGCCTACTCGACCGTCAGCCAGCTCGGCTTCATGTTCATGGCCGCCGGCGCCGGCGCCTTCGACGTCGCCATCTTCCACGTCTTCACCCACGCCTTCTTCAAGGCCGCCCTCTTCCTCTCGGCCGGCGCCGTCATCCACGGTCTGCACCACGAGCAGGACATGCGCCGCATGGGCGGGCTGAAGAAGCAGCTGCCGGTTGCCTACCTGGCGATGTTCTACGGCTGGTGGGCGATCACCGGCATCCCCTTCGCCGCCGGCTTCTTCTCCAAGGATCTCATCCTCGAGACCGCCATCGCCGGACATGTCGGGATCGGGCATGTCAACATCGCCCCATGGTTGGGTGGCGTCGCGCTGCTCACCGCCGGCCTCACCGCCGTCTACATGACCCGGGTCATCACCCTGGTGTTCTGGAGCCCGAGCCGGGTCGAGCCCGAAGCCCAGGCGCACATCCAGCCCACGCCGATGACCATGGCCATCCCGCTGCTGGTCCTCGGCGTCGGCAGCCTGATCGCCGGCTTCGTCTGGGTCGGCCTGCCGATGGGCTGGCTGACCGGCGGTCCCGACGATGGCATGGCCTTCCTCAAGCACAGCCTGGCCCCGGTCGTCGGCACGGCCCAGGCCAAGCTCGCCTCGCTGCATCCGCACGAAGGCGGCAACACCCTCGCCCTGACCATGGCCGGGGTCGGCACCCTGGTCGCTGGTTTCGGCTGCGTGCTCGGCT
Source organism: Planctomycetota bacterium (assembly GCA_022841245.1). Classification (GTDB taxonomy): domain Bacteria; phylum Planctomycetota; class UBA11346; order UBA11346; family UBA11346; genus UBA11346. Next base: position 19,474 of record JALHRW010000065.1, read on the forward strand.
ATCTGACCTGGCGCAAGGGTCCGAAGACGGTGCCCGAGCACGGCGCCAGCACCAGGCCGGTCGGCTTCGCCGGCGGCTGGACCTTCGGCTTCGATGTCGTGGCCGGCTGGCTGGTGACCGCTGTGAAGGTGGTGGCCTACGGTATCTACTGGGTGGTCGAACTTGCCATCCTCGGCATCGGCGGGTGGATCGCCGCCGCCGGCTCGCGCGCCCTCGGCGACGGCTACGCCCTGGTGCTGCAGCGTTCGCGCCTGCGCAGCTCGCTGGCGATCGCCATGCTCGGACTCGCTGCGGCCGTCGCCGCCCTGATCATCTTCGCGGTGAAATGACCTCATGCTGCTCCTAGCACTCATCCTCGCGCCCCTCGCCGCAGCCGTCATCGCCGCCCTCGCCCATGGCAAGGACGCTGACCAGGGGGCCGGCGACGCCGTCCACCGCCTCGGCCTGGTCCTCGCGTTCGCCATCGCCGCCCTCGGCACCCCGCTGGCGCTCGGCTATGGCGCCGCCTTCGACCGCAGCTGGTTCGCCCTGCCCGGCACCGACGCGGTCATCCATCTGAAGCTCGGCACCGACGGCGTCACCGCCTGGATGGTGCAGCTGATCGCCTGGCTGACGCCCTTCGCCATCCTCGGCGGCCGCGGTGTCGCCGGCGGGCGCATGCGCGAGTACGTCGCCGCGGTGTTCGCCTGCGAAGCGATGATGCTCGGCGCGGTGCTGTCGCGCGACCTCGTCCTCTTCTACGTCTTCTACGAGGCGATGCTGGTGCCGATGCTGGTGCTGATCGCGGTGTTCGGCGGGCCCGAGCGCCGCCAGGCCTCGCTGTGGTTCATCCTCATGACCATGCTCGGCTCGGCGCCCATGCTGGTCGCGATCTGGGTGATCGCGGCCAAGCTCGGCACCACCGATCTCGCCACCGCCATCGCCGGCCTGCGCTCGGGCGCCATCGCCGCCGGCACGCAGTGGTGGCTGTTCTGGGCCTTCGCCCTGGCCTTCGCGGTCAAGGTGCCGCTGGTGCCGCTGCACGCCTGGCAGGCCCGCACCTACGCCGAGCTGCCCGGCGGCGCCGCCGTGCTGCTGGCCGGCGCCATGGCCAAGCTCGGCATCTTCGGCTTCCTCATGTTCGTGCTGCCGATGTTCCCGCAGCTCAGCGCCGAATACGCCCAGCTGTTCATCATCCTCGGCGTGATCGGCGCGGTCGGCGGCTCGGTGGTGGCGCTGGCCCAGGACGACGCCAAGCGGCTGCTCGCCTACTCGTCGCTCGCCCACCTCGGCCTGGTCGTCACCGGTATCTTCACCTTCAAGCAGGTCGCCCTGGACGGGGCGATGGTGCAGATGGTGGCGCACGGCCTCAGCGCCTCGGCCCTGTTCCTGCTCGTCGGCTTCATCGAGGAGCGCACGCGCAGCCCGTACCTCGACGACCACGGCGGCTTCGCCAGCCGCGCGCCGCTGTTCAGCGTGCTATTCGTGATCAGCGCCCTGGCCTCGGCCGGCCTGCCCGGCACCGCCAACTTCGCCGGCGAGTTCCTCATCCTGCTCGGCGCCTGGCAGAGCGCGCCGTGGATCGCCGCGGTCGCCGGCCTGTCGGTCATCCTCGGTGCCGCCTACCTGCTGACCCTGGTGCAGAAGTGGTGCTACGGCACCGCTCCCGAGGGTCGCGCCGAGGTCAGCGACCTGACCACGCGCGAAGCACTGGCCGTCGTCCCACTGCTGGTCGCCAGCGTGTGGCTCGGCTTCCAACCTGGCGTGATCAGCGCCTACGGCGGCAAGACCGCCGGTGAACTCGTCGAACCGGCGCGCGCCGCCGCGGCGGCCGCTGCGGAACCACGAACGACGAACGACGAACCCCGAACCGGGGCAATGGAATAGCCCATGGACCCCGTCGCCCTGTTCCCGCTGCTCGCTCCGATCGTCCTCGTCCTCGCCGGCGGCCTCGCGGCGCTGGCCGCCGAGCCGTTCCTCGAAGGCGAGGCCAAGCACCGCTGGCTGCCGTGGATCGCCGTGCTCGCCATGGTCGCCGCCGGCGTGGTGCAGATCTTCGCCCCGGTCGGCCACGTCCATGGCATGTTCGCCAACGACGAGGCGCGGCGCTGGCTGAGCCTGGCGGTGATCGCCGCCGCCGCCTGCTCGATGGGTGGCCTGCAGCAGAGCCTCGGCCGTGACCGTTTCCCCGGCGGCGAGAGCTACGCCCTGGCGGCGATGGCCACCGCCGGCGTCCTCGGCATGGTCGCCAGCCTCGACGCGATCGGCTTCTTCGTCTCGGTCGAGACCGCCGCCCTGGCGATCTACGCCCTGGTCGGCCTGCGCCGCCACCGCGCCGAATCGAATGAGGCGCTGCTCAAGTACTTCGTCATGGGCGCGGTGTTCAGCGGCATCTTCCTCTATGGCGCCGCGCTGATGTACGGCGCTACCGGTTCGACCCGCTTCGGCGCCGCGATCATCGAGGGACGCGGCACCTACGCCCTGCTCGGCGCCGCGCTGATGGCCGCCGGCCTGCTCTTCAAGGTCGGCAACGTGCCGTTCCACGCCTGGGCGCCCGACGCCTACACCGGCGCCCCGGTCGCGGTCACCGGCCTGATGGGCGCGATCATCAAGGTCGGCGGCTTCGCCGGCCTCGGCTCGCTGTGGCTTGGTGTGGCCGGACAGACCGGACTGCCGGTGGCGCTCGATGCCGACGTCATCCCGACCGCCGTCGGGCGGACCATCCTCGAGCCGCTCTCGCTGCTCATCGTCATCAGCGCCATCACCTCGCTGGTGGTCGGCAACTTCGCCGCCCTGAAGCAGACCTCGGTGCGCCGCCTGATCGGCTTCAGCGCCATCGCCCACGCCGGCTACATGACCCTGGCCTTCATCCTGCCGGCCGCCGGCGAGGCGATCGACCTGCGTGCGCTGTGGCTGTACGCGGTCGGCTACGCCATCGCCACCGCCGGTGCGCTATCGGCGGTCGCCGCCCTGGCCGGGACCGACGATGCCAAGGACGACCTCGCCGGCCTGCATGGCCGCGGCCGGCAGATGCCGCTCTACGGCTTCGCCCTGACCGTGTTCCTCGCCAGCTTCGCCGGCCTGCCGCCGACCCTCGGCTTCCTCGGCAAGTTCTCGGTGCTCGGCCAGGCCGTCGCCCACGGCGGCGTGCTCATCGCCCTGGCCGGCCTGATCGCCGCGGTCGCTGGCGCCGGCGCCTACCTGCGCCTGGCGGTGCAGCTGTGGGCTGGCACGCCGCGCGACGAGCAGGCGGTCGGACCGCAGACCTTGACCCGCTGGGGCGTCGCCGTCGCGGCGATCCTGGTGATCGGCCTCACCGCCCTGCCCTGCCTGCTGCCGCAGAGCCGTCCGGCCCCGGCCGCCGCCTCGGCGCAGCTGCCGAGCGCACCGCCCGCCGTGGTGAAATGAATTCGCAGACGCATCGCATCCGCGTCCGTTACGCCGAGACCGACCAGATGGCGGTGGCGCATCACGCCGCCTACGTCACCTGGCTGGAGGAGGCGCGCATCGCCTGGATGCGGTCGCATGGCTTGAGCTACCGCGATATCGAGGCCTCGGGCACGATCATGCCGGTGGTCGAGGTGCAGGTCGCCTACCAGCGTCCGGCGCGTTTCGATGACGTGCTGGAGTTCACCACCACGGCCAAGGCCACCGGCCCCAGCCGGGTGGTCTTCAGCACGGTGATCAGCCGCGGCGGCGAGCAGCTCGCCAATGCCGCCGTGACCATCGCCGCAGTGGGCAAGGATGGCCGACCGATGCGCATCCCGGACGAAGTGAAGGCACTGTTCAGCTGAGCATGTCGAGGCTGTCGCAGAGCATGGCGATCATGCGTTCGACGTCCTCCCACGGCGCATTGAGCGGCGGGAACAGGTACAGCGTGTCGCCGAGCGGCCGCAGCAGCGCACCCCGCCGCACCGCCTCCTGGTAGACGCGGAAGCCGGTACGCGCCGCCGGATCGCAGCCGAGCAGATCGACCGCCGCGATCATGCCGACGCCGCGCACCGCCGACAGGCGTGGATGCGCGCGAGCTGCCAGCGCCGCGCGCATGCGTGCACCACAGGTCGTCGCCTGGGCGCACACCTGTTCTTCGCGCATCACCCGCAGCACGGCGCCAGCCGCGGCCACGGCCAGGGCGTTGCCAGCGTAGGTGTTGGAATGCAGGAAGGCACGGCGGCTGGCCCAGCTGCCGAGGAAGGCATCGTAGAGGCGCTGCGTGGTCAGCACGCAGGCGAGCGGCAGGCTGCCGCCGGTCAGGCCCTTGGAGACCACGGCGAGATCAGGCATGCCATCCACCGCGAGATGGCTGGCGAGCATCGCGCCGCAGCGCCCCATGCCGCTCGCGACCTCGTCGGCGATGAGCAGCACGCCGTGCGCGTCGGCCCAGCGGCGCAGGCGCGGCAGCAGATCGGGTGAGAGGATGCGCATGCCGCCCGCGCCCTGCAGCACCGGCTCGTAGATGATCGCAGCCAGGGATTCCGCCTGCGCGTCGAGCTGGCGCTCCAGTCCGGGCCATTCGGCCGCGGCGTCCATCCAATGCGCATCCTCGGGCCCGTGGCGGTAGGGCAGGCCGCGCAGCACCAGGGTGGGGAACAGCAGCGGCTTGTACGGATCGGCGTACAGTCCGAGGTCGCTGACCGACAGCGCGCCGACGGTCTCGCCGTGGTAGCCGTTCTCCAGCGTGGCATAGCGCGTGCGCCGGCCCTGCCCGGCGAGCTGCTGCCAGTGCAGCGCCATCTTCAAGGCGACCTCGACCCCGGACGAGCCGTTGTCGGTGAAGAAGACTTTGCTGAAGGGCTGGTCGCTGGCCGCTGGCCGCTGGCCGCTGGCTGCTGGCCGCTGGCCGCTGGCTGCTGGCCGCTGGCCGCTGGCTGCTGGCCGCTGGTCG
>JALHRW010000066.1 GCA_022841245.1 Planctomycetota bacterium
CCGAACCGGCCGCCAGCGAGACGCGCACGCGCTCGAGAGCGCGGCGCAGCGCCTGGACTTCGGCGCTGAGCTCGGGTCCGGCCACCGTGGTCGGCGCACGTGCGTCACCGCGCCCGGCCCCAGGGGTCAGCTGCAAGACGCGCGGTTCGGGGGGCAGGGCCGGCATCGGGGCCGGCTCGTCGGCGGCGTAGACGCCAGCGACGCAGAGCACGAGGGCGAGGCGGCGCATCAGTGACCCCCTCCCGCGGGCGCATGTGCTGGAGCGTGCGCCGCCGGCGCATGCGCCTGCGTCGCCACCGGAGCGGCCGAGCCGTCGCGGGCGAGCAGCCGTCCGAGCATGAGGTAGGCGTCGGCGATGGCCTGCCGGTTGCGCTCCAGGCCAGGTACCGGGCGGCCCTCGGCGTCGCGCTCAGCGGTCCAACGCGCCTCGGCGGCCAGCAGCGTATAGACTTGGCGGATGGCCCCGGCGTCATCGCCGAGACGGGTGAGGCAATCCGCGTGTTCGAGCGGCACCTGCGGATCGTCGACGCCGCCGGCGGTTTCGAGGGCGGCGCCGTATTCGTCGGCAGCCCGGCGCCAGGCCTCGCGACGGCGGAAATGACGCGCCAAGGCGATGCCGACGTCGGCGGCACGGTCGGGATGCTGCCGCTTGAGCTCCTCCATCCAGCGCACGCCGCGGGCGCTCTCCGCCTCATCGCTTTCGCCGAGCTTGGCCAGAGCCAGGCGCAGCCGGTCGGCGACACCGTCATCGAGCGGGTGCTCGACCTCGCGGGCGGCGCGCAGCTCGGTGGACAGGTCAGCGACCCGCCAGGTCAGCAGGATCAGCGCCCCCGAGCACACGCAGAGGAACAGCACGGCCGCGGCCAGCAGGCGCTGACCCCAGCGCCATTCGCCAACCCCGACCGTGGCGACCGACATCATCGCCGCCGGCTGGACCTGCAGGCTGGTGGTCGAAGCCGTACGGCCGAGGACGCTGTTCACGTCGACTGCGTCGCGGGTCAGCTCGGGGCCGGTCGGGGCGGCGGCCTCGGCCTGGATGCGGTCGATGTCGGCGGCCCTACCGGCGATCGCGTCGGCGACCTCGTTGGCTTCCGGCGAACCGGTGGCCTGGGCCAGCTGCTTGACCAGGGCGTCAATGTCCGACTGCGCGATCACCGCCTCGCTCTCGCTGCCAGGCGGCGCGGCGGCGCCCTGCTTGGCGACGATGGCGTCGATCTCATCGGCGCTCAGGGCCTGGGTGGCGTCGGCAGTTTTGCCCGGGGCGGACTCGACCGGGGCTGGCGCCGGAGGGATGGTGCGGCCCTGGCGCGGCGCCTGGGCGGCTGAGCCAGCCTTGGTCTCGGACTTCTCGGCACCGAGCGATTTGGACGGCGCACCGAGTTCGGACAGCAGGCGGTCGATGTCATCCTGGGACAACGGCCCTTCGGCCGTCGCCTTGGTGCCGCCCGCAGCAGCGGCCGGAGGCGGCACGCTGGCCGTTGCCGTGGCAGCCGTCGCGGCAACTGGCGCCGACGCAGCTGGCTCACTGGCGACCACCGGCTTCGACTTTGATCCCGAGGCCTTCGCGGTCGCTGGCAGCACCTCGCTGGCGCTGCCACCGGTGGAAACGTCCAGCTCGCTGAGCAGGCGATCGATGTCCTTCTGGTCGAGGTGCGTTGCGGCGCTGGCATTGGTCTTGCGGCTCTGCGGGTCGAGGTCAGCAAGCAGCTTGTCGATCTCGTTCTGATCGAGGTGCCCTCCGCCGCCCCCGGCCGAGGTGGTGGCGACCGGCTTCGGCGCCTCGGACACGGCTTCGGTCGCCTGGGCGATGAGCGCGTCGATGGCGTCCTGGTCCAAGGCCTCGCCTGGCGTAGCCGGTTTGGCCGGGGCTGGCGACGTTGCTGCTACCGGCGCCGCTGGCGGCGGCGGCGTGGCAGGCGTGGGCGGTGTCGGCTCGGCGGGCTTCGCCCCGTCAGCGCCGAGCTCGCTCAGCATCTTGTCGATATCGTCCTGTCCGAGATTGCCGTCGGCCATCGTACCGGACCCTTACGCAACTGGCGCGCCCAAATCCGGATCGGCCAGCAGCCCGGCGCGTTCGGCGCCACCGACACCGGCTTCGGCCAAGGTTGCCGGCGCGGTCCGTACGGACACGCCGCAGGCCTGCAGCCGTTCCACCAACCCGGCGTCGAGACCGGCGAACGGACCGGCCCCCGCTTCAACCGCGTTGAGCAGCCAGGCTCCGACGATGCGCCAACGGGCCGCCTGCACGGTCCGCCCGACAACCAGCTCCTCGTCCCAGAGGAGATCGGTCTGTTCGTCGTAAGGCTCTGCCTTTTCTGGAGCTATGATAGCAATCGTGGCTGGCTCGGCGGCCACCAGCTGGATCCCATGCGCTTCCAGCCAGGCCCGTCGCCGGCGCATCACGGCCCAATCGACACGGCCATCGAGCCACAGCCGAACACCATGCTCATCGGCCTGGATGGTGATGCGTCCAGCGGGGGCGGCCTGCACCAGTTCACTGGCGGCGAGCCGGGCGAGACGTCCGGGCAGGCGTACGATCAAGGCGCGGACCGCAGCCAGGGCTCCATCCGGATCGTTCCAGGCTGATGCCTGGTCCACCCGCTGCCCAGGCCTAGCTCTGGCGATGGCAGCTCGGACGTCCTTGATCGCCACGGGCTTGGTGAAGAAATCGACGGCTCCAGCACGCAGGGCATGCACCGCGTCATCATAGGTCGCATACCCGCTGATCATGATGAACGGCACGCCGATCTGGGCGACCAGGTCGAGTCCGCTGCCGTCCGGCAGCTTGAGATCGCTGACCACCAGATCCGGTCGCACACCATCGAGCAGCACCCTGGCCTCGGCCAGGCTGGCAGCGGCACGCACCGCATGGCCATCGCGCTCCAGGGCGCGGACCAATGCCGTACGGATGCTGTCCTCGTCCTCGATCAGCAGGATCTGCACAGTGGCCGATGCTAGCGCCTCTCGGCTCCAGCCCAAACAGCCTTTACCCGGCAGCGCGCTTCAGCGATTGCGCCGGCTCCGACATCACGCTACCCATGGGGCATGCCAACCACGGTGAGTTCGCTCCTTGCGCTCGTCCCCGACGCAACGCAGCGCAAGCGCCTTGGTGGCATCGATCCAGGCGCTGGCCTCGTGGTCCACCTGTGCAGCAACGCATCCGAGGCGGACCGGCTGGCCCATCGCATCGGCCCCGACGTGCTGCTTGCCGGCCGAGGCGCAAGCACGACCTGGCTGGTCCAGACCCGCGCCCGCGATCCCGATGCGTTCCGCATCCTGTGGTCGGAGAAGACCAAGCTTGAGGAAGCGGTCGAGGCGGTGAATCGCAGCGAGGCTGATGCCGTGCTGCGTGAGCCGTTCGACGAGCACGACGTGGTCTCGCTGTTCCATCACGGTTGCGAGCAGGCCCTGCTGCGCCGACACACCCGCTCGCTGGTCGATGAGCTGGCGGTGCGCAACGCCGAACTGCTGGGCTTCAACGAACGGCTCGAGGAACTCGTCGCCGAACGTACCCGCCACCTGGTCGAGGCGCAGGACCGCCTGCAGGAATCGCAACGGCAGATGGTGCAGCTGGAGACGCAATCGACGGTCAACCACCTGCTGCGCGGCCTGGCCCACGAGTTCAACAACCCGCTCGCCGCGATCTATGGCTACTCGCAGCGGCTGCGCCGGCAGCTGGCCGCCGATGCCGACTCCTCGCGCCGCCTCGACGTCATCCTGCAGGAGGTCGAGCACTGCCGCACCGTGGTGCAGCAGCTGCGCCAACTGGGCACCCCGTTGTCCGAGCAGGCCATCCGCGTCGAGCCGATGGCGTCCCTCCGCGATGGCGCCACACGTCTGGCCGCCAGTGGACGCACCTCACCGGCGATCCGCGACGTCAGCGACCAACCGGATGTCATCGCCGCCCCCCGCGCCCTCGCCACGGTGTTCGAGCAGGTGCTGGCCAACGCCGCCGACGCCGGCGCAACCTACGTCGAACTGCACGGCGAGATCATCGCCGACCGCGTCCGCCTGCAGGTATTCAATGACGGCGAGACTCCGAACGAGGCGACCGTGGCGAACGCGGTGCGGCCATTCTTCACCACCCGGGCCGGCGAGGACCGTCGCGGCCTGGGCCTATCGACCGCGGCCGCCCTGCTGCGCGAGCAGGACGGCACCATCGAGCTCGCCCGTCGCGAGGACGGTTCCGGGGCGGTGGTGATCATCCTCCTGCCGGCTGCCGATCCGGCCTCGCGGCGCAGCTCCAGCGGTCTTCTTCCGGCTATTACCATGCCCGCGACCGGCGGCCTGCCGCAGGTCCCCACCACGCTGGTGATCGATGATGAGCCGATGGTCGCCGAGATCCTGGTCGACGCCTTGCGCGACGCCGGGTGCAACACCGCCACGGCCGGCAGCATCGCCGAAGGCATGGCCGAGATGACCCGCCTGGACGTCCGCGCCCTGGTCGTCGATCTCAACCTTCCGGACGGCAGCGGCCTCGACTTCGCCCGCCGCGCGCTGGCGCTCAAGCCGTCGCTCGCCGGCCACATCGCCCTCGCCACCGGCGACAGCGATCGCGGCCACCTCGATCGCCTGGTCGCCGAACACGGTTTCCCGGTGCTGGCCAAGCCGTTCCGGCTGGAAGAAGTCCGCGCCCTAGCCTTACGTCTGGCTTAAGCCCGGGGACTCCGTCCCCGAACCCCTGCCGGGGTGAGCGAGGGCATCGGCGAAGCCGACGCGACTCCCCGGGCGGGGAGTCGGCGCCAAGCGAAGCGAGCGGCTTGCCGCGAGCCGGTCCCCCGGATCCCCCGCTCGACACGCTGCGCTGACGCTGGCGATTCGCCAAGCGGTATCAGCGTTCCAGTCTCGCTGGGCTTACGCCTGCGCTCGCTCGGCGGGCGGTTGTCCAAAAGACAAACGCCCCACGCAGCCGGGCTGCGTGGGGCGTGACGCGAACGAAGTGACGCGAACGAACGACTACTTGAAGTTCGCGGCTGCGAAGTCCCAGTTCACCAGGTTGTCGAGGAAGGTCTCGAGGAACTTCTGGCGCAGGTTCTTGAACGTCGGGTAGTAGGCGTGCTCCCACACGTCGGCGGTGATGATCGGCACGGCCGCGCCCTTCACCGGGGTGTCGGCGTTGCCGGTCTTCACGACCTTGAGCTTGCCGCCGTCGTTGACCAGCCAGACCCAGCCGCTGCCGAACTGGGTCATGCCGCCGTTGATGAACTCCTTGCGGAAGTTGTCGTAGCTGCCGAAGTCGCGGTCGATCGCCGCGGCCAGCGCGCCGCTCGGCTTGCCGCCGCCCTTGGGCTTCATGCTCTGCCAGAAGAAGGTGTGGTTCCAGATCTGGGCCGACTGGTTGAAGATCGCGCCGTCGCTGCTCTTGACGATGGCGAGCAGACCGGCGTCGGTGGCGTCGGGCTTCAGCTCGTTGAGCTTGACCACGTAGGCGTTGTGGTGCTTACCGTGGTGCAGTTCGACGTTCTCCTTCGAGTAGTGGGGCTCGAGGGCGTCGGTGGCGTAGGGCAACGGGGGGAGGGTGACAGGCATGGTGGGCTCCAAGGGGTTGGTTGGGATGGCTTATGCGGTGAGGATGCCGGGCGGCAAGTCCGGGCTGCTGGAATTCTGGCCAACCTTGCCAACCTGCTGGAATGCCGACCGACCCCCTGTCCGAGAACCTCCGTCGCCTGCGCGGCGCAGCCGGCCTGACCCAGGCTGGCCTGGCAGCCAAGGCCGGCGTGCCGCGCGCCACCCTCGCCAGCATGGAGCAGGCTGGCTCCAATCCGGGCATCCAGTCGGTGCAGGCTGTGGCCCGGGCCCTCGACGTCGGCCTCGATGAACTGATCGATCCGCGCCCGCAGGAGCGCCACTACCTGGTCGGCCCCAAGGAGCAGCAGGATTACCGCGCTGATGCCGGCCGATTCAGCGCGCGCCTGGTCAGCCCGATCGCCAGCAAAGGCGTGGCGATGCATCGCGTGGTCATGCAGCCGGGCTGCCACAGCATCGGCCGACCGCATCCGCCCGGCGCGCAGGAGTTCTTCTTCACGCTCGCCGGCGCAGCCGTGATCGAGATCGAAGGCGATCCGGTGACCGTCCCGGCCGGCCACCTGCTGCAGTTCCCCGGCCAGCACCGCCACATCTACCGCAACCCCAGCGAGGCGGTGTGCGAAGCGGTCAGCGTGGTGGTGCTGCAGCTGGGCTGAGCGGGGCGGCAGCATGCAGTCTCGCTGGCGGCCGGTGGACGTCCCTCTAGTCTCACCGCCCCATGCGCGGCACCGCCGAATTCGAGGATCTCAAGGCCCTGGTCAGCCAGGGGGCCATCCACTCGCTGGCTGGCATCGCTCCTGGGCAGATCCAACCCAGCTCGCTCGACCTGACTCTGTCCGAGGAGGCCTACCGCCTGCCCGGGTCGGTCCTGCCGCTGGCCGGCGAGCAGGTCGGCGACCTCGCCCGCGAACTGGCGCTCGAGCGCGTCGACCTGTCGAAGCCGGTGTGTCTGGCGCGCAATCAGGTCTATCTCGTGCGCGTGCGCGAGGAGCTGGCCCTGCCCGCCGGGGTCGAGGCCTACTGCAACGGCAAGAGCTCGACCGGCCGCGTCGACCTCGCCACCCGCGTGCTCACCGACGGCACGCCGCGCTATGACCGGGTGCCCCCCGGCTATCGCGGCCAGCTGTGGATCGAGCTGATCCCGCGCAGCTTCCACATCGTGGTGCAGGCGGGCGTGGCGGTGAACCAGGCCATTGTCTTCTCCGGGCGGCATGTCCTCGACCAGGCGGCGATGCTCGATCGCCATGTGCGAAGCCCGATGATGTTCGTCGGCAGCATCACCTGCGGCGCCGAATCCATCTTCGACGGCCGGCTGACCATGACCGCCGACCTCGACCGCGACATCGTCGGTTACGTGGCCAAGCCGACGCATCTGCCGCTCGACCTGTCGAAGATCGCCGCGCATCGCGGCGAGGACTTCTTCGAACCGGTGCGTCGGCCGACCGGCGGCTACCTGTTCCTCGAGCAGAACCGCTTCTACATCCTCGCCACCCGCGAACGCATCGTCGTCCCCGGCGACCTCGCCTGCGAGATGGTGCCGTTCGAGGCCACCGCCGGCGAGTTCCGCGCCCACTATGCCGGCTTCTTCGATCCCGGCTGGGGCATCAAGGACGGCAAGGCGGTGGGCGCCCCGGCCGTGCTGGAGGTGCGTCCGCATCAGGACGGCCTGATCCTGCGTCACGGCCAGCCGATCTGCGCCATGGCCTACGAGGTGCTCTCGCGCCCGTGCACCCGCCTGTACGGCGTCTGCGGCAATACCTACGCCGACCAGTCCGGCCCCCGCCTGTCGAAGCATTTCGCATGACGTCGTTGCCCCGGTTCGTGGTTCGTGGTTCGAAGTTCGTGGTTCCGCAAGGCCCACCGGCTCGACGTCGCCTGGCGATGCGGAACCACGAACCACGAACCACAAACCACGAACCCGCTCCATGACCGCCGACCCCGCCCAGCTCAACCACCCCGACCGCGCGACCCGTCTCGCCGCCGCCGTGCAGGTCGGGCAGGCGCTCAAGCGCGGCGAACTCAAGCGCGAACTGAGCGACGAGGTCAACTGCCACGTCCACACGATGTACTCGTTCAGCCCCTACTATCCCGCGATGGCGGCGTGGAAGGCGATCGAAGCGAAATTGCTGGCGGTCGGCATCATCGACCACGACTCGGTCAGCGGCTGCGAAGAGATGCTCGACGCTGGCGCCAGCCTGGGCATCGCCTCCACCGCCGGCTTCGAGATGCGCGCGACCTTCGCCGGCACCCGCGTCGCCGGCCGCAAGCTCAACAACCCCGACTCCGTCGACATCGGCTACATCGCCATCCACGGTCTGCCGCGCCGGGCCTTCGGCGAGGCCAAGGCCTTCCTCGCGCCGATGTTCGCCGCCAGGAACCGCCGCAACCGTGCCATGGTGGCGAAGCTCAACACGCTGCTCGCGCCGCTCGGCATCCCTGCCCTCGATTTCGAGCGCGATGTCATGGCGATCAGCCAGGCCGCGGTCCAGGGCAGCATCACCGAGCGCCATCTGTGCTGCGCCCTCGCCAGCCGGCTGATGGCGGTCAGCGGTGGCGGCGACAAGCTGCTGACCCTGCTGCGCGGTCCGCTCGGCATCGAAGTCCCGGCAAAACTCGCCCCCCTGCTCACCGACGCCGCTAACCCCCACCGCATCTACGACCTGCTCGGCGTGCTGAAGAGCTCGTTCCTCGACCGCATCTTCATCCAGCCGGACGGCGACGAGTGCATCCCGGTGACCCAGGCGGTGGAGTTCGGCAACCGCGTCGGCGCCATCCCGGTCTACGCCTACCTCGGCGACGTCGGCGAATCGCCCACCGGCGACAAGAAGGCTGAACTGTTCGAAGACTCGTTCCTCGAACCGCTGGTCGAGGAGGTCGTGCGCCTCGGCTTCAAGGGCATCACCTACATGCCGCCGCGCAACACCAAGGCGCAGCTCGCCCGCCTGCAGGCCTTGTGCCGGCAGCACAAGCTGTTCGAGATCAGTGGCGTCGACATCAACAGCTCGCGCCAGGCCTTCACCTGCCCGATCATCCTCGACCCGCAGTTCCGCCACCTGGTCGACGCCACCTGGGCGCTGTTCGCCCACGAACGCCTGGCCCAGCACGACCCCGCCCTGGCCCTGTTCTCGGCCGCCAACCCGCTGGCCGGCCGCAGCCTGGACGAGCGGGTAGCCGCCTACGCCGAAATCGGGCGTAACATCGACCCGTGGCGGCCGGACGACGTCGCACACCTCGTCCCGCGCTGAAGGCTGACTTCTGCACGGTTGCGCTGGCGTCCGGTGACGACACACCATGTGCCCGAGGACAGCGACCATGGATCTCGTCTCCCAGCTCGGGCTCTCGCCCGCCGGCGGCAATGCCACCCACGACCGTGCCCAACTGCGGCGGGTCATCGTCGCCAAGCTGGCGGCGCATGGCATCCTGCCCAAGGAACGGCTCGGCGAGCTCGGCGACCTCGGCGACCTGCTCGCCGGCTGGGCCTCCAGCGGACGGCTCGGGGTCAAGGACCACTGCGCGGCCGACGGCCGCGTGCAGGCCTTCCTCGAACGCACCCTGGCCGCCTGCGGCGCGCCGGTGCCGCGCCTGCCCACCGCCACCTTCGTCCTCGACCGCCACGGTCTGGCCCGCGAGCTGAGCCTGCCGGTCGACGGCGACGAGCACAAGACGGCGCTGCTCTCCAGCTTCCGCCTGGCCAACGGCGTGCTGCACAACCCGGCCAGCGACCGCCGCACCACCGAAGGCTCCTTCCATGTCGCCGAGGGTGGCCTGCCCATCGCGCCGGATAAGTACGCCGTCCCCGCCGCGACCTTCGCCCGCATGCTGTCGGCCGCGCTGCGGCCGCCGCACGAGACTATGCGGCTGCCGTGGACCGCTGGCTGGGACAAGCCGGTCGAGTTCTTCGTCTCGCTGCTGCTGCGACCCCTGGTCATCCCGGCCATCCCCGGCCAATTCGACGCCCAGCGCATGGAAGTGCGCTTCCTCGCGCCTGGTTCGCTGGTCGCCAACCTGGACTTCGTCGAGAGCATCTTCGGCAACGGCGGCGATCCCTTCCTGCCCGACCACGACGCCGGACTGGACGAGAACTGGACCGGCACCACCGGCATGGTCATCCTCGCCCCGCATCTCACCGCCCTGACCAAGAAGGAACTCGGCCTGCCCACCTGGGATGCGGCCAACGAGCGCCAGCGCGCCGAGGGCATGTGCTGGAAGGATCCCGGCGAGCGCTACAACGGCGGCAACGCCTTCAAGCTGACGCACCGCGACGCCAGCGGCGTGATCGTCACCCTGATCGCCGACAACTACTTCGGCTACTGCAAGAAGGAGGTGAAGACGCAGATCTCCTTCAGCGCCAACCTCATCGGCCTGGCCGAAGAGGAGCACGCCGGCGGCGCCCTCGCCTTCCCCTCCTACCACCTCGGCGACCACTTCGTCCCCAGCGGCCCGGTCAGCGAGGGCGCCCACACCTTCGCCGACACGCTGCGTACCCTCGGCGACGAGGTGGTGCAGCACAGCGACGGCTACGCCAGCCTGAACGACGACGCGCGCATCATCTTCGTGCCGGAAGCAGCCGAGTTCGATCTCAAGACGCGCAGCGTCACCTGGCACAAGGACGGCAAGGCGCGCAAGCTGAAGATGCTCAAGGAATGCGTCTACGTCCATCCCAGCGGCTATAAGGTGCGCCTCGCCCGCCACCCCGGCGCGCCGAGCTGGCGCCTGGTCGGAACCTGGGCCTACGGCACCTTCTGCCACAAGCCCTGCACGGTCAGCGGCGGCGGCAAGAGCGAGATCAGCAAGAGCCTGGCCGACGCGGTGATCCACGGCCCGGTCGTGGTCTACGACATCGAACAGGACACCTCCCTGGTCGACACCATCCTCAACGGCCACTACGAGCACCGCCTCAAGCTGCGCTTCCGCCCCGACTACGGCACGCGCAAGACGCGCAGCGTGCTGTCGCCGGAGCGCAGCCTGGGCAGCGTGATCAAGATGTTCACGCCCAGCGACGACTTCACCGACGAGTACAATGCCTGGCTGCGCTCGATCCCGCCGCACATCTGGCCGCTGGTGTTCATCGTCAAGCGCTTCCACCGTCCGGAGTGGGGCGCGGACTGGCGCAGCCACTTCACCGTCGACCGCATCAACGGCCGGCCCGGCTATCAGCTCAAGCTCGATGGGCGCCCGCTGGTCGGCGAATACCTGCGCGTCGGCTTCGAGGCCGATGGCGGCTGGCGCACCTTCAAGCTGCGCCAGGACTTCATCCCTGCCGAGAAGGTGCAGATGGAGGACGACATCACCGCCTCCGTCGTGGTGCCGGGCATGTGGATCGGCCTCGATCCGGCGAAGAGCTACAAGCTGTCGGAGAACTGCGAGAACCGCCTGTTCCAGCGGCCCGACGACGCCATCCACCGCGGCTACGACAAGCAGGCCGAGGCCGACATCTCCGGTGCCGGACTGTTCGCCAGCAATTGGCAGCCGATGACATCCGCCGAGCTGCGCACCGAGGTCGAGGACGCCCCGACCCACGACCTCTACACCCCGGCGATGAAGGCGCATCTCGAAGCGTCGCTGACCCGCGGCGACGCCTTCACCGTCTCCACCGCCAAGCCGCGCATGGTCGACGGCAAGCCGTCGAAGAATCCGCGCTACCTGCAGATCCGTCCGGATCGCGCCAACCCCCTGCCCAAGCGCCTGGCCGAGATCTGCCTGCGCCTGTTCAACCGCGTGCCCAAGGAGCGGGGTCTGGTCGTGCCGGTGGACGCCGTGCTTGCCGGTCGGCGCAACAACCCGCCGGAAAAGGGAGTGCGGCCGCTGTGCGTGTTCAACCCGATCCACTATCAGGAGCTGCCTGAGCTGTTCATGGACTACGTGAGCAGCCTGACCGGCAAGAGCCCGTCGACCACGGGCGCGGGTTCTGAAGGGGCGCTGACCAAGGGGCCGTTCAACGCCCTGCGCGCCACCGCCGACCTCAACGCGACCCTGGTGTCGATGATCCTCACCGGCCACGACGGCTTCAGCACCGCCGCCGGCTGGGTCGGACCGAAGGCGCGCATGGACCACGACATCTCGTTGCTGGTGCCCGAACTGTGGTGCCGGTTGAAGCCCAACGAACGCACCGCCGATGTGCTGATCAAGGCGGGCCATCTCGAGCGGATCGAGGACATGGAGCTGGACGGGCGCAGCGTGCGGTCCAGCCGGCTGGGCTGGCGCATCACCACCAAGTTCCTGCACGACTACTTCGGCCGCATCTTCGACAACGGCACCGCCGTGTTCGACCAGACCCTGCTGCGCCCGGAGCTGCAGGACGCCGCCGTGTTCGCCGATGGCGTCGACAACATCGTCGAGGCGCATCGCAAGGTCGCCCAGAGCTACCTGGCCGACGGCTCGTGGAAGGACGCCTGCCCGCCGCTGCAGGGCCTGCTGCACATCATGGCCACCGGCACGTGGAACGGGAAGGACGAGCGCGACCCGGATTTCCGCGCCCAGTTCAGCCGCGAAGCCCTGCTGCAGAGCGACTGGTACAAGGCGCGCATCGAGCACCAGCAGCGCCTCGACATCGAGGGCTGGAAGGACCGCGTGCGCTACCTCAACGCCTTCCTCGACAAGCCGGAGAACCGTGCCCACGCCGAGCGCCTCGACGTCGCCGCCCGGCTGGAGCAGGCCCGGCGCACGCTCGACAAGGTCAGCGCCCCGAGCTGGCGCGACCGCCTGGTCGGCACCATCGGGGCGGATCCGACGCTGGTCTGAGTGAGGCTCCCCAGGACCGCGGGCTGAAGCCCACGGTCCTGGGACCGTTCAACCCAGACGCTGCTTGAGCGCGTCCAGCTCGGCGCTCAGCGCCTTGGGCAGACGATTGCCGAACTTCTTGTAGAAGTCGGCGACGCCGTCGACCTCGGCCTTCCAGCCGGCGGTGTCGACCTTGGTCAGTTCGGCCATGCCGTCGGCAGGCAGTCCCAGCCCGGAGACGTCGATCGCGCCCGGCTTGGGCAGCCAGCCGATCGCCGTCTTGGTGGCGATGTCCTTGCCTTCGCAACGCTCGGCGATGTAGGCCAGGACGCGGCTGTTGTCGCCATAGCCGGGCCACATGAACTTGCCGTTGCCGTCCTTCCTGAACCAGTTGACGAAGAACACCTTCGGCGCCTTCTTGCCGAGCTTGGCGCCGATCTTCAGCCAGTGGGCGAAGTAGTCGCCCATGTTGTAGCCGCAGAACGGCAGCATGGCGAAGGGGTCGCGACGGATGACGCCGACCGCGCCGATGTTGGCGGCGGTGGTCTCGGAGCCGGTCGACGAGCCCATGAACACGCCGTGCTCCCAGCTCAGCGCCTCGTTGACCAGCGGGATGGTCGAGGGACGGCGGCCGCCGAAGAGGAAGGCGTCGATCGGCACGCCCTCGGGATCCTCCCAGCGCGCGTCGATCACCGGGCACTGGCTGGCCGGGGCGGTGAAGCGGGCATTCGGGTGCGCACCCTTGCGGCCGCAGTCAGGCGTCCACGCCTTGCCTTCCCAGTCGATGCCCTTGGCCGGCGGGGGGACGCCCATGTCCTCCCACCACACATCGCCGTCGGCGGTCAGCACGCAGTTGGTGAAGATGGTGTTCTTCGTGCAGGTCGACAGGGCGTGCGGATTGGACTTGGCCGAGGTGCCCGGCGCGACACCGAAGAAGCCGGCTTCGGGATTCACCGCGTACAGCCGGCCATCCTTGCCGATGCGCATCCAGGCGATGTCGTCGCCCAGGGTCTTCACCGTCCAGCCGGGCAGGCTGGGCTGCATCATCGCCAGATTGGTCTTGCCGCAGGCCGAGGGGAACGCCGCGGCGACGTGGTAGGTCTTCCCCTGCGGGCTGGTCAGGGCGAGGATGAGCATGTGCTCGGCGAGCCAGCCCTCATCGCGGGCCTGCACCGAGGCGATGCGCAGGGCGAAGCACTTCTTGCCGAGCAGGGCGTTGCCGCCGTAGCCCGAGCCGTAGCTCCAGATCGTCCGCTCCTCGGGGAAGTGGGCGATGTACTTCTTCTCGATCGGAGCGCACGGCCACGAGGTGTCCTTCTCGCCGGCGGCCAGCGGCTTGCCCACCGTGTGCAGGCAGGGCACGAACTCGCCGGCAGCGCCGAGGCGCTCCAGCACCTTGGCGCCCATGCGGGTCATGATCTTCATGTTCATGACCACGTAGGGCGAGTCGGTGAGCTCGACGCCGATCTTCGAGATCGGGCTGCCCAGCGGGCCCATCGAGAACGGGATCACGTACATGGTGCGCCCGGCCATGCAGCCGGCGTAGAGGCCGGTCATGGTCTTCTTCAGCTCGGCGGGGTCGATCCAGTTGTTGGTCGGACCGGCCTCGTCCTTCGTCTTGGATGCGATGTAGGTGCGGTCCTCGACCCGGGCGACGTCGCTGGGGTCGGAGCGGAACAGTACGCAGCCGGGCCGCTTCTTCTGGTCGAGCGGGATGCCGATGCCGGCATCCACCAGCAGCTTCTGCATGCGGTCGTACTCGGCCTGGCTGCCGTCGCAGACGACGATGGCGGCCGGCTTGGTCAGCTTGGCGACGTCGTCGATCCAGGCGTTGAGCTTAGCATTGGCGGTATGGGCCATGTCGTGTTCCTTCGTCCTCGTTTCAGGACGTGAAGATCCATATGTCACCAATCAGGGCAGTCACGCGGTAGGACCCTGCCTGAGCCATCCATCAGCATTCTGCATTGGAAGTCTGGCTGTCTGCTCAGGGGCTCCGCCCCTGCGGCCCCGATGGGGCTGCCTTTGTCGCGGCTCGATTTCGTCGCATATGCTCCGAAATCGCGCCCACCACCGCTCGGCGGCAGACCCATCGCTGCGCGACGGCCGCCCCTGCCCATCGCTGCGCGACGGGATTAGGCGAGGCGCGGCGGGGGATTGTTGCTCTGACCGCTCGACAAAGCCTGGCAGTAGGCTGGCAGACGCTCCAACAGTTCGAAATCGATGATGCCCCGCAGCAGACGACCATCGCGTTGCCGGCGCAGGCGGCCATGCCGGTCGGGACGCAGGATCAGATGGTGCACTTTCATGTCGAGGACGCGGAAGCCCTTGGCCGCCAAGTCGGCGCTGGCCCTGGCGAGTTCGGCCTCGGCCTCGGCCTGGGCGAGCCAGCCCTGACGCACGCAGCGGTAGGCGTCCTCGCCGCGCAGCCAATGGTGCAAGGTGATGTAGTCGCGGTCCTCAGCGAGGTGGACGCGCCGCTCCTCGGCTGCGATCGCCTGGTCGGCCGCCAGCCCGGCAATGTGCCGTTGCCAGCGCGAATCGCTGCGCCCGAGCCGCCAGGCCGGATAGCGCTTGGCCGGGCTGTACACCGCCAAAGGCCATGGCGCCGCGATATGCAGATCGCGTGGCCCGTACCAGCCCTGGCGCACCTCCATGACCATGGAGAGTTCCTCGAAGGGCCCGAGGAATTCGGCCCGGTCGGCGTCCTGCCGGCTGATCCCGACCGCTTCCGCGTGGTGCAGCAGCGGATCGAGGGCGACCCGGCTGAACTTGACCACCAGGTCGAAGCTCGACGTCGGCATGCGATAGACCGTGCCGGTGCTGTGCGGCAGCCTGGTCCCGATGTGGGAATAGGCGTGGCGGTCGAACCAGGTGGCTGGCAGGACGGCATCGAGATGCCGCCAGCCGTGCCGGGTCACCCACAGGTCGTCGCCGCCCTCGCCCTGGATGTGGACCCACGGCTGGCAGTAGATGGTCCGGCGCAGCTCGTCCGGCAACGCGTCGAAAGAGAGCCCCCGCAGAGCCTGGATCGTCCGCTGCATTGGGCGCCCTTCCCTGGGTTGCGACAGTGAAAAACCCGGCCATTGGCCGGGTTTTCACTGCTGTGGTACTCCCAGCGGGATTCGGACCCGCGTCGCCGGAATGAAAATCCGGTATCCTAGGCCTCTAGATGATGGGAGCCTGTCGGGGGCGGAATGTCTCGGGAATGTTCGCCGAGGCAAGCCCTCAGCTGGGCTTGGCCAGACCAGGGACATGCAACGTCTGGGTCGGGAAGGCGAACTCGACCGGCAGACGCCCGGCCAGGCGCAGGACTTCGCACAGGACGGCTTGACGGATGGCCAGCTCCTGATTCCAGGTGTCAGCCTTGAGATGGTAGTTGACCAGCACATCGAGGGACGAGGCGCCCAGGTTGTTGAAGTTGACCACGATGGCATCCTGCTTGACCTCCGGGCGCGAACGGAGGATGCATCTCACCCCCTCGCAGAAGGGCTCGATCAGGTCGGGCGGGGTGCCGTAGGTCAGGGTGTAGGTCTCGCGCACCCGGCGGAACTCGCGCATGCCGAGATTGTCGATGTTGGCCAGCACCAGGTTCGAATTCGGGATCGAGACCAGCGAATTGGCCGGCGTGCGCACGCGGGTGCAGCGGAAGCCGATCTCCTCGACCGTGCCCTCGACCCCGCTGGAGACGATGTAGTCGCCGATGCGGAACGGACGGTCGAGCATGAGCATCACCGAACCGAGCAGGTTGGCGAGCGTGTCCTTGGCGGCGAGGGCGAAGGCGAGACCGCCGATGCCGAGGCCGGCGATCAGGCTGGCCACATCCATGCCCATGTTCTGGGCCCCAAGCAGCAGGCAGAACACCAGGGCGAGGATCTGCAGGGTCTGCTTGAGCAGGCGCAGCAGGCCCTGATTGATGTCCTGGTGCTTCTGCTTGACCTGGTGTTCGAGCTGGTTGCCGATGAAGCCGGCGAGCTTGTAGGCGAGATAGGCCAGATTGACGAAGAACGCCCCCTTGATCAGGAAGGCGATGACGGTGTAGGCGGTGCCGCCGACGCCGATCAGATGCAGTGAGGCGAACCAGATGCCGGTGGTGCCCAGGTGGGTGACCGGGCCGGTCAGCGCATCGACCAGCTCGTCGTCCCAGGTCATCGCCGTCTTGCTCGTCGCCTGCTTGATCACGTAGCCGGCGATGCGGACGACCTGGCGCATGATCAGGCCGACGAAGATCAGGGCGGTGATGAGCAGCCACTGCCAGTAGGCGACGCCGAACACCTCCGGCCGGAGCGACGGCGGCACCCACTGCTCCTGCCATGGGGCGTGGAACCCGCCGCCCGAGGTCCCGTCGAGCAGCGGCAGTTCGCGCACCTTGAGGAAGAAGTCCTTGGCCCGCGCCACCGTGTCGGGAGTGAACAGGTACTCGCCGGCACGATCGCCGGCGGCCATGCGATGCAGCGCGATCTCGCTGCCGCGCAACCGCCAGCGCACCAGGTCGGTGGTTTCCGGGATGCGCTCGTAGTCGATGATGATGACGCGGTCGATGACCTCCTTGAGGTGGCGGGCGGCATCGCGGCCGATGCTGTCACGGCCGACCGGGTTGGTCGCGCTGAGGTCCAGGCAGCGCACCGCGTCGTCCAGCCAGGCCTCGGCCTTGCGGTCCCGCTCGGCCAGGGCCTGGACGTGGCGGTCCATGGCGCGCATGAACGAGCGCATGCTGTCGCGCGGGCTATCGGTCTTGACCGGGGACAGCCGCTGCTCGACCGTCGACGCCTCCGGTGCCGCGGCCACGGCCGGGGGCGGATCAGCGGCGACGAGCAGGACGGCGAGCAGGAGCAGCGTGAAGCAGCGCATGCGCGGCACGCTGGCGGGATCGCCGCCGGGTCAACCGTCCTATTTCCGGCGCTCGCCCTTGCGCCTGGGCCGGAACGTCGGCGCCGCTGCCGGTCCGACCGCGGGGCTGGCCTGGGCCGCCGCCTCGGCGCACAGGCGCGCGAATGCGCAGTGCGACCGGTCACCAGTCTTCGCCTTGCGCCGCACATAGGTGCCGTCCGGGCGCAGATCGCGCACGCCGCAGTCGTCCTGCAGGCAGATGTCGAGGATGGCCTGCAGCCGGGCGGTCAGGCGCGGGTCATCGATCAGCACCGCGCTCTCGACCCGGCGGTCGAGGTTCCTCGTCATCCAATCGGCCGAGGCGATGAGGAACTGCGGCTTGCCGTCGTTCTCGAAGCGGAAGATGCGCGAATGCTCGAGCAGGCGGCCGACCAGCGAGTGGACGCGAATGCGCTCCGACAGGCCCTTCACCCCGGCGCGCAGGATGCACATGCCGCGCACGATCAGGTCGATCTCGACCCCGGCCTTGGAGGCGGCGTAGAGCTCGTCGCAGATGCCCTCATCGACCAGGGCATTGAATTTGGCGATGATGCGCGCCGGCCGGCCGGCCTTGGCGTTCGCCGCCTCGCGGCGGATCGCCTCGACCATGTTGGTGCGCATGGTCAGCGGGCTGACCCACAGGCGTTCGAGTTCCGGCGGCCGGCTGTAGCCGGTGAGCATGTTGAACAGGGCGGCGACGTCGCGCCCGACCGCCTCGTTGGTGGTCATGTACGACAGGTCGGTGTACAGCCGCGCGGTCTTGTCGTTGTAGTTGCCGGTGCCGAGGTGGCAGTAGCGGCGGATGCCATCCTCGTCGCGGCGCACGATCAGCAGCAGCTTGGCGTGCACCTTGTAGCCGACCAGGCCGTAGACGACGTGCGCGCCGGCATCCTCCAGGGCGCGGGCCCAGCGGATGTTGGCAGCCTCGTCGAAGCGCGCCTTCAGTTCGATCAGCACCGTCACCTGCTTGCCGGCACGGGCGGCGCGGGCCAGGGCGCGGATGATCGGCGAATTGCCGCTGACCCGGTACAGCGTCTGCTTGATCGCCAGGACGCGGGCGTCGTCTGCGGCGCGCTCGACCAGTTCGACCACGCGCTGGAAGCTCTCGTACGGGTGGTGCAGCAGGATCTCGCCGGACGCGATGGTCGCGAACGGATCATCCCACACCGGCGGGTTCATCAGCACCGGCAACGGCGGGTCGCGCAGGTCGGGCCGGGGGCCGACCGGCAGCTGGTCGAGCTTCTCGCCCAGGCCGAAGAGGAAGGTCAGGTCGAGCGGACCGCCGACCGTGGTGATCGCGGCGTCGTCCAGGTCGAGGCGTTGCGCCAGCCAGGCGCGCAGCCCCGGATCGCCGCCATCGACCACCTCCAGACGCACCGGGTCGCCGCGCTCGCGGTCGAACAGCTCCTGTTCCAGCTCGGTGAGCAGGTCGGCGGACTGGTCCTCGTCGATCTCGATGGCGCCGTCGCGGGTGACGCGGAAGAGGCAGCGGGAGGCGATGGCATGACCGGGGAACAACGCGTCGAGGTGGTGCATCAGCACGTCCTCGATCATGGCGAAGCAGCCGGGCTTGCTGACCAGCGCAACCAGGCGGTTGTCCCGCGGCACCGTGACGATGGCGTTCTTGCTCTCGCCATCGTCGCTGGCGAGCTGCACCGCGACGGTGATGGAGCGGTTGGGGATGATCGGGAACGGCCGGGTCGGGTCGACCGCCAGCGGCGTCACCACCGGTTCGAGCTGGTCGCGCCAGAACACCCGCAGCGTCTCGCGGTCGACCTCGGTCCAGGACTGCGGCGGGACGATGGTCAGGCCCTCCTCGGCCAGGACCGGTACCACCTCGTCGCGCCAGCAGGCGTACTGGTCGGCGAGCATGCCGCGCATGCCGGCGCGGATGTCGCGCAGCAGTCCGCGCGCGTCGTCGGCCTCGTCGCCCTTGCCCTTGGCCAGGCCAGCGAGCTCGGCCACCCGCACCATGACGAACTCGTCGAGGTTGGAGCTGACGATGGCGAGGAACTTGGCGCGCTCGACCAGCGGGACGCCGGCGTCCTGCGCCTCCTCCAGCACGCGACGGTTGAACGCCAGCCAGCTCAGCTCGCGGCTCTGGTAGCGGCGGGCATCCGGGAAGACTCCGCCTTCGTGGCGGAACACGCTGGTCGGTTGCGGCACGGCTATTCCCCCTCGCGCGAGATGACATCCACGCGCAGGCCGAAGGTCTCCTCGAACATGCGCTTCTTGTCCTCGATCGCATTGCGTTCGAGGGCGATCTGGCGGCGATCCACGCGGATGAGCAGGCGGCCCGGCACCACATCGCAACGCAGCTTCTTGATGCGCTGGCTGCGCTCGACGTCGAGCGAATAGGCGATGCGCAGGATGCTGGCCAGCTGCGCCACCACCACCTTGCCGCGCCGGCCGAGGACCTGGAAGCCCTCGTGGTGCGCCTGCGGGCTGCTGCGGCGGTGGTAGCGCGCGATCTGCCCGACCATGCGCTTCTCCTCGGCGGTCATCCCGGCGATGTCGGTATGGTCGAGGATGTAGAGGGTGTGCTTGTGCCGTTCGCGCACATTGATGTAGGCGCCGATGTCGTGCACCAGCGAGGCGAACTCGAGCAGGGCGCGCTCGCGCGGGCCGAGGCCGTGCAGGCTGCGCGTCTGGTCGAAGATCTGCCCCGCCATGCTGGCGGTGTTCTCGGCGTAGGCCAGGTCTCCGCCGAAGCGTTCGACCAGCGCGCGGGCCTCGGCCAGGATGTGGTCGCGATCGAGGTGGTGCGGACCCAGCGCCCCGGGCAGCAGGTCGGCGAGCAGACCATCGCGCAGCGAGGTGCGCGGGACCAGCACCTCGTCCCGGCCGGTGATCTGGCAGACGTGGAGCAGGATGGCGGCTGCGGGCAGCAGCAGGTCGGCACCGCGCTCGTCGCAGCCGCAGCGCTCGGCCCGCGCCTTGTGCGACAGCCGGCACATGGCGTCGAACCAGCGGCGGATGCCGGCGGCCGGCAGCGGCTCGACCGGGCCCTGGGCGTCGGGGCGGATCTGCGCGAGCAGACGTCGCACGTCGCCGCCATTGGCGTAGACCGCGGAGATGCTCTCGACGGGATAGCGCACCAGCATCATGCGCGCCGCACCCTGGGCGTCGCGGTCGATCGACACGGCGTAGTCGCCGCTGTCGCGCATCGAGGAGAAGCGCTCGAAGACGCGCACCGTGCCGTAGTGTTCGTCCGACGAGCGCACCAGCTTGCCGTCGCTGACCAGGCCGAGGACGGCGCCACCACCGCCGATCTCGACCACCAGCGACTGGCCCTTGAGGTGACCACCCTGGCCCTTGAGCAGCGCGCCGAGGCCGGCGTAGTACAGCCGGGCCTCCTCGGCGCCGTCGATCGGTTCGAGTTCGATGCCGGTGGCGGCGCGCACGCGTTCGATCAGCACATCGCCGTTGGACGACTCGCGCACGCCGCTGGTGGCGACCGCGCGGACCTGCTCGATGCCGTAGCTGCGCATCGCTTCGCAGATGCCGGTGATGGCGTCGATGACCTCGGCCATGACCTCATGCGACAGCTTGCCACCGGTCAGGCCGGCGCCGAGGTCGACCGGGCGGACGATGTCCTCAAGCGTGCGCGGCCCATCCGGCCGGATCTCGACCAGCAGGGCGCGCACCGCACTGGTGCCGCAGTCGATCACCGCCACCGGCCGGCCCGACGGCGGGGCCTTGCGCACGCGCCTGGTCACCGTCTTCATACCGGACGTCCGGCGGCGACAGCGGCCCCCACCGCGACCGCATCATCGCCCAGCTTGGCCATGACCAGCTTCGGCCGCTGGCGGCGGTACAGCACCGAGGTCTCGGCCATCATGCCCGCGAGTCGGGGTAGCAGCGGCTTGCCCAGGGTCTCGGCCAGACCGCCGCCGAGGATGAAGACCTCGGGATCGACGACGTTGCCGATCGCGCACAAACCCCAGGCCAGCGCCTCGACCATGCGGTCGATCGCCGCCTTGGTCACCGGGCAGCCGGCGGCCAGCGCCTCGGCGATGGCGCTCGACTTGACCGTGCCGGTGACGTCGAGGCGCGCCTTGCGACCCTGCGCGATCGCATCGTTGATCAGGCGCAGGACACCGGTCTTGCTCGCCACCGTCTCGAGGCAGCCGCGACGGCCGCAGCCGCACACCGCGTCGCCGAAGGGCGAGGGGATGTGGCCGATCTCGCCGCCGTAGCCGTGGGCGCCATTGACCACCGTCCCGTCGATCACCACCGCGCCGCCCAGACCGGTACCGACGAAGGCGGCGACGGCGCTGCGGGCGTCGACTGCGGCACCGTAGGCGACCTCACCCAGCGCGCCGCAGTTGACGTCATTGCCCAGCACGACGCGCATCGCCAGGGCCTTGCCCAGGTCGCGGGCCAGCGGCTTGTCGATCCAGCCCAGGTTCGGAGCCATGTGCATGACGCCGCGCTCAGCGTCGACCGGCCCGGGGGCGCCGATGCCGCACACCTTGACCGACTTGCGCTTGACGTCGGCATCGTCGAGGGCTTCCAACGCGGTCCTGGCGATGCGCTCGACCACCGCCGCGTAGCCGCGTTCGCCCTTGGTCGCGGTGCGGGCCGAGCCGACGATGCGTCCCTTGCGGTCGAGGACGACGACGTGGATCTTGGTCCCGCCGAGGTCGACGCCCAGGCGGTATTCTGGAAGCTTGGCAGGCATGCCCGGCGATGGTGGGGGCGGGAAAGGATGTCAAAGGGGCCTCGCACCTTCACCAACCCTTAACCGTGCAGCAAGCACAGCCATCATCGCCTTTGACCAACCCCGGATGCCTGCGACCCTGCAAGCATGCCGGTGATCTGGGCCCTGTCCGACCTCCATCTCTCCCTGTCCGGCGCCAAGCCGATGGACGTCTTCGGCGGCCATTGGGAGAAGCACCACGAGCGCATGGCCGAGGCCTGGGACCGGCTGGTCGCCCCGGAGGACATCGTGCTGTCGCCCGGCGACCTGAGCTGGGCGATGCGGCCGGCCGAGGCCAAGCCGGACCTCGACTGGGTCGCCGCGCGACCGGGCTGGAAGATCATCGCCAAGGGCAACCACGACTACTGGTGGGCGGGGACCAAGAAGGCGATGGGCGCCCTGCTGCCGCCACGCATCCTGGCGATCAAGAAGAGCGCCGCGCGCATCGGCCCGGTCGGCTTCTTCGGCGCCCGCGGCGGCGACTTCGCCCCCCTCACGCGCTACGGCGACAAGCGCAGCGACGCCGACATCGAAGCCTGGCTGGCCAACGAGGAGCACGAGCTGAAGCTGTCGATCGCCGAGCTAGACCGCCTCGACGGCGAGGCCGGTACGCCCGCCGCATTACGCATCTGCGTCTTCCACTACCCGCCGGTCGCCTCCGGCAAGCGCAGCAGCCGCTTCACCCCGCTGATCACCGCCGCGCGGGCCTCGTGGTGCGTGTACGGCCACCTGCATGGCCAGAACATCGGCCCGGCCCGCGTCGAAGGCGACATCGCCGGCGTGCAGTACCGTTGCGCCTCCTGCGACCTGATCGGGTTCGAACCGCTCAAGATCTGCGACTTCTGATGGATCCGCACCTGCACCTGTACGGAGCGTTGACCCCGGGACAGGCGCTGGAGCTGGCCCAGGGGCATGCGGTCGACTGGGGCTGGCTAGCCGGATGCTGGCGCGATGCCGGACTGACGCCGCCGGACTTCGCGGCTCTCGCCCGCCGGCACGCCGCCGGCGAAGGCGATGCCGACCGCGAACTCGCCGATGCGCTGGCCACGGGCCCGGCGGGATTCGCCGCTTTCCGGGCGCGCTACGATCTGGTCATCGCCTGCAGCCGCTGGGCCAGTGGCCGACACGATCGATGGACCCGCGAGACTGCCGACGAGATCGACCGCGTCTGCTCGTACGTCGCCGCCCGTGGGCCGGCGGAGATGCGTGTACTGGTGCCCGGCACGGCCTCGGACGCCTGGGCCGAGGCAGCCGTCGACCACCTCGCCATGGCAGCGGTGCGCCACGGGCTGCATCTCGCCTTGTCCTTGCCACGTTCCGGCCCTTTGCGCCATTGGCCGTTGATCGCGGCTGCCATAGCCCGGCATCCGTGCATCACCGGCATCGACCTCTGCGGCATCGAGGACGAACCGTCGGAACATGCCGCGCTGGCAGCCGCCATCGCTGCCTGCCCGCGCCGGCCAGCCTTCCTCGTCCACGTCGGTGAGCAGTTGCGCGAGGTGCAACCGCTGACCGCCGTGCGCCGGGTGTGGGACGCGGTGGCGTTGGGCGCCGACCGCCTCGGCCATGCCTTGGCCGTGCGCCTCGACCCAGCGGCGTGGCCGTCCACCCCGGCGTGGGAACGGGTCGACGAGCGGTGCGCGCGGCTGGCCTGGCTGCAGTGGCAGGCGGACGAACTCGGCCTCGATGCCGATGCGATCGATCGCGAACTAGGTGATCTCGCCAGCCGCGATCCCGCCTCCCAGGTTGCCGCCGAATCAATCGACCCTGGCCTGCTGCTCGCCTGCCAGGACGCGGTGCTGGCGCGCATCCGCCAGGCTGGCCGCACCATCGAGGTCTGTCCGACGTCCAATCGTGTGGTCAGCGGAGCACCGGTATCGGCCCACGGCATCGAGCGCCTGCGGGCAGCCGGCGTTTCCTGGGTGGTCGGCAGCGACGATCCGGGGATCCTCGGCACCACCCTGGCCGAGGAGATCGCTCAGACAGGCTGAGGGGCGATCAGGGCCAGCAGGCACTTGCGGTGCAGGGCGTAGAGGTTGCCCAGGGCCTGTTCGCACGCGCCCATCAGTTCGCCGACGTCATCAGCGCCAGGCATCGCCGACAGGATGTAGCGGTCGATGGTGATGCCGGCGGTGGCGTGTTCGAACGGATAGAGCCGACCGATGCCGGTCTTGCGCAGACGTTCCAGCCGGCCGCGGTGCTTGACCAGTTCGCTGCGGATGACGGCGACGAAACGCTCGTCCTGCTCGTGCCCTTTCAGGTTGGCGAACAGGCCTGAGATCACGTGCATGCCAGCGCGCAGGTCGTCGGCCGCGTCCTGCGCCTTGGCCAGGACCGGCAGCGTCTCGCGCACCGCCTCGCTGCCGCCGCGCAGGCGTGGCAGCAGCTCGGCCGCGGCGCGGGCGGCA
>JALHRW010000067.1 GCA_022841245.1 Planctomycetota bacterium
GCGCCTCGCAGCCGGTCGGGCGGGGGCGCCCGCGCTCCACACTAGATCCCGACGAAGACGTCACCGTGTTCGATGCGCACCGGATAGACGCTCAACGCGATCGCCGGATCCTCGACGCAGACGCCATCCTCAAGCCTGAACCGCTGCTTGTACATCGGACTGGCGATGGTCGGCGCGCCGGCGTGGTCGCCGACGATGCCGCGGCTGATGACGAAGGCCTCGCTGAACGGGTCACGGTTATCGAGGGCGTGGATCTGCTCACCATCGCCCCAGCGGACCAGGGCGATCTGACGGTCTCCGAACAATGCGGCGACGCCGCACCACGGCGGGATCTCGTCGACGGTGCAGGCGCGGACCCAATGCATGGCGGTGCTCATGACACGGTCTCCAGCTGGGGGGTCTTCTCGTGGGCGTAGGCCGGCCGGTGCTGATGGCGCTCCGGCACCATGACGATGCTGGGATCGCTGGAGGTGGTGTTCACGAATGGCCGGAACTGCTTGAGCTTCTGCGGATCGGCCAGGGTCGTCGCCCATTCGTCCTGATAGGTCGCTACGACGTGGGCCATCTCCGCCTCCAACTCGGCGGCGATGCCGAGGCTGTCGTCGATCACCACCTGCTTGAGGTAATCGATCCCGCCTTCGAGCTTGTTGAACCAGGTGGCGGTGCGCTCCAGCCGGTCGGCGGTGCGGATGTAGAACATCAGGAAGCGGTCGCAGTAGCGCATGACCTGCTCGGCGCTGAGGTCGCCGCCGAGCAGCACGCCGTGCTGCGGCTTCATCCCGCCGTTGCCGCAGACGTAGAGGTTGTAGCCCTGCTCGGTCGCGATGATGCCGAAGTCCTTCGACTGCGCCTCGGCGCATTCGCGGGCACAGCCGCTGCACGCGCTCTTGAGCTTGTGCGGGCTGCGCAGCCCTTTGTAGCGGTGCTCGAGCTTGACCGCCAGGCCGACCGAGTCCTGCACGCCGTAGCGGCACCAGTCGGTGCCGACGCAGCTCTTCACCGTGCGCAGGGCCTTGCCGTAGGCGTGTCCGCTCTCGAAGCCGGCCCGGATCAGCACGCGCCAGATCTGCGGCAGCTCCTCGATCCGGGCGCCGAACAGGTCGACGCGCTGGCCGCCAGTGATCTTGCTGTAGAGCTTGTAGGTCTTCGCCACCTGGCCGAGCGCGATGAGCTGGTCGGGCGTGATCTCGCCGCCCGGGCAGCGCGGCACCACCGAGTAGGTGCCGTCGCGCTGGATGTTGGCCAGGAAGCGGTCGTTGGTGTCCTGGAGGTGGGCGTGCTTGCGGTCGAGCACCGGCTCGTTCCACGCGCTGGCCAGGATCGAGGCCACCGCCGGCTTGCAGATGTCGCAGCCCGAGCCGGTGCCGTGGCGCGCGATCAGTTCGGCGAAGCTTGTGAGCTTATGCACGCGGACGAGGTGGTAGAGCTCCTGGCGGCTGTGCCTGAAGTGCTCGCAGACGTGGTTCGTCACCTCGATGCCGGCGGCTTTCAGCTCGCTGTGCAGCAGGTCCTTGACCAGGGTCTTGCACGAGCCGCAGCCGGTGCCGGCCCTGGTGCCGCTGATCACCTCGCCGACCAGGGTGTACTTGCTGCTGCGGATCGCGCTGCAGATCGCGCCCTTGCTGACGTTGTTGCAGCTGCAGATCTGGGCCGTGTCCGGCAGCTCGCTGAGCTTCAGGCCGATCCTGGCGCCGCCGGCATTCGGGGCGATCATG
This sequence comes from Planctomycetota bacterium, assembly GCA_022841245.1. Taxonomy (GTDB): domain Bacteria; phylum Planctomycetota; class UBA11346; order UBA11346; family UBA11346; genus UBA11346. The sequence goes on from JALHRW010000067.1 coordinate 1,716, forward strand.
CCCTCGACCTTCTCGGGCAGCGGGATGCGGTTCTGGAACAGGGTCAGCAGCTGGCCGTACAGGGCCGCGTCGCCGACCAGGGTGGCGCCGATGAGGTGCTTGCGGTCGGGTGAGAGGACCAGCCGGCGGTGGATCTCGGCGACCGAGTCGTGGAACGACACGGTGTGGCAGCCGGGCGTCGTCCCCTGGCCGTCGCCGATCGAGCCGACCTCGACGCCGAGCAGCTTGAGCTTGGTCGAGAGGTCGGCGCCGGTGAACAGGCGCGGAGCGGCGGCGCCGGCGAGGTGGTCGCAGGCGACCTCGGCCATGCGGTAGCCGGGCGCGACCAGGCCGTAGCAGCGGTCCTTGTGGGCGGCGCATTCGCCGATGGCGTAGATCGCCGGATCGCTGGTGCGGCAGGCGTCGTCGATGGCGATGCCGCCACGGGTGCCGACGGTCAGGTTGCCGGCCTTGGCCAGTTCGTCGCGCGGGCGCACGCCAGCCGAGAACAGCACCAGGTCGGTCTCCAGGCTGGCCCCGTCGGCGAAGCGCATGGCCAGGCGTTCGCCCACCGTCTCGATCTTCTGCGTGGTCTTGCCGGTGTGGACCCGCACTCCCAGGGCTTCGACCTTGCGCCGCAGGATGGCCGAGCCGCCCTCGTCGATCTGCACCGCCATCAGGCGCGGGGCGAATTCGACGACATGCGTCTCCAAACCCATCTGCTTGAGCGCATTGGCCGCTTCCAGGCCGAGCAGGCCGCCGCCGACCACCACGCCGATGGTGCGGCCGGTGGCGCGGGCCTTGATCGCCTCCAGGTCTTCGATGGTGCGGTAGACCAGGCAGCCAGGCAGATCCGACCCGGGAACGGGCGGCACGAATGGGCGGCTGCCGGTGGCCAGCACCAGATGGCCATAGGCCACCGTCGAGCCGTCGGCCAGGCTGACCGTCTTCGCCGCCCGGTCGATGGCGGTGACCCGGGCCCCGGCGCGGAAGTCGATGCCGTTGGCCTCGTAGAAGTCGCGGCTGGGCAGCAGGCTCAGGTCGTCGGCGGATTTCCCGCCGAACCATTCCGAGAGGTGGACGCGGTCGTAGGCCGGGCGGGGCTCCTCGCCGAGGGCGATGATGCGGCGCCGGCCCGCCAGCCCGGCGGCCACCGCCTGGGCGAGGAAGTGGTGCCCGACCATGCCGTTGCCGACCACGACCAGGCTTTCGCGCGCATCGATGACCATTGGGACCTCCAATGGACTTAGCGTCGGCGTGCCAATCAGCGGATGCTGCGTGCGGCAGCAGGATGGCGTCGGGATTCCCCCGACCGTCTGGCCGGCAGCGGCGAGGCGCTCGATTACTGCGCAGGCTCTGGCCTGCGGATCAGCTGGCCCGGGCCGGATAGTCGAGGTAGCCGGCCGGTCCCTTCCCGTAGAACGTGCTCTGGTCGGGAACGTTGAGCGCTGCGCCATCGGCAAGGCGCGCCGCTAGGTCGGGATTGGCGATGTAGAGCTTGCCGAAGGCGCAGGCGTCGGCGTCTCCAGCATCGAGCAGGCGTTGTGCAGAGGCCGGATCCAAACCCTCGTTGGCGATATAGGAACCACCGAAGATCCTGCGCAACTGCGGGCCGATGCGGCCATCGGCCACCGCTTCGCGGGCGCAGAGGAAGGCCAGCTTGCGGCGGCCGCACTCGCTGGCGACATGCGAGAAGGTGGCGAGCTTGTCCGAATCGCCCATCGAGTGGGCGTTGCCCTGCGGTGCCAGATGCAGGCCGACCCGACCCGCTCCCCACACCGCGATCGCAGCATCGACCACCGCGAGCATCAGTCGGGCTCGGTTGGCGACCGGTCCGCCCCAATCATCGCTGCGCCGGTTGGTCGAATCCTGGAGGAACTGGTCGAGCAGGTAGCCGTTCGCGCCGTGCACCTCGACTCCATCGAAGCCGGCGGCGAGCGCATTCTCGGCGCCGCGGCGGAACTCGGCGATGACCCCAGGGATCTCGTCGGCGGCGAGGGCTCGCGGGATGACGAAGGGGCGCTCCGGACGGACCAGGCTGACGTGGCCGCCGGCGGCGATGGCGCTGGGTGCGATCGGCAGCGCTCCGTCGAGGTAGCTCGGATCGGAGATGCGCCCCACGTGCCACAACTGCAGGACGATCCGTCCGCCGGCGGCGTGCACCGCTGCCGTGACCGGCTTCCAGCCGGCGACCTGCTCCGCCGACCAGATGCCGGGCGTGTCGGGGTAGCCGACGCCCATCGGCGAAACCGCGGTGGCCTCCGAGATGATCAGGCCGGCGCCGGCGCGCTGGCGGTAGTAATCGGCCATCATCGCATTGGGGATCCGGCCCGGGCTGGCACGGCAGCGCGTCAACGGGGCCATGACGATGCGGTTAGGCAGCTTCCAGTCGCCGATACGGACAGGATCATGGAGTTTCGGCATGTGAATCTCGCGGTTGCACGATGGATGAAATGGAGTCGAGCAGGGTCTGGGCGTTGGTCGGTTTTCGCCGCATTCCACGGAGACCGAGCCAGCATGATCAGGAACCCTGCACCGGATCGGCCCATACCTGCGGCGACATTAGCCGGGCCCCAGTATTGATCCAGTACGGTCTTTACTGTTTGCATTCGCAACAGTCAGCCGTTGCCGGGGTGAGCAGGCGTTCGGTGCACGCAGCCGCAGACGAAGTCGACTTGCAGCGGCTGTGGATCCCGCCGAACCCGGACGGTGGTAAAAGACGATGTTGCCGTGTCGCTGCGCATCCCTATAATGATGCGATGCCATGGCTCGAAATGTCGATTGTATTGATCGTTGCCGGCATCCTCGGCATCACACTTGCCGTCGCCTTGGTCAAGATGGGCTATGGCAGTCGCATGATCGGTACGGTTTCGAAGGGCTCCCGCCTTGCCCTACGTGCGGTGACCAAGCGTCTGCGTCGCCGCTGCTGAGCGGCCAGGGCATTTCGCGCACGAGCGCCAACCTGGGGTTGCCCGTTTAACCAAAGTGCCTTCAGTGACTTGCGGTACTTGCACGCAGCCCCAGGAGTCGCCATGCGCTCAGCGACCATGCGCTCAGCGACTGGTCAGGGCCTGGTCCAGTCCTCGCCCCAGACCATCGCACCGCCGACGTGTCCGGTCCAGGCGACCAGACCGGCGGTGATTACCAGGACGGCAAACAGCGGCCAGCGTCGGAGCGGCACCCAGCGCATGGCGATGAGCATGCCGCTGGCGGTCAGCGAACCCGCCAAGGTCAGCCAACCGAGCAGTTCGTGTCGCTCGAGCATCGTCGGATCCTGGCTGCCCTCCAGGTTGACGCCGGAGACGATGGCCATGACTGCGCCAAGGCTGCCGGCGGCGACCAAGAAGGCAGTGGCCGGTTTCCAGCGCTCACCGCGCACCAACACCAGGAATTCGGCGAGGGCGGCCAGGAGCAGGGCGGCGATCGGCAGGTGGACCAGCACCGGATGCAGCCGGCCGACGAATGGCGGCAGGGGCGGCGGTGGAGCGGCCGCGACTACCGCCGCGGACTGGTCGGGCCACGGGGCGCCGATCGCGACCCAGTGCTCGAAATCCTTGATGATGTCGTCCGGCAACTTGGCCAGCGGCGGCATATTGAGGTCGCTGTCACCCTCGTAACGCATCGAGCGGAGCAGCGAACTCTTCACCAGATCGCCGGGGATGACCGCTGGCCCCTCGTCGTGGCCGCCGGCGAGCAGGGCCGCGAGCGAGTCGACTTTCAGGCCGCCATAGCGCTTCTTGCCAGCGTGGCATTCGTAGCAGTGCTTGACCATGACCGGCCGGATCTTCGCCTCGAAGAATGCGACTGCAGACGGATTGGGCCCGACCTTGACCACGCCCTCGGCAGCGAACGACACGGTCATGACGAGCAGCAGGAGCAAGCAGCGCATGCTGGCTTGTACCGCCATCGGCCATCGGCCTCCAGCAGGTGGATCTGGTGAACCTGTCACCACGCCCCGCTGCCGGTGGTCGGCGTGCCGGCAGGCGGGTGGCCCTCATGACCGTACTTGGCGAAGTAGCGTTCGAGCACGCGTTTGGCCACCGGCACGCAGGCTTTGCCGCCGAAGGTGCCGTTGCGGATGAAGATGGCGAAAGCGATGGTCGGACGGTCGGCCGGGGCGTAGCCGATCAGCCAGGCGTGGTCCTCGGTGCGACCGCTGGCCCGGCTCTCCTCGGTGCCCCACTCGGCGGTGCCGGTCTTGGCCGCCACCTTGATGCCCTTGGCGTCGCCCTCGAGCTGCAGCCGCTTGGCCGTGGCGCCAGGCAGGTTGGCGGTGACGTTCTCCATGCCCTTGCGTACGTCTTCGAGGAAGGCAGCGCGGATCTTGAGGTCGCTGACCACCGGTCCGGTGTCGGGGCGGACCAGGAACGGGCGGACGATGTGGCCGCCGTTGGCGACCGCGGCGGCGATCGGGGCGACGTTGAGCGGTGCCGCCTGGCAGTTCTGGCCGATGCCCATGCGCCAGTTGTCGCTCGGATACCAGCTTGGCTCGCGCGGCCGGATCTCGCGGATGTTGTCGGGTGTGGGCAGGGCGTAGCGGCCGAGGCGCTGGCTGGTGACATCCAGGGCGTTGGCCCAGCCGATGCCGATGTCGTGCGCGTACTGCGGCAGCACCCCCGGCCCGATGCGCTTGGCCAGGCGGTCGGCCATGATCGCGAAATAGACGTTCGAGGACACCTGGATGCCCTCGGCGAGGTCGTAGGTGCCAGCCGGGGCGTGGTCGCGCAGCACCGGGCGGCCGCGCGACATCGCCATGTAGCCCTGGCACCACACCTGCTCGCCCGGCACCATCACGCCGTGCTCCAGCGCGCACAGCGCGGTGAGGATCTTGAACGACGAACCGGGCGGCTGCTCGGCGACCGCGGCGTGGTCGATCAGCGGCTGGGCCGGGTCGGCCAGCAGTTCCTTGTACTTCTCGGTCGCGGTCGAGAGGTCGAATACCGGGTTGGAGGCGAGCACGAGGATGCCGCCGGTGCGGCAGTCGAGCATGCACATGCCGCCGCGCGCCAGGCCGAACTTGCGGCCGCGCGCCATGCGCTCCGTGTTGCCGTCGGGATCGAGCTCGGCGGCGAGTTCGACGTAGCGGTCGAGGCTGTCCTCGGCCAGGCTCTGCAGCTCCATGTCGACCTCGGTGACCAGGTCGGTGCCGGCCAGCGGCTCGGCGTCGCGCAGGGTGACGAAGCCGTCCGGAGTCCGGGCACGGATGCGGCCGCCGGGCTGGCCGCGCAGGATGTCGTCGTAGCGCCACTCCAGCCCGCTGCTGCCGCGCAGCCCGGCCGAGCCGTCGCCGGAGCGCGAAAGCATGCCGATGATGTGCGGCGCCGATTTCGGGAACGGATAGCTGCGGCCGACATCGACCACCACGGTCAGCCCGGGGAGGCTGGCCTCGGCACCGTCGTACTGGCGGCGCAAACTGTCGGGCGGTTGCGCCCCGCTGCCGCACAGGCGGATGGCGAGGGCGTGTGGCACGTCGCGCAGCAGCGGGATCGGATCGCGCCGGGTGCGGCCGCTCAGTTCACGCTCGGCGAGCCGGCGCAGCTCGGCGAGCTGGCGTTCGATGGCCAGCGCCGGAGTCGGCCGGCCCTGGGCGGCAAGGCGAGCCGACAGGCTGTCGATCAGCCGCGCCAACCGCTCGGGATCGAGGACCATATGGTAGAGGCGATGCTCGCGCCCGCTGGTCGATGGTCCGATGCGCTGCGCGTGGTGCTCGATCAGGGCCTGGATGAAGGCCGGATCCGGTGTCCCCAGGCTGGCGGCGAGGCGTCGCGACAGCTGGGTGAACAGCCCTTCGCCGCCTGCCGGATCGCCCTGCAGGATGAGGATGCGCTCACGCGCTCCGACCACCTCGGGCAGGGGGATCTCGGTCAGCCGGGTGTCGAGCGGCAGCAGCGGCGCGACCTGATCGGCATCGGCGCTGGCGGCGTAGTAGAGGATGTTGCTTGGGGCACTGCGCCGGGCGCGGACCAGCGCCCGGTCGAGGCGCTCGCGGATCACCTCGACCTCGCGGCCAGTCACGCGCGACAGCGTGACCTCGGCCTGCTCGCGACGCTCGGCGAGCATCAGGCGCAGTTCGACGCGCTCGCTGCGCCCGTCGCCGACCGGATAGCTCAGCGAGCAGCGATCGGTGAACGGGTCGAGGACGTTGGCGGTCGGCTCCTCGAGCGCGAGTTCGCGGTCGACCTCGGCGCAGGCGGCGATGAAGCCGGCTTCGCTCACCGCCTGGGCCGAGACGCCCCAGCGCACCTGCACCTCGCGCACCAAGGCGTCGAGCGGTTCCTCGGTGAGCAGGTCGCCCTCGACCAGGCGGCGCACCGCGTCCTCATCGCCATGGCCGGGGGTGAGCAGGGCACGCGTCACCGCCACCAGCGAGAGCGTGCCGCCCTCGGCCCGGGCGCCCAGGCGCAGCGCGGTGCCCGGGTGGGCGAGCATCTCGCCGAGCAGCGTCTCCTTGAGGTTGGCCGGCTTGTTGATCCAGCGCAGCCGGGCGGTGAGGTCGCCGACCAGGGCGTCGAAGCGCTTCTGGTCGAGCCGCCACAGGTCGTATTCGCGGCGGGCGCGGCCCTCGACCTCCAGTTCGGCCATCACCACCGAGAGGTGGTACATCGGCTTGGTCTCGGCCATCGGCGTGCCGGTGCGGTCGAGGATCCTCCCGCGACGGGCCGGCAGCGGCTCGACCACGACCAGGGCGCGCTCGACCGCCTGCGCGTGCTGGCTGCCCTCCAGGACCTGCAGCTGGAACAACCGCACCAGGAAGGCGAGGCCGATCAGCGCGATGAGCAGGGCGAGGAGGAGGAGGCGGGAGGGCACGCCTGGTCAGGTCCGGTAGCCGTCCGGGTTGCGCTGCTGCCAGTTCCAGCCATCGCGGCACATCGCCGCGAGGTCGAGCTTGGCGGTCCAGCCGAGGTACGCGGCGGCGTAGGCTGGATCAGCGTAGGACGAGGCGACGTCGCCAGCGCGCCGCCCGACGATCTGGTAGGGGATGGCGCGGCCGGCGGCGGCCGACAGCGCCTTGACCACGTCGAGCACCGATGATCCACGGCCGGTGCCGAGGTTGACCGGCACGCAGCCCTCGACCTGGGGCAGCTTGGCCAGGGCGGCGAGGTGGCCTTTGGCGAGGTCGACGACGTGGATGTAGTCGCGCACGCCGGTGCCGTCCGGGGTCGGCCAGTCGCCGCCGTAGACCGACAGTTGCGGCCGCTTGCCGACCGCGACCTGCAGTGCGAATGGCATGAGGTTGTTGGGGATGCCGGCTGGATCTTCACCGATCAGGCCGGAGGGGTGGGCACCGACCGGATTGAAGTAGCGCAGCGGGACGATGCGCCAGCCCGCTTCTGACCTGGCCAGATCGCGCAGGATGTCCTCGATGAACAGCTTGGTCCGGCCGTACGGGTTGGTCGCGGTCAGACGCGAGGACTCGGTGATCGGCACGCGCTCGGGATCGCCGTAGACGGTCGCCGACGAGCTGAACACCAGCTGGCGGCAACCGTGCCGGCGCATCGCCTCCAGCAGCACGATGGTGCCGCCGAGATTGTTGTCGTAGTAGCGCAGCGGGATCTGCACCGATTCGCCGACCGCCTTGAGGCCGGCGAAGTGGATCACGGCCTCCGGACGCTCGGCGGCGAAGACGCGTTCGACTGCTGACGCGTCGCACAGGTCGACCTGGTGGAAGCGCAGCTTCGGCTGGCCGCCGACGATCGTCCGCACCCGTTCCAGGGCGGTGGCCGAGGAATTGGCCAGGTTGTCGAGGACCACCACCTCGTGGCCGGCCTGCAGCAGCTCTACGCAGGTGTGGGAACCGATGTAGCCGGCGCCGCCGGTGACGAGGATGGGCATGCCGGTATGGTCCGCTGCGGTGCGGCAGGCGTCAAGCGGCCCGGGAGCGCCGCACTCCCGTGCGGCTGCCTTGGGTGCTGATATCTCGATCCGAGCCGCACAGGAGTGCGGCGCTCCCAGGCTTAGCCGGCTTAACCTCTGAGCAGACTCAGCGCGGCGGCCAGCTGGCCGCTGTGCCACCCGGCACCACGAAGCGGAATCCCAGCCAGGCTTTGGCGTCGGAGGGGTTGGCGGCGGCGCGGGCGGCGCTACGCGCCATGTGCGCCGGATGCAGCCAGCTGCCGCCGCGAACGGCATTCAGGCCGCCGAACTGTCCGATCGGGTCGCTGCGCTGCTGGTCGCCGTAGGGGCTCTCACCGTCCCAGCGGTCGAGGCACCATTCGGCGACGTTACCGTGCATGCCGGCGAAGCCCCAGGCGTTGAGCGGCGCACTCATCACCGGCAGGGGACGCAGCTGGGGCTGGTCGCGGTCGAGCAGCCAGGCGTTCTCGGCAGCGAAGAGTCCACCATCCTGCCATGCCGTCAGCACGGCCGGGACGGTGCAGACGCGCGGCGTTCCCTCCACCGCGAACGTCCCGGTGGTGCCTGCGCGACAGGCGTACTCCCATTCCGCTTCGCTCGGCAGGCGGGCACCAAGGCCGGGATGCAGGCGGTTGAGGCGTTCGATCCAGGCCAGGCAGGCCTCGAGCGGCAGGTCGCTGGCGGGCAGGTCGGGAGGCAGATCCGGGCTGCCTGTGACCAGGGCGGCATAGAGCGCGTTGCTGACTTCGCCGGCAGCCATCCAGAAGCCCTGGCTCAGCTGCACGGCGTGCAGTTCCTCGCTGGCCTCGCGTCCGGCCTCGCCGGGTGGGCTGCCCATGACGAAGCGTCCGGGCGGGCACCAGCGCAGGCTGGCGACCTGGCCCGCAACCGGCAGCCGGACGACGGCGCCGATCTCGTCCCGTTCCATGCCGCTGATGGCGGCGGTTGCCGGGCGGCCCGGCTCGGCGGCTTGGACCGGGCCGCGCGTCTTGCGTTCGAGCAGCCAGGTGGCGGCGGTGAGGGCGGCGATGATCAGCAGGGCCGGGACGCCGAGCCGCCCGATCGGCCCCCACGGGATGCCGGTGAAGGCCGAGCCGTTCGAGGCGACGATGCGCTTCGGCGATGGACTGCCGGTGACCTCGGCGAAGACCATGCTGGCCGGCGACGGCGAGGCGCTGTGCATCGGCGACTTGCCCTCCGCCAGGCGTTCGAGATCGAGCAGCAGTTCGCCGACATCGCGATGGCGCTGTTCGCGCGCCTTCGACATCGCCTTCTCGACCACGCCGCAGACCGCCGGGGTGATATGCGGGCTGTAGCGCCGCATGTCGGGCACCGGGCGGGTCAGGACCTCGTGCGTGAGCACATAGATGGTCGGGCCGTCGAACGGCTTACGCCCCGTCAGCAGGGTGTAGAGCGTCGCGCCGAGGGCGTAGACGTCGACGCGGTGGTCGAGGTCGCTGTCACCGCGGATCTGCTCTGGAGCCATGTAGGCCGGCGTGCCGCAGGCGGTGCCGGTCATGGTCATGCGGTCGTCGCCCTCGGCGTGTCGGGCCATGCCGAGATCGCCGATCTTCGGTTCGGCCATGCCGCCGGCCTTGACCGCCTGCAGGAAGATGTTCTCGGGCTTGAGGTCGCGGTGGATCAGCCCGGCGGCGTGGATCGCGACCAGACCGCGGGCGCAGCGCGCGGCGATGGTGCAGGCCTCCTTCTCCAGCAGCGTGCCACGGCGCTTGAGATGGCCGGCGAGGTCGCCGCCGGAGACGTACTCCATCACCAGCCACAGCCAGCCGTCGGATTCGCCATGGGAGATCAGCTGCACCACGTTGGGATGGCGTACCGAGGCCAGCACCTCCGACTCGCGCAGGAAGCGGGCGCGGAAGTCGCCCTGGCCGAGCAGGCTGGCATGGAGGATCTTGAGCGCGCCTTGCCGGCCGTCCTTCTCGGCGAGGTGCACCGCGCCCATGCCGCCCTGGCCGATCCTGCGTCCGACCGACCAGCCGCCGATGAGCTTGGGTGGCTCGGGCATGCGCATGGTCACGGCGGAGGCGAGCTCGGCATCGGGCACGGTGATGTGCCGGCCTTCGGGATCGGGGATGGTCTGATCGCCTGCCACGACCGTCATATACCGGCGCACGCCGGGGCCGCCACTGAGGATCAGGTGCGGCGGTACCCGGCCGCATCCGCCACCAGCAGGCGGCCGAGCAGCGGCATGGCGTCGATGCCGGCCGCCAAGCCCTCGGCCAGGCGGCGGCGCTGGATCAGGCCCTGGAGCAGTTCGCCGACGCGCCGGCGCCGACCAATGGCGCGATTGAAGTCCGTCGCATAACCAGCCAGGCCGTTACCGTCGGCGAGCGCGCCGGCGAGCAGTTCCGCCCCGCGCAGCGCCAGGCTCATGCCTTCACCGGTGAACGGATCGCAGAATCCGCCGGCATCGCCGACCAGGGCGACGCCGTCAGCTGCGATCGAGCGGCAGCCCTGCGGCAGACTGCCGGTGGCCATCACCGGCCCCAGGACGGCATGACGCGTCCGGCCGGTCAGGCCCGGGGTCGCGGCCAGGGCGGCGCGCAGCAGCCGCTCGCGCGGCATGCGCCGCAGCAGCGTGCCCGAGGCGGGGGCGAGCAGCAGGTTGAGGTTGACCTCGCCGTCGCCGAGCGGGCAGAGGCCGACCTGCCCGAGCGGTCCCAGGTGCATCTCGCCAGCCTCGCCGTGGTCGACACCGTGGGCACGCGCCACCAGGGCGAAGCGCAGGCGGGATGGTTTGCGGTCGAGGCCGCAGGTGCGGCGCACCATGCTGCCGCGGCCATCGGCGCCGATGACCAGCCGGGAGCGCAGGGCGTGGCCTTCGATGGTCCCGAGTTCCCAGCCATCGGCGACGCGTCGCATGGCGTTGACCCGGGCTTGCCGGATGAGGGTGCAGCGGGTCGCCGCAGCCTCCTGCAAGGCGAGGTCGAAGCGCTCCCGGCGCACGCCGAGGCCGAACGGCACCGGCGGAACCAGGCCGAGGATCGGCCGGTAGGGCACGGCATGGCCGCCATGCGGCCCGCGCAGCGCCAGCCCGCTCAGCCGCTTCGCCCCGGTGGCGCAGACCGTCGCGAGGAGTCCGGCGCGCTCGAGCACGCCGAGTCCGCCCGGGGAGAGGTACTCGCCGCAGGGGCGGTGCCGCGGTGCGGCCTCCGCATCGAGCAGCACGATGCGCCGTTCGGGCGAGCTGCCGGCCAGCAGCCAGGCGCACAGCGCACCGGCCGGTCCAGCCCCGACGATGGCGATGTCGACGTCGTCCATGCGCGCATCGTGTTGGCCCGACGGGAGGGTGACCACGGTACGCTCGTACCCCGGTTGTCAGGGACGGCTCGATGCCCACGCTGCAGGCATGACCTCGCGCCGCAGATCCTGGCTGATGGCCTTGCTCGCCCTGCTTGCCGGTCTAACGCTGTGGGGCTGGGATGATCTCTTCATCGATCTGGGCATGGTGCATCCGAACCTGCACCGGGTGCTGGGGGGATTCGAGTTCCTGCTCCTGGGCCCGGGCATGGCGGTGATGGCATTCTCCGTCTCCGAATACCTGCGACTGGCCGCGCAGGCTCTGGCCGGCGAGCGCGAGCGCTCGCGCCAGCAGCGTCTCGTCGCGCTCGGCCGGGTCGCCGCCGGCCTCGCCCATGAGGTGCGCAATCCGCTGCACAACATCCGCCTGCTGGTCGAGGAATGCCGTGTGGCCGAGCATGCCGACGAGCGCACCGGTCTGATCGATCGGGTCGAGTCCAACGTCCGGCGCATCGACCGCGCCGTCGAGCTGGTGTACCGGCTGGCTCGGCCGTCCTCTGCCGGAGGCGACGAGTCGGCCTGCGACCTTGCTGCGACCGTCACCGAGGCGGTGACGGCCGAGACCAGATCCTGCGTTGGTCGCGCGATCATCCGCCTGGCCGATACCCCGGCGGCGAAAGTCGCTTGTCCGACGGAGGACCTGCGCATGGCGCTCGACAACCTGCTGCGCAACGCCACGGCGGCCGCCCCCGAAGTGCACGTTTCGGTCCAGCGGCAGGGTGCCTCCTGGGAGATCCTGGTGCGCAATCCGGGCGTGCTGCCCGCCGCCATCGCCGCGGTGGGTCAGGGCGACGCCTTCGCCAGCGCCAAACCGGGCGGCCTCGGCCTCGGCTTGGCCATCTCGCGCCAGCTGATCGAAGAGGTGGCGGGGGAGCTGACCATCGCTCAGCACGGTGGCGAAGTGCAGGCGCGCATCCGCCTGCCGGCGGTGGCGGCTTGAGCGGCACGCGCGTGCTGGTGGCCGAGGACGAGGCGGATGCCCGCGAACTGACCGTGCGCGGTCTGGTCCGGCTCGGCTTCCAGGCAGAAGGCGCGGTCGATGGTCGCGACGCCCTGGACCGTCTCGAACGTGGCTGGGATGCGGTGGTCACCGACATCCGCATGCCCCGCCTCGACGGCCTCCAATTGCTGGCGGAACTGCGCACCCGCTTGCCGGGGGCCGTACGCGTGGTGATGACCAGCTTCGGCGACAAGGAGAGCGTGCTTGCGGCGCTCAACGGCGGCGCCGACCATCTGCTCGAGAAACCCTTCGCCGTCCGTCAGTTGGCGGAGTTGCTGACCCGTTTGATCGGCGAGCGCCGCGACGCCAGCGGCGTCGATCAGCTGTTCGCCCGTCGTCTGGCGACCCTGCCGCTGACGCCGCGCGAACGCGAACTGGTGGTCCTGGTGCTCAAGGGTCTCGCCAACAAGGACATCGCCGAAACCATGGGCATCGGCGAGCAGACGGTGAAGAACTCCCTCGCGGCGGTGTACGGCAAGCTGGGCATCAGCACCCGCAGCCAGTTGTTCCACCACGTCTTCCCGGTCTAGATCCCCGGTCTGCACCCCAGTACCGGGGTACCCTGTCGTGAGTCCACGCAGGAACTACTTTGCGGCCATGCCAGCCTGGATTTCTCAACTCGGTCATGCCCTCCCCGGAGCTCCGCTGGCCCAGGGGGACGTCGCCCGCTGGCTGGAGGCTCGCCTACCGAATGGGGCGGATCCCAAGCGACTGCGCCTGTTCGCCAAGCGCTCCGGGGTCGAGACCCGGCATGCGGTCATCGACCTGCTGGGCGGCGAAGGCGACGAGCTGTACCCGGTCGGCCGGCCGCATGCCGACACCCAGGTGCGCAGCCGGGCCTTCGCCCGCCTCGCCCCGCCGTTGGCGGTGGCGGCGGTGCAGGCCGCCTGCCCCGCTGGGCCCGGACGCATCACCCATCTGGTGGTGGCGACCTGCACCGGCGTCGTCGCCCCCGGCCTCGACCTGCAGCTGATCCAGGCCCTCGGCCTGCCGCGCTCGACCCGTCGGACCATGGTGACGTTCATGGGCTGCTACGCGGCGATGCCGGCGCTGCGCGTGGCCTGGGATGCGGTGCGCGCCGATGCCTCGGCCCGCGTCCTGGTGGTGTGCTGCGAACTATCCTCACTGCACCTCCAGACCGGGCCTGATGATGACGCCTTGATCGCTGCCTGCCTGTTCGCCGACGGCGCCTCGGCCGCCATCGTCGAGGGGGGCGAGGCTCCGGTCGGTCTCGGCCTGCGCATCGAGCGCGACGCCTGCGCCGTCGTCCCCGACACCGCTGACGCCATGGCCTGGATCGCCGCCGCGGACGGCTTCCGCCTGCGCCTCTCGCCGACCGTGTCGCGCGCCCTCGGCAGCGAGCTGCCGGCGCTCAGCGACGAGCTGCTCGGCGGCATCCCGCGGCCGCAATGCCGCTTCGCGGTGCATCCTGGCGGCCCGCGCATCCTCGACGACGTGGTCAAGGCCCTCGACCTGCCGGCCGACGCCCTGGCCGACAGTCGCGAGGCGCTGCGCATCGCCGGCAACCGCAGCAGCGGCACCATCCTGGCCGTGATCGACGCGATGTGCCGCCGCCCCTGGAGCGGACCGCTCGCCGCCTTCGCCTTCGGCCCTGGTTTGACCGCCGAGGGTATCCTCCTGACCCGCAACCCGTGAGGCCTCCATGCTCCGACTCATCCTCGTCTGCTGCGCCGCCGGCCTCGCCGCCGCCGACTACGCCATCGATCCGGCGCAATCGACGGTCGGCTTCTCCGGCACCAGCACGCTGCACGACTTCACCGGCACGGCCAAGCTGGTCGCCGGCACCGTGCACCTGGATGCCACCGCCCCGAGCGGCGTGGTCGAGGCCGATGCGGCGAGCATGACCACCGCGGACAAGGACCGTGACGAGCGCATGCACAACTTCGTCATGGACGTCCCGACCCATCCGCGCGTGCGCTTCGACCTCACCGGCTGGACGCCGAGCGCCACCGGCGGCACCGCGACCGGAACCTGGACCATGGTCGGCGTGGCCAAGCCGGTCACCTTCCCGGTGACCATCGCCGGCGGACGGGCCAAGGCCCATCTCGATCTCAACATCCGCGAGTGGAAGATCCGCACGCCGCGCATCATCTTCGTCACGGTCGGCGACATCGTCGGCGTCGACCTCGATCTGGCCTTGACCGCCAAGCCATGACGGGTGACTGGCGCCGGTTCCTGCCGTTGCTGCTGCTGGTCGCCGCCGGGCTGGCCGCCATCCCGTTCGCTGGCCGGGTCGTCGTCGCCAATGGCACCAGCTCGTGGGTCGATGCCCAGGGTTCATCAGCCGTCGCGCTGGCCCAGGTCGAGGCTCGTTTCGGGCGTCAGGACGGCTTCGTCATCATGGTGGCCGCCGCCGACGTGCTCGATGCGCCGGTGGTGGCCTGGCAGCAGCATATCGGCAAGGCCGTGTCTGCCCTGCCCGGTGTCGCCGGCATCGACAGCCTCGCCACCGCGCGGGACGTGCAGCTGGACGAGGGCGAACCCGTGCCGGTGGCGCTGCTGTCGCAGCCGCGCGGACGCATCCTCGCCCATCCCCTGTATCGCAACCTGCTGGTCGCCGCCGACGGCCGTGCGGCCGGCATGCTCGTCCGTCTCGCCCCGACGGTCGATGCCGATGCCGGCATCGCGCTCGAAGGACGCCTGCGCGATATGCTTGTTTCGATGCCGCCGCCGGCCGGGGCTGAGGCGGTGCTCGGTGGGCTGATGTGCCAGCAGCAGGCGATCAACCGCGCTGTCGCAGCCGACCAGCGCTTGACCGTGCCGGCAAGCCTGGCGCTGCTCGCCCTGGTGCTGCTGAGCGTACTGCGAGATGTGCGCCTGGCTGCGCTCGCCCTCGTTGCGGTTGGTGGGGCATTGGCTTGGATCTTCGCGGCGCTTGCCCTCGCCGGCCGGCCGGTGGACGCGATTCTTGGCCTATTGCCGCCGCTGGTCATGGGCATCGGGGTCGCCACCAGCCTGCACTTGTCCTTTGCCATGGCCGAGGCGGTTTCCAGCGGCGATCCGCATCCGGGCCGAGCGGCCCTGCGCCGCACCGCCATGCCGCTGCTGCTCGCCACCTGCACCACCATGGCTGGCATCGGTGGACTGTGGTGGGGTGCGGTGCCGGCGGTCCGCGACTTCGCCCTGTGGGGCGCGCTGGCCGTGCTGCTCGCCGCGATGTGGCCCTGCCTGCTCCTGCTGGCGGCCATCCCGCTGCTGCCGCCGGCGGCATGGACGCGGTTGCAGGATGGCTGGGCGGGGCGGAGGCTCGGCGTGGTCCTCGGCCGCACCGCTGGCAGCTGCGTCAGGCATCGGCGCTGGGTCCTGGCCGTCTATGCAGTGGCGATCGTCGCCGGCCTGTTCGCCTGCAGCCATCTGCGCGTGGATGCAGACTTCGTGCATGCGCTGCCAGAGCATGATCCGGTGCGTCAGGCGCACGCCGCCATCGACCGGAAGCTGACTGGCACGCTGGCTTGCGACATCCTCATCGATCCAGGGCATGCGCCGACCAAGGCCGAGCTGGCCGCCCTGGCCACGCTCACCACCGCGTTGCGCGCCGATCCGGGTTTCGTCCACGTCCTCTCGCTTACCGACGCGGTGGATCTGGTGCGCGCCGGTTCCGACCGGGATGCGGTGGCTGTAGCAGCCGATCTCCGTCTGTTCGCTCGCGACGTGCACGAGCGATTTGTCGGTCCCGCCCTGGGCGACGGTTCCGGAGCAACCCTGCGTCTGCAGGCGCGCCAGTCCGACGGCAGCGTCGCGGATGCCAGCGCCGCGGCCCGGCGGGCGGAGACCGCCGCCCGCGCCGCCTTCCCCGGCGCCACCGTGGTGGTGGCGAGCGGTGCGCTGCTGCTCGACGAGACCACCGGCCGCATCGTCCCGGCCATCGTCCGGGGCCTGGTCGTCTCGCTGGCGGCAAACGTCATCCTGCTGCTGATCTTTCTACGTCGACCCTGGCTGGCCCTCGCCGCCCTGCCGCTCGCGGGATTGCCGCTGCTGTTCACTTATGCCGCTCTACCTGGCCTGGGCTGGCAGCTGGACGTGGGCATCTCGATGATCGCCTGCGTCGCCCTCGGCATCATCATGGATGACGCCATCCACATGGCCTACGCCCTGCATCGGCATGACGACCCGGCGGAGGCCGCTCGAAACATCGGCCCCGTGCTGACTGCCGCCTGCCTGGCGCTGTCGGTGGCGTTCAGCGCCTGCGCTTTCGGCGGCTTCTCCTACACGCGCCGCTTCGGCGTCCTGCTCGCCAGCGCCTTCATCGTCGGCTTGGTCGTCAACCTGACCCTGGCTCCTGCCATCCTGCGCAAAGAGAGGAATCCATGATGCGATTGCTGCTCGCCGTGCTGATCAGTGCCACCATGTCTGCTGCCGAGCCCGCCCCACTGGCGGATCTCGTCCTGCCCGATCATCGCGGCGGGACCTGCCGTCTCGATACCGTGCGTGACCGCCTGCTGATGTACTTCCGCACCGGCGAGCGCATGGCGGCGAAGCGCTGCGACCAGGTGCTGTCGAAACGGCTCGGCGCCGATCGGCCGCTGGTGCGCGTCATCGATGGCCGCGAATACAAGCCCGAGGACCGTGCCGCCATCACCCAGCGCATCGCCGACACGGTGGGCGAGGAACCGATCACCTTCCTGCTCGACTGGGATGGTGCGGTGGCCAAGCGCCTGTCCCTGCCGGATGCCCCGCTGCAATTCCTCGGCTTCGCCGCTGATGGACGGATGATCGGTTCCGTCCACTGCACCTTCGATCGCGACAGCCTGGGCCGGGTCCTGCCACTGCTGCCGGCGCTCGACCAGTCGGCATTCACCAGCGACGAACTCGCCGTCGTCAAACGCTCCGCCAAGGATGCCCGCCCATGAGCCTGCTCGACCACCTCGACCAGCGGACCCACCTCGACGGGGACGCGCAGCAGCGTCAGCAGTACGTCACCACCATGTTCGAGGAGATCGCCCCGCGTTACGACAGCTTCACCCGTTGGTTCAGCTACGGCATGGATGCGGGCTGGAAGCGCGAGCTGGTGGCGGCCGTGGTGCGCCAGGCCCCGCCCGGGACGCGCAACGTCCGCGATCTGGCCTGCGGTACCGGCGATCTCGCCCGCTCGATGGCCGATGCCCTGCCCGAGGTCGCGGTGGAGGGCATCGACGTGGCGGCCGGCATGATCGCACGGGCCGGCCCGCATCCGCGCGTATCCTACCGGGTCGGTGACGCCACCCGGCTGCCCGACGCCGACGGCAGCGTCGATGTGGTGAGCATCGGCTATGGCCTGCGCAACTTCCCCGACCACCGCGCGTCGCTGGCCGAAGTCGCCCGCGTCCTCCGTCCCGGCGGTCTCATCGCCATCCTCGAATTCACCCGGCCGCGCTGGGTGGTCTGGCGCTGGTTCCTGCTCGGCTACCTGTGGACGGCTGGGATGCTGTTCGGCTGGCTGTGGCATCGCCACGGTCCGGTCTACGGCTATATCGCTCATTCGATCGCCCGCTTCGTCACGCGGCGGCAACTGGTGGCTGACTGCGCGGCCGCCGGCCTGACCACGATCCATGAGGGCCACGCGCTGGGTGGTGGAATGTGCATCCTGGTGGCCCGCAAAGGCTGAACGTAGGCCAAGGCTGCCCGAACATGCCGCATGGTGATGTTGGCTTTGCCACGCGTGCCGGTTGCGGGCCTCGCCGCCTGCTAAAGTCCCGCAAGTACCGCATATGCCGATTATCCTGATCTATCCTGGTGTCGTCGACCAAGCCCTGGTTGCCTTGTCGCCGCCGTTGGTGAGGCTCCGACCGCCATGCGCCACCCGGTATCGCTCTTCACAGCCTGTTCACCCTGGCTGCCGCTCGATGAGCTCGCCCCGCTGGTCGCGGCGGCGGGCATCGCAGGTCTCGACCTGGCGTGCAAGCCGCACCGCTTCGACCCCTCGCGCGCACCCGGCTTCTGGGACAACAACGCCGCCGTCCTCGACCTCGACCGCATCGAGATCCTGGCTCACGACGTCGCCCGCATCCTCGGCGATTGGCGGCTGAAGTGCCCGGTGCTGGCCGGCTACGCCTCCTCCACTGATCTGCCGGCTGCCCGCCGCCTGGCGGCCGCGGCGCGGATCATCGGCGCGCCGAGCGTGCGCGTGTGGATCGACCGTCCCGAGCGCGGCCGCATCCCGGAGCAGATCGCCGCCCAGCGCCTGGCTTGGCGCGAACTCGCGAACATCGCTGAGGGAGAGGGCGTCCGCTTCGTCCTTGAGACCCACGACGGCACCCTGGCGACCGGGCCGAGCGGGGCGATGCGCCTGCTCGACAACCTCGATCCGCAGCGCGTTGGCGTCATCTACGATATCGCCAACACGGTGCGCGAGGGTTCCGAGCCGCTCGACACCGCGGTCGGCCTGCTCGGCCCGTACCTGGCGCATGTCCATGTGAAGGACGTGTGGCATCGCACGGGCGGCACCGGCTGGAACGGCACCTCCACCGGCTTCGCGCCGCTCGGCCAGGGCACGCTGCGCTGGCCGACCATCATCGGCATCCTCGACGCCGCCGGCTACCACGGCTGGCTGTCGATCGAGAACTTCACCGGCCTCGACCTCGGTCCGTCGCGCATCGCGCAGGACGCCAGCTGGCTGCGCGACATGATGGAGGCCGCTGGTGGCCAGACGCCCCGTTGACGATTCTGCTGGTCCGCAGCAGCACGATCTCAAACCCGAGGTCGCGGCCCGCTTCGTCTCCGGCACGCGAGTCAAGGCGGGCGAGCGGGTGCTCGACGCCGGCGCCGGCCTGGGTGCGATAACCGCCGAGCTGCTCACGCTCGGCGCCCAGGTGACCTGCGCCGAATTCGCCCCTGAGCGTCTGCAGGCGCTGCGACAGCGCTTCGGTCCGGCCTGCGATATCGTATCCGCCGACCTCCGTTCCTGGGTGCCGGGCTTCGTCGGACCGTGGCGCGTGGTCGCCAACCCGCCGTTCCATCTCACCGCCGCGCTGGTGCGCGGCTGGGTCCTCGGCCCGCAGCCACCGCACGCCCTCGACCTGATCCTGCAGCACGAGACGGCAGAGAAGCTGTCGGCGCCCGGCACGCGCTCTGGAGCCATGCTCGCCTGCGCCGGGCAGGCCACCTTCGTCGCCCGGCTGCCGCGCGAGGCGACCACGCCTCCGGCGCGGGTCGACCTGGCGGTGTGGCGTTTCCGCCGCGGACGCGATCTCGATCCTCGCGATCTGGCGGCGGTCGATCTGCTGCTCGAACGCGCCTTCGCCGGCCCACGCACCGTCGCCGAGGCGTTGCGCGGTGTCGCCTCGAAGATCCAGCTGCAGCGGCAGGGGGCCGAGTTCGGCTGGGATCCGCAGGCGCACCCACGCACCGTCCCGCCCCAGGCCTGGCTGCCGTTGGCGCGACTGCTGGCGATGTGCGGGAAGCTTTGAAGTCCACCCTACATCTCGGCAGACCACGGAGGGACGGAGGGGATGGAGTTGAGACGGAGCTGAAGCAGGACCAGCACATGCTTCGTCCCCACTCCGTGGCTCTCCGTCACTCCGTGGGTTCGGATCAGGCCCTGGCTTCGTCGCGCGCGGCGGCGAACTGCGCGGCCGCCCACTCCAGATCGGCCGGCTCGTGCGCGGCGGAGACCTGGCAACGGATGCGCGCCGCGCCCTGCGGCACCACCGGGAACGAGAAGGCGACGGCGTAGATGCCGCGGCGCAGCAGGCCCTCGGCCATGCGCTTGGCCAGGCGGGCGTCGCCGAGCAGCACCGGCACGATCGGGTGCGCGTCGCCGCCCGGAGTGAAGCCGTGTCTGGTCAACGCGGCGCGGAACAGGGCGGCGTTGCGGTGCACGCGGCTGCGCAGGTCCTCGCCCGACTCGGCCAGGTCGATGGCCACCAGGGTCGCAGCGGCGATCGAGGGGGCCAGGCTGTTGGAGAACAGGTAGGGGCGGGCGCGCTGGCGCAGCAGGTCGATGAGCACGCGGCGGCCGGCGATATAGCCGCCGCTCGCCCCGCCCAGGGCCTTGCCGAAAGTGCCGGTGAGCAGATCGACGCCCTCGGCCACGCCCTGCATGGCGGCGGTGCCGCGGCCGGCCGGGCCGACGAAGCCGACGGCGTGCGAGTCGTCGACCATGACCAGGGCGCCGTGGCGGCGGGCCAGGGCGGTGATGCCCGCAAGGTCGGCGTAGGTGCCATCCATCGAGAACACGCCGTCGGTGGCGACCAGGCGCACGCGGGCGTCGGCGCTGGCGGTCAGCTGGGCCTCGAGATCGGCGAGGTCGCGGTTGCGGTAGCGCAGGCGCCGCGCCTTGCACAGGCGCACGCCATCGATGATCGAGGCGTGATTGAGCTGATCGCTGATCACCGCGTCCGGCTCGTCGAGCAGGGTCTCGAACAAGCCGCCGTTGGCGTCGAAGCACGACGAGAACAGGATCGCGTCCTCGACCCCGAGCCACGTCGCGAGCCGCTTCTCCAGCTGCGCGTGCAGATCCTGGGTGCCGCAGATGAAGCGCACCGACGAGAGTCCGAAGCCCCAGCGGGTCAGCGCGGCGCCGGCGGCAGCGACCATCGCCGGGTGGTTGGCCAGCCCGAGGTAGTTGTTGGCGCACAGGTTGAGCAGGCCGGTGCGGCCGGCCGCGTCCACCCGCGCGCCCTGCGCGGTGGACATCGCCAGCTCGGACTTCTCCAGGCCGTTGGCCTTGATCTCGGCGAGGCGGGCGGCGTACAGCGCGTTGGCGGCGTCGGTCAGCACGGCTCAGCCCTCGGCCCAGATCAGCACGACCTTGCCGCAGTCGCCCTGTTCCATCGCGGCGAAGCCCTCGCGGAAGCGCTCGGCGGGCAGCACATGGCTGATCACCGGCTTGATGTCGAGGCCGCTCTGCAGCATCGCCGTCATCTTGTACCAGGTCTCGTACATCTCGCGGCCGTAGATGCCCTTCACCGTCAGCATCTTGAAGATCACCTGGTTCCAATCGATCGCCATCTCGCCTGGCGGGATGCCGAGCATGGCGATCTTGCCGCCATGGCACATGTTCGACAGCATTTCGCGGAAGGCCGAGGGGTTGCCCGACATCTCCAGGCCGACGTCGAAGCCTTCGTGCATGCCGAGCCGCTTCTGCACCTCGGCGAGGCGCTCGCTGCGCGCGTCGACCGTGGCGGTGGCGCCGAGCTTGCGCGCCAGTTCCAGCCGCCAGGGGTTGATGTCGCTGACCACGACATGGCGGGCGCCGGCATGGCGGACGATGGCGGCGGCCATGCAGCCGATCGGGCCGGCGCCGGTGATCAGCACATCCTCGCCGAGCACGTCGTAGCACAGCGCGGTGTGGGCGGCGTTGCCGAACGGATCGAAGATCGACTGCACGTCGCGGTCGAGGGTCTGGTCGTGGTACCACACGTTGGTCTGCGGCACGGCGATGTAGTCGGCGAAGGCGCCGGTGCGGTTGACGCCGATGCCTTGCGTCTTGGCGCACATCTGCCGGCGGCCGGCCATGCAGTTGCGGCAGTGGCCGCAGACCACGTGGCCTTCGCCGCTGACCAGATCGCCGATCTTGAAGTCGACCACGCTGGCGCCGATCTGGGTGATCCGGCCGACGAACTCATGCCCGACCACCAGGCCGACCGGCACGTTCTTCCGTGCCCAGTCGTCCCAGCGCCAGATGTGCAGGTCGGTGCCGCAGATGCCGGTGCGCAGCACCTTGATCAGCACCTCGGTCGGCCCGCACACCGGATGCGGTACCTGGCGCATCTCCAGGCCGGGGCCGTCGACGGCTTTGACCAGGGCTCGCATGGTGGTGCTCATGGCTGAGTCTCCGGTTCAGATCGCAGTGACGATGTGCAGGTCCTTCAACTGGCGGTCGCTGACCGGCGTCGGGCAGTCGAGCATCTCGTCGCGGCCGCGCTGCGTCTTCGGGTAGGCGATGACGTCGCGGATCGATTCGGCGTCGGTCATCAGCATGATCAGGCGGTCGAGGCCGAAGGCCATGCCGCCGTGCGGCGGCGCGCCGAAGGACAGGGCGTGGAGCAGGAAGCCGAACTTCTTCTGCGCCTCCTCCTCGGAGATGCCCAGGGCCTTGAACACCGCGCCCTGGGTCGCCGCATCGTGGATACGGATC
>JALHRW010000068.1 GCA_022841245.1 Planctomycetota bacterium
CGCTGGCCGCTGGCCGCTGGCCGCTGGCCGCTGGCCGCTGGCCGCTGGCCGCTGGCCGCTGGCCGCTGGCCGCTGGCCGCTGGTCGCTGGTCGCTGGTCGTATACGCAGCGCGGGTTTCAGCCCTGATCGACCATCGTCGCCTGGATATCCGCCGCGTACCGTTGTCCTGCCTCCAGCGCCCGCCGTCCGTGCTCCAACTCGCGGCGCAACTCCTCCTCGCTCGGCAGGACCAGGCGGTAACGACTGGCGAAGAGCTGCTCGTTGCCGTGCAGCACCGAATAGCGCACCACCGCGTCGTCCTTCTGCGCGCACAGGATGATGCCGACGGTCGGGTTGTCGTCGGGGCCGCGGCGCAGCTCGTCATACATGCGCACGTACATGTCCATCTGCCCGACGTCCTGGTGCGTCAGTTCGCCTCGCTTGAGATCGAACAGCACGAAGCACTTGAGCAGATAGTTATAGAACACCAGATCGACGTAGAAGTCCTTGTGATCCGTGCTCAGGCGTTGCTGTCGGGCGACGAAGGCGAAACCCTTGCCCAGTTCCAGCAGGAATTGCTGCAGATGGTCCATCAGGGCCTGTTCCAGCCCAGACTCCAGCACGCGCCCAGCTGCTGGCAAACCGAGGAATTCCAGCATCACCGGATCGCGTACGATGCTGCGCGGATCCACCGGCAACTCCGCCACCCGGGCAGCCGCCTCATCGGCCACCGCCTGCCGGTCGCGGCTGGCCAGCATACGCTCGTAGTACAGCGTGCCGATCTGCCGCTCCAGAGCGCGGCTGGACCAGTGCTGGCTGACCGCCTCGTCGGCATACCACTGGCGGGCGGTAGGGGACTCGATCCGCAGGAGCAGGCGGTAGTGGGTCCAACTCAATTCGTGGCGCAGTGCGTCACGAATTGGGAACGCCTTGTAGAACAAGCGCATGTATCGCAGGTTCGAGGCATCAAACCCCTTGCCGAATTCGGCTGTCAGCCGCTCGGCCAGACGGGGAAGGAGCCGCTCGCCAAAGGCTGCTCGCCCCGCCCCGCCTTGCTCGAACTCGACGATGTGCCGGCCGACTTCCCAGCAGGTCCGCACCTGCACGGCATCGACCGCCCGTACGGCTTGCTGCCGGGCCTCGGCAATGAGATCGCGCAGGTTGCGTAGGAGCGGGGCGAGGTCGTTGGTGGTGGGAACGGTGCCAGACATGCGGGAAGGATACGTGCCCCGCGAATGGAGTCAATATTGACCCAGAGGAGAAGTCACAGGTTACGCGCCGGTTTGCCGGGCATTGGTCAGACCTTCGTAGGGTCGTCTGGGATGGCTGGTCGCTGGTGCCTGGGAAATCACGAGCTTCGACTTTGCAGCCGACTGTCCTGACCTGTCCATTCGGCACCGTGCGGTCATGCCCCAGTGCCAGCCCTCCTCTTGCTCTTCAAGGCGGCCTTCATGGTCTCCCACAGCTTTTGTGCGATGATTTCCGTGCCTGCGCCATTGGGGTGAATCTCGTTTCTGTAGTATCTCTTGGGGTCCTTGAGCAGGCCTTGGGTTTGTGCCACGTGAAAATAGTCATACGATTCAGCGAGGTCATCAAGCATATCGCCGAATTGGCGGAGCATTTCGGTGGTGATGGCGCGCATCTCCTCCTTGTCCTTGATGCCGCGCCTACGCATTCCGGGGTAAATCCACGATTTGCCACCATTGTTCTTATAGAGGCCACTCAGGAAAACGGCTCCTTGTGGATCAGGAAACACGAAGTCGTACTTATGGCCAACGACAATGGGCCGAGTGGCTTCGGGGAATTCACCAACCATGTCCAGGATGGTGACGTACCCCTTGCGGATTTCCGCTATTTTATCTGAAAAAGCATCTTGATTGAGGCAGTCGACACCTGTGCGTTCATCGGTTCTGTTGTAAAGCACAGGCATAATATCCTCTTCGCCAACAATATCATTTCCGCCAGCGCTCAATAACAGGAAGTCGTATTGGCATTTTGCCAGAAGCGCACGGATATCGTCGACGTTCCGTTTCGAGAACATATTGACTGCCGTGTCGCCATTGCTCGCAAGGGACGCGATGATGGTTTTGTTTCGTGTGATCTTGCGCAGGTGCGCAAGAACATTGGAAACGCCATAGGTGAAAATCAGCCATTTGGGGGGATAGGCGAACCACGAGTCGCCTTCGGCAAGAATAAATAGACGATTGGTCATGAGGTGTCCTTGAGCTGGGTTATGGTATCGGGTTACTTGTCGGCGAGTTCGGGGTTGAAATCACGCTCGGCAATTTCCTCGTCTTCTGTTCCGTCAACCAACTGCTGGAGGTGAGTCTCGGCCCATTTACCTATCCAATAGGGGGCGCTGCTGTCTTTTGCGCTTGAATATGAATTATCACCATGACCAAAGTTGATCTGGCCGTGTGGGTCATCGCCATAATCTGCGATGTGTACACATTCGTGAACGAGCGTATTGACGATGCTGCCGCACGACCTCCAGAGCTTTCGCGAATTTAAGAAGATCGTCAAGGGCTGCGCGAGGGTCACATACGCATTTGCTTTGGAAAATACCCATTTTGGTCGGTATGTGCGAATCAGGAGCGTTTTATGGCAATTCTGAATGGCTGCGGCAACTGCATGTGGCGTGTAGGCGGTGTGGGTAAAGGCATTGGCCTTGATCGCGTCGTATAACTCCTGGCTGTGGAGTAACTGATTGGCGAAGTCAGCAGCCTCGGTGATTTTTGAATAGGTGCCGTTGTATGTGATGGTGATCATGCGGTTTCCTAGTGGACGAGATACGCAGCGAGAGAAGCAGTGTCAAGACTGGGTGCGTTCATGGAGTAGTGCCGCTGGCCGCTGGTCGCTGGTCGCTGGTTGCTGGTCGCTGGTCGCTGGTCGCTGGTCGCTGGCCGCTGGTCGCTGGCCGCTGGCCGCTGGTTGCTGGTCGCTGGTCGCTGGCCGCTGGTTGCTGGTTGCTGGTCGCTGGCCGCTGGTCGCTGGTCGCTGGCTGACCGAACCGCTTCCACAGACCTTCGTATCGTCACCTGGGAGCAGCTTCCAGCTTCCAGCTTCCAGCTTCCGGCTTCCGGCTTCCGGCTTCCGGCTTCCGGCTTCCAGCTTCCAGCAGCCCGCCACTACCCCTTCCAGCACCCCCGCACTACCCCAACCACGCGCTCCACGTCCCCTTCCGTCATCCCCGAGCCCGACGGCAGGCACAGCCCGCGTTCGAACAGCCCCGCGCTCACCGCGCCGCCGATCGCTCTGCAGCCGGCGAACACCGGCTGCAGGTGCAGCGGTTTCCACAGCGGACGGGCCTCGATGTCGGCGGCCTCCAGGGCCAGGCGCACGCGCTCGCGGTCGGTACCAGCCAGCGCGGGATCGATCAGCACGCAGGTCAGCCAGCGGTTGGCCCGGCTGCGCGCATCGCCGAAACGCTCCTCGGGCATGAAGGACAGGCCCGGCAGTCCACCCAGCGCCTGCTGGTACATCGCATTGATCCGTCGCCGCGCCGCCACCTTGGCCTCGATGCGCGCCAGCTGGCCGCGGCCGATCGCCGCCAGCACGTTGCTCAGCCGGTAGTTGAAGCCGACCTGGCTGTGCTGGTAGTGGGGCGCCGGATCGCGCGCCTGGGTCGCCAGGAAGCGCGCCGTGGCGATCAGACCGGCATCTGCCGACAGCAGCATGCCGCCGCCGCTGGTGGTCATGATCTTGTTGCCGTTGAACGATTGCAGGCCCAGCACGCCCATGGTTCCGGCATGCCGGCCCTTGTAGAGCGACCCCACCGCCTCGGCCGCGTCCTCGATGAGCGCTACGCCATGGCGGGCGCACGCCGCCAGCATCGGGTCGAGGTCGGCGCACTGTCCGTACAGATGCACCACGATCACCGCCCGCGGCAGCCGCCCGCGCCGCGCCGCATCGTCCAGCGCCTGCGCCAACAGAGCCGGGTCGAGGTTCCACGACGCGGCCTCGCTGTCGATGAAGACTGGCACGGCCTGCTCGTAGCAGATCGGATTGGCGCTGGCGGCGAAGGTGAAGCTGCTGCACCACACCTCGTCGCCCGGCCGCGTGCCCAGCAGGCGCAGCGCCAGATGCAGTGCCGCCGTGCCGCTGCTCAGCGCCGCGGCATGCGTCGCACCGGTGTAGGCCGCCATCTCGCGCTCGAAGGCGTCGACCTGCGGCCCCAGCGGCGCGATCCAGTTGCTGGCGAAGGCCTCGGCGACCAAGCGCTGCTCGTCGCCGTCGAGGTGGGGTGGGGAGAGGTGGAGGCGGGGCATGGCTCAGTTATGGGTTGATACAGACCTGATCCCCACTACGTATGGGTTCATATAGATTCTTCGAGCACAACCATCGAATCACGTCCTCTCGTAGCATCGATCCAGACGGCGATCCACAACGTGCGCGGGTCACGGGTCATGCTCGACGCCGATCTGGCCCGGCTCTACGGGGTCGAGGTACGGGCCCTGAACCAGGCGGTGAAGCGGAACGGCCAGCGATTTCCAAACGACTTCGCCTTCCGGTTGACCGCCGACGAGGTCGCTGGCTTGAAATCACAATCTGTGATTTCAAACCGATCGACCCATGGCGGGGCGCGCCGCGCGCTACCCATGGCATTCACCGAGCACGGCGTCGCCATGCTGTCGAGCGTGCTCAACAGCGAACGGGCCATCGCCGTGAACATCGAGATCATGCGCGCCTTCGTCCAGATGCGCCGGGTTCTCATGGCCAATGCCGATCTGGCCAAGCGCTTATCGCTGCTGGAGTCGGAGATGGCCAGGCACGCAGGTGAACTCGGTCAGCACAAGGCCGAGACCGTCCGGGCGCTCAAGGCGGTGTTCGAAACCCTCAAGTCCCTCGCACGACAGCCGACGGAGGCGGAGACCCGCAGCGCACCGGTCGGGTTCGAATTGCGGTGAGCGGTGTCCGTAGCGTCGATGTCGACGTCACTTCTGTCTGCCGAGGCAATGTGACGAGTCGGCTTGCCTGCGGTTCAGGCCGCTAGTGGCGACAGATCGGCCCGGGAGATGGTCACCCCGTGCCGCGCCAAGAGGGCGCTGATCTCGGCAATGTCAGCGTGTCGAGGATCGGCGACTTCGATGCCGATGACGCTGCCATCGGCCGCCTGATCGAGGATCAAGCCGTGCCCGAGCTCCAGTGTCTTGGCGGCAGCACAGGGCGCAGCGCAGTGGATGTAGGCCGCAAAGGGCCGGCCATGCCGGAAGCTGATCTCTAGGTAGGGGACGGTCATGGCGTGGTGGGGGCGTAGGCGGTGACAACGATGATCGTGCTGGTGGCCTCGTCAGGTTCGAGGACGACATCCCATCGCCTGCCGTGCCAGCGGCAATGGGCGAGGAATCTGCCTGGGCATGCGTCAGGGATGAGGCTCTCCGGTTGTTCGAGCATCCCGCGTACCCAACGCACATCGTCAAGGCGTCATCGTCCGTCGCGTGGCCAAGGGAGCGTCGATGTCCACATCGACGGGCAGCCCTCATCCCCTGCGCGGCATCGCCCGCGCCGGCACCCCGGCAACACGCAGTCCCGGTTCGACATCGTGGACCACCACCGCGCCGGCTGCGATCAGCGCCCCTTCACCGACCGTGCGGCCTTCGATCACGCACGCCATCATGCCGATGAAGGCCCCCGCGCCGACCGTCACGCCGCCAGCGAGGCGGGCGCCGGGTGCGAGGTGGGCATGGTCGCCGACCACGCTGTCGTGATCGACCGAGGCCCCGGTGTTGATGATCGCCCCCGCGCCGATCACGGCGCGGGCCTGGATGATCGCTCCGGCCATGACCACGACGCCGAGGCCGAGGCAGGCGCTGGGCGAGACCCAGGCCCGGGGATGGATGATGGCGGGGGCGGCAAGGCGTGCGGCGGTTGCGGCAGCCAGCCATTCGCGTCGCGGGTGAGCGTGACCGACACCCAGGACGATGCCGTCGGTGTCGCGCGTTCGCCAAGCATCCGAGATCACGCCCCGATGTGGCAATCCGGCGAGCCGCCGGGCGGGATCGTCATCGTGGAAGCCGACCAGATCGTGTCCGCCCATCGCCTGGATGGCTTCGGCAACCACAGCGGCATGACCGCCGCCACCAAGGATCACGAGGCGCATGGCGGCTCCTGGCGGGTTCCGGTGAACGCCTTCGCTGTCGCTTCGCCCTGGGCGCTGATGCCGTCACGGCGCAGCACCTTGCCGATGGTCAGGAGGATGATCCGGCAATCGAGCCAGAACGAACGGTGGTCGATATACCAGACGTCGAGGGCGAACTTCTCCTCCCAGGAGATCGCGTTGCGGCCGTTGACCTGGGCCCAACCGGTAATGCCGGGGAGGACGTCGTGGCGGCGCATCTGCTCGGGCGTGTAGAGCGGGAGGTATTCCATCAGGAGCGGGCGCGGACCGACGAAGGCCATCTCGCCGCGGATGATGTTGATCAGTTCGGGCAGCTCGTCGAGGCTGGTCGAGCGGAGGAAGCGGCCGAAGGCGGTGAGGCGCTGGGCGTCGGGGAGGGGGGTGCCGTCAGGAGCAACGGCGGTGGTCATGGTGCGGAATTTGTAGAGACGGAAGGGGCGGCCGTGGAGGCCGGGGCGGAGTTGGGTGAAGAGGATGGGGCGGCCGAGGAGGAGGAAAATGAGAGCGGAGACTAACAGGAGGAAAGGAAAAACCAAGATTGCCACAAGCAGTGCGGGGAGACGTTTCATTGCCCATGACCTACAGCAGCACGCAATGTGCACTCAAATTGTTTGAATAGAGAGTCTCGAGCAAAGTGTTTCACCGCAAGCCGCCGTGCATTGCGTCCCATCATCATGAGACGCGATGGGCTGCGAAGGGCCTCGGCAAGAACACGCGCTGCAGAATCTGCGTCACTGGGAGGTAGACAGATCCCAGCGTCGTGAGCACGCAATAAGTCAGCTTGCCAGCCGCCATGATTAATGGCGATGGGTCGGCCCGCGGCCAGCGCATCAAAAAACTTATTCGCAGAGTTTGCCCATAAAGCTCTGTTGTCTATCACTAAGGACAGGCAAATGCTGGCAGCGTGTACGGCTGAAACGATTTCCTGTTTGGGAACGGATGGGTACATAAAGAAATTTCGTCCGAGTGTCCCTGATTGAATTGCCATCTCTCGGATAACGGTCTCCTCGCGACCACCGCCAACTGTGATTAAATTTACCTCAGGAGCAATACGCAACAATGAGGCGGCAACTTGCGCCAAATATCCGACGCCATTAATCGTTCCCAGGGTTCCCGTGTATACGACGAGTGGACCGGAACCAAGTTCCGGATGAGACTTAAACCAAGCGGCGCCTTTTGGATGATCTGGATCGAAGAATTCTAGATCAGCAGCGTTGGGGATAATGGATATTCTGTGGCGTGGGAAGCCAGAAGCGGCGACACCAGCAGCCATGCCGGGAGACAGTGCGATAATACTCGAAGATGCGCGGTAGGCTATACGCTCCAGAAACCGGGCCATCCAAATCGCAATCGGATTCCGAAGTGCACCAATGGCGATTGGCACTTCCGGCCAGAGATCACGGACCTCAAAGACCATAGGAATCCTATGTTTGCGACGGGCCACGATGCCGGGTATACAGACTGTTAATGGTGTGCTTGTGGCAAAGACAACATCAGCAGGCAGTCGGCACGCGGCGCGGGCAGCGCCGATGGCAAATTTCAAGAACGCCGCGATTCTACTGCCATACCCCATGTGGTTGGAATACGGGACTGTAATCCAGTGAATATGAATGCCCGACTCATTACTATAGAAAAACGGGGGTTTATTATCTACTTCTCGCCAACTGGTTATAACATGAACGGTATGGCCAGCAGAGACAAGGCGCCGGGCCATTTCGAATGATCGCGTCCCCCCTGACATGGAGGGCGTGACGAAATACTGATGCAGATAGAGTATGTTCACTTGGCGGATATGTCGATCGAAGTGGTATCTCGGTAGGCGCTAATCAAACACAGCATGGTCAATGTCATCCGTGCTAAGTCCGCGGGACGAGTCGAGTGGCATAGATAACTTTTGGATAGCCTGTGCATACCACGGGTCATTTCGAATTGCTGACTCGAGAGTCGAGGCGATGTGGTCGCTCGATCTACAGGGAACGGCAGCGCCAATGCCCTCAGCGAAAACACGACTTGCCAGGTAAGTTTCTGAGGCAACTAAAATTGGAATGCCGGTAAAAAAACACTCGTAGAACTTATTCGGCATTGCACATCGGACATTCACCGACCGTGTATCGTACACCGCGTAAGATATGTTAATGTCGCGATACAGCCGTTGAATATCTTGCGCATACTGAAATGGGCCAAGGATCTCAGCTGGAACATTGAGCTTGGAGCAGTGTGACGAAACCGTGTCAATATCTCCTCCGCCGGCAAAGCGGATAGATATGTCATAGCCCCTGGTACGTAACATGTGAACGGCATCAACGAGGGCGAGAAGACAGTCGGTATATCGAAGAATTCCAATATAGCCGACCAAAAATCGCGTGCCAGATGGGCGCCATTGAAATCCTTTCCATGTGACGGGGTCGGGCTTATTCTCAAGAATACGAACGGATCCGCGAAAAATGCGACTATAATAAGCATGGAGGAATTCTGGACTGGTTACGATAAGTGTGTGGGCCAACTGAATAGCAAAAGTCTCGAAAAGTCGCCAACAAGACGGAATTAGTCCAGAGTCCAGTTGCAATCTATGCAGGTCAGATGCCTCAAGTCTAAAGCGGCATGACTTGCCCATCAATCCCATACGCATTGCAAGTAGCAGGTCAATTGAGTCGCAGTAAATGTTGATAATGTTGAGATTGCTCGCCGCCGAAGCTTTAGGCCGAAGCCTTGTAAAAACATAAAACGCAAACGAAAGAAGAGAGAACACCCTACGAAGACTGACGCCCGAAAAAGAAACGCTGTATGAAATGACAGATGACGAAGGTATCTTTCCAAATGCCATAGTTGCGATACTTTGATTTTTTGATTTACGCTCAAAATAGAGCAATATGGCACCAGGGTGTCTTTCTCGAATTCGGATAAAGCGCTCAAGCGCTCGCGGAGACGGCCGATTGCTGCAGACGTAGAAATATGGAATCATGAAGTTCTCTGGGGAGGAAGAGGCGCGGAGAGAACATGGGTAAACATTGGGAAAACTCACACAGTCGACTTCACATTTTGGGACCACCTGCAAGACACAAGTCGTGTGATCAATATTACAAACTGCGCGACCGTGAAGAATATGGCAACTTGAACAATATGTGCTACGACAAAGCCAATCATAAAACCAGGTAAACCAAGCACGTCAGTGTCTGGCGACCAAGGATCTAGATAAGAAAATAACACGGCACATGCCACGCCAATTAAATAGGGCAGACACGGACCAATAAATTTAAAAAACGATATAACACCTACAGGCTCTCGCAGAATCGCGTAGTGCGAAATAAAAATAAAGGAGAAAAGGCCAAGGGATCCAATGAAAGCAGCGCACCAAAGTTCAATTGCCGAAGACAGAACAAAAAATAGGCAGATAATGACAAATAGGCTTATCCCCTTTGCGAGGAGACGGTGTTGAATTCTAGCCCTCGCCTCTAGGTACATTGAATAGCTATAGCCAATGAAATTTAAAAAAACAAATACACATAGTGATTTGAGGACCGCTGCGCTTGCGAAGTATTGTGGTTGGTTGACAAGGCGAACGATCAAATCAGCCAACAAAAAAAGCGAGCATCCCGTGATGCATCCGACGTCGCGTAGCCCATTCCGGCATTTAATAAAAGCAATGCGGAGCTCGGATTCATTCGCGCTCGCGCGGTGAAAGGCGGGCATTTGGATGCTATTAATTGAAGCAGGAATGATACTGGTTGAATCAGCGATACGAAATCCAAAGCTATACAGCCCAAGACTTGTTGGTCCGTAGAAGGCGTGGATAAGGTAAAAGTCAATCCTAGACAGGGCCGTATCAACCAAGTTGGATGCCCAGAACCCGAATTGATGCGGCAGCGTCGAATAATATAGCCATGGAGAGCTGCGCCATGAATCTGGATTTCTTGCAAGCCAAAAAAGAAGCGGGGCAAGTAGTAAAACGGAACCCAAGAGATGGATGATGCCTATTTTAAATAACGCATTGGGACTGTCTTCGACAATGGTAAGCGCACCCAGAAACAATAGACGATAGAGGGCTAAATATAATTTCGGAACGAGAAAGGAATCATGTAGTCGTTGAATTGTTGTAAAGTGCGGCTCGTAAAACCCCATTAGTATTTGTGAAAAAATTATTACAGTAACGGAAAATGAGGCGTGGGACGGGAGAAAGAGATAGGCGGCAGATGCGGAGAGCAATAAGGCGCCTGCCGAGCCAAGAACTCTGTGTCTCAATGATAGTGCGACTGACCTTGAAATTGTGGCCGGATCTCGACTTCCTGACATTAGCAATGCTCGGTCGCCCCCAAGTCCGGAAAGCGCAGCCAACAGAGTTCCAAATGCTATGCCAAGTGAGTAGTGACCAAAGTCCTCTGGTTTGAGTACAGAAACCAAAGAATAAAGAGTATAAACCTGTATCGCTAATAGGCCGGCGTTGATCGCCATCATTACTTTAGTGGTATCAAACATATTGTAGGTCAAATATGAGTATCCGCCGGATGCCCTTCGTGAGGTATTTCGCGTGCGGATGCATAGAGGGCCGCAAGAAGTGCACCAAGAAGAGCGGCACCTTTTGTTGACCAAAACAGGTAGAGCATTAGGGCGGGAGTGGATACCAAGAGAACAGACATAGAGGCGCTAAGCCTGATGCGATCTCGTCCATGCTTTTGAAAGAGTTCCCGGACCGGAGTCACTGCACACATAATATATAGGCATAATCCAAAAAGTCCAAATTTGAACGTTATGTGCGCTATCGCATCGTGAATTCGATAGTAGCGGCCCGTTGAAACGGATTCGGCGGAAAAGGCACTGGCTAGTGTGAAATCGGAAGGGAAGGGAAAGCGTTCGTCAGAGTACCACGAGCCATACCCCATGCCCCATAGCCAGGAAAGTGATTCGGTCATAGTTCCGCCTGCGTTGGCGAATGAGATATATCGAATAGGGTCCATAGAGTAAAAGATTGAATTGACACTTTGGTCTACAGTAAAATTAAACCGACCAAGTGAACTACCGAAGCCGCTGTCAATGAAGTCCGGAAACAAGAACAGGGCCATTGCAGAGACGCTACAAAACATAACAAGAGGCTTCAGGATGGCTTTTATGGGAAATAGTATAAAGAGGAGGATGAGACCAACCGCCAATAGCAAAAGCAGCGATCTAGTGTGATATGCGAAGGCGACTAGTATTGCACACACCATGACAAAAAGGGACGAAATAACGTGACGTCCTGACACAACATTGTGAACCATTACAAGAACCATTGGGACAATAAGCACTTTCCCAGAGTCAACACTGACGCGATTAATCCCGGAAATATACGTATTCGAGGCGCCCATGCAGTAATACATAAAGTCGACCGACAATCTGCCAAGAATGAGCCAGAATGCGGCCGTGATGACGTTAGTTAACCCATTATTGAAGTTGGTAGAATATGAATAAAAGTAGTAGAACGAAAGAGCAATGAGGATGGGAAGTTTCGCATCATGAAAAATGGCAGATACGGGCGAGTTAAATAAATACCCATACCCGATCATCGTGATTATTGGAACAGTGAGAAAGTAAAGCAGAAACCGGGACACGGCCTTCGGTAGAGTTGCAGGTTTGATGGACAGGCACAAATACGTAAGGATTGAAGTAAAAACAAAGGTTGGACGAAAGATGCCAATTTCAATCTGCCACACGGTAGCACTTTGAAGCGTCCCAACGGTATCAACATCTGATGCTGACTGTGTTATGTCAGGGGAATTAATTAGCAGAAGAAGTAGAAATACGGGCTTATAGACATGATTCACTGATAAAACGCCGGTGATAACCAATAACGTTGCCAGGATTCCACAACTGTACAAAAATGGCTGGCTAGTGTTCGCATCCGTTAACACGCTGAAGGAAAACCCAAGAATCCAGAGAAACGCGTTATGCCTTAATGATTCCGAGGCGCTAGGCATGTGCGATCACCCTTAGATAGTCAGCCAGGATGTGGCGAGGGGAATGATCGGCCCTTGCTAGCATCATATTGCGCTGATATATTTCGTAATTTTCAGGATTTGACAATGTCTTTACTATTGCGGCTGGTGGTGGGTCGTCAAAGTCAATTAACTGTCCCATTGGCCCATACTGCTTAAATAGCGAAACAAAAGGTTCGATATTCGGTCCCAGAATTGGCGTTCCAGTCGATATGGCATCATGGAATATTCCGCTCGTTTTCCCTTCGTATTTAATATCGTAAGGCAAGGCAATGTATCTAGATTTGGCGAGGAAATTCCAGTAGTCGAAATCCGATTGGTAGCCGAGGCGAAAATCAATGTTTGGATTATCCTTTGCTGCACGGATGACTCGCTCATACGTAGCATTGCACGCAATAACAAACTTCGTATCAGCGAATTGATGGTTACAGGCCCACTTCTGGAACCGCTCAAACCCTTGGTCACTGCGCCCGCCGCCAATATAGCATATACTTTGTTCTCGTTCGTGAAACGCCAGACACTGGCGAATCACGCCTCATTGGTGATACCTCACCTTAATAATTTTGTTTGTGTTAACTCTTGGGAAAATCCTTGCGATTAACTTGGACTCGAAATCGGAATGAACAACAATTGCGTGAATTCGATCGAAGACTCTTGACAGCAACCATTTTCTCCATCGGTTGCATCGATCTTCAATATTGGCTAAATTATTGGTTGTGATTAATATCAGTCTTCGTTTGCCCGACAAAAACGTAAATAGGTATGCCGAGATCTCTTCGAATGACTGGAACACAACATGTGTTGTCCTCTGTCTATGCGTCAATAGGGATCGACAAATTGTGCGAATTCGAAATGGCAGTCGTCTTGCCAAGTTGCCATGCAACGGGAGTTCGCCTGAAGGGCGGAGAGTGGTGCCGTTCCTGCGAATTTCGCTAAGACTCTCAGGACTAGACCAAATTGAAACATGAAATCCCGCATCTGCCAGCAATGAAGAAAGATACATGTCATTATAAAGCAAATGCCCCTTCTCCTCAGCAAGCATGTCGACAATTGCTATGTATGGTTTCATTTCGCAGGTATTACCACTTACGAGGGATTGGCTGTTTTCGCGTTGAATTTACGCCAATTACCAGTGTGTTCTCCGGGACGTCTTTGGTGACAATCGCCCCCATGCCTATCGTGCTATTATCATGAATCACTATACCTTCGCGTATCATGGCGCCGGCTCCAACATACACGCATTTTCCAATCTGGCAGGATCCGCCAATCGATGCGTGCGGCGACACAACGGATAAATCGCCAATTATTGTATGGTGTCCAATTGAGGATCCGTAATTGACCAATACAGATTGGCCAAGGTGGGATTTGTAGCCCACAACAGCGGCGTCTGCGATGACGCAGCCACGGTCGATGTTGATTGTCCTAACAAAACTGGACATGATGATAGGATTTCCCAACTGGCCAACGACCTCATTGGCCATTCTGGCCTTAATAGGGCATCGTCCAGATCCAAGGTAGGTGCCGATAGAAGATTCCGTATCCTTGGACCGCATTGTGTAATCGTCGAAGGAAATGGTCTCTGCCTCTGCGTCTGATGTGACATAAAAGACAGACACAGAAGGGTAAAGTACCGTGATATAGTTAGCCAGTTCCTCCGCGAAACACCCGTGACCTAGAATATAGACTGAGGAGCACATTCACGCACCTGCGTCTATGCGATTCGATAGAATACTGCATATCATTTCAGATGCATGACCGTTACCATAGGTTCTGGATGACTCCGTTGGGATGGAATCTGCGGTTATCAGTTTGGTGGCAATTTGAATGATGAGGTCCTTGTTTGTTCCAACTAGATGAACTCCTTTCGAATTAAGCCCTTCGGGCCGCTCTGTGGTGTCACGCATCACCAGAATCGGCTTGCCGATGGTCGGCGCTTCTTCTTGGATACCGCCAGAATCCGAAAGAATGAAATTACAAGACTTCATAAGTGCCACAAAAGTTCGATATGGCAAGGGGGGCAATAGGAATACGTTTGAGATACCTCCAAGAATTTTGTTAACTGGAGTCTGGACAGACGGATTTAGGTGAACAGGGTAGACAAAACGATGACCGGGAAAACTGCGTGCGAGATAGGCTATGGCTTCGCAGATATTCCGGAAGGGATCTCCGAAGTTTTCTCGGCGATGTCCTGTAATTAGTATGAATGGCCGGATGTTGAAATCGCTACCGATGAGCTGGGTTAAGTCAGCATGAATAGTCGCTTGCACTTCTGGTGACTCTTGTTGTTGAATCTCTATTAGCAGTGCATCGATGCCCGTGTTCCCAGTTACGAAGATGCGTGATTTATCAATCCCTTCCCGCAACAGATTATCCATGTTTGAGGACGTGGGTGCAAAGTGGAGATCGGCGATTTGTGAAACCATGCGCCGATTCCCCTCTTCGGGAAAAGGACTCTGCAAATTGCCCGTTCTAAGTCCCGCTTCAATGTGGCCGAGTGGAACCTTGTTGTAATAACAGGATATAGCAGACATAAGCACTGATGTAGTATCACCCTGCACGAGAGCGTATGCCGGCCTAATGCTATTGATAATTGATGTGGTTTCAGCTAAAAGCCTTGAAGACAGTGCGCCAAGAGACTGACTGTGGGTCATGACGTCAAGGCTGTGATCAATATGCAGATCAAATAGACTAATTACCTGCTGCAACATTTCGCGGTGCTGCCCCGTTGAGATAACTATTGGATTTAAAGTATGGCTTAGCTTCATCATCCGGATGATGGGGGCCAATTTGATGGCCTCTGGTCTTGTTCCAATGAAAATCGCAACATCTTTCATGGCGATTGTGCCTTTAAGTATTAGGGTTTATCGGTGTAATATGTGCGGATTGCGGAGCAAATTTGGCCTAGCTCGACTTCGGATAGATCTGGCCAACTGGGGAGATTGATGCCGCGCGCTGAGATTGATTCGGTATTCGGAAGACGCTGAAATCGCTCTGCATACATTTGCATGGTGTGTACTGGATAAAACACCGGTCTGGTTTCGATGCCGGCATTCAAGAGATGTGCCATGAGCGGTTCACGATCCCTCTCGTCGGAAAGGAGAATGGAATTCATCCAGAATGAGTGAGTG
The DNA here is from genome assembly GCA_022841245.1 of Planctomycetota bacterium. GTDB lineage: Bacteria > Planctomycetota > UBA11346 > UBA11346 > UBA11346 > UBA11346. The sequence continues at coordinate 15,193 of JALHRW010000068.1, forward strand.
GTTCCTGGTGCTTCCGTTTGAAATTCTATTGGCAGATTATATAGGTTGCTAACGTAGTATGTTGATAGCTGTCTTTTTTTGGCAATAATGTCATCGATGCGTTCGAGTTGCGCAAGGCCTATCGCTGCGCATATATTCGTCATCCTATAGTTATATCCAATCATATCATGCCAATACTGGCGATGGCTTGCTAGTCCTTGTCCCTTAAGCCGCCGTATTCGGTCATGCAGTCTAGCATCCATGGTGCAGACCATTCCCCCCTCACCTGTTGTAATGGTCTTATTCCCAAAAAAACTATATGTGGAGATATCTGACCAAAGTCCAACATGCTGATTTCCAATTCGTGTTCCAATCGCTTCGGCACAGTCCTCGACCAGGAAAAGTGCGTGCGACTTGGCAATTTGGCTTATTCTTGCCATGTCACATGGGTGTCCATATAGATGGACGGCAACGATGGCTTTTGTCTTATGTGTTATCTTCTTTTCAATTTGATCTGGATCAATTTGCCATGTTCCTAATTGACAGTCCGCGAAAACCGGAGTTCCACCACAGTAGGCAATCGCATTTACAGAAGCTATGTATGTCAGGGACGGCACGATGACTTCATCTCCAGGCCCAATGCCTAATGCCAGAAGAGCCAAATGCAGTGCTACTGTGCCATTGCATACTGCGACGGAGTACCTGACGGAAACGTATTCTCCAAACGAGTATTCAAATTTCCCGATGTAATCGCCCTTGGATGAAATCCAAGTCGAGGATAGGCATTCATTGACGTATTTCGCCTCATTTCCCAAGAGTGACGGTTTGTATACTGGAATTTGTATCATAACATTCTCCGTGGAAAAAGGGACACACGTGGAAAAAGGGACACACACTTCTTATCTGATCATCTACCGGCGTGGCCGACTAGGACGCAGAAAGGGACAAGAAGGCTTTTGAAAGGGACACACACTTCTTGTCGGACCATCTACCGGCGGACTGAGGTCCGCCGACCTGGCCACTGAAGTCGGCGCTACGGGGCGTTCGCTACCCGGCCTACAGGAATGGATTTTGCACGCGCACGTCGCCAAACCGCATGTCGTGCTGCAGGTCTTCGGAATAGAGGATGCTCGCTCCGCCTTCGCTCGCCGCGGCAATTATCAAGGAATCATACCAACTGGTCTTCCAACGTTCGACGATGCGGAGCGATTCGCGCACCAGCTTCTGGCTCCAACCCACGGTGCACAGCGGCGCCAGCACGGCGTCGAGATACATGGAGCATTGTGCCGGGGTCATCGGGACGGCGAAACGCCGCAGGGCGAGATTGCAGAATTCGTTCACCACCTGGGTCGAGCAGATGCCATCACCGCGTTCCAGCGAACTGCGGACCAGCGCCCGGGCGCGATCACGTTTAGCCGGCTGCTGATCGTCGAATTGATAGACCAGGATGTTGGTGTCGAGGAAGTGGCTCATCGCGCGTTGGCGTCGTCTCGGCTAAAACGTGCGCCGCTGCGGCAGGCGTCCATCGAGGCCATCACGGCGTCGTAATCCGCTGCCCGTCCGGCATGGGCGAAGTCGGCCAGGAAGCGACGGACGACCTCATTCAGGGTAGTGTGCTCGGCCGCTGCCTTGGCCCGCGCCTTGGCGATGACAACCGGGTCAGCGCTGATGGTGAGGTTCTTGAGCATGAGGGCAGTGTACACAGAGACTGTGTACGCTCAAGGCGAGGTCAGGGCTGGCTGCTGGTCGCTGGCTCCTGGAATGAGACAATCGTCCATGGGTCTGTATTGACGAATGCGGGATTGCGATAGGCTCGTATAGACCCATCTATCGCACATGCCTACCGTTCCTGTCGCAACCATTCAGCCCACCATCCACTGCGTCCGTGGACAGCGGGTCATGCTCGATGTCGATCTTGCTCGGCTCTATGGCGTGCCGACCAAAGCCTTCAATCAGGCGGTAAAACGTAACGAGTCTCGGTTCCCTGAGGACTTTCGCTTCCAGCTGACGCCTGAGGAGGCGGACAACTTGAGGTCACAATCTGTGACCTCAAGTCACCACGGTGGTCGCCGCTACCTGCCCCTCACACCAGCGGATTGACGGTCAAGGGACAGTTTTTAACCCCTGCATCACCGCAACGGCTGCGGTCGGTATTGACTCAAGTCCATGGCGAAATAGGCTCATATGAACCCACAAGACACTTATGGCCTCCACTTCTGATGTAACCATCGAGCACACAATCCACTACGTTCGTGGACAGCGGGTGATGCTCGATGCTGATCTGGCCCGCCTATATGAGGTCCCGACCAAGGCGCTGAACTTGGCAGTCAAGCGCAACGAAGCACGGTTCCCGGATGACTTCCGCTTCCAACTGACGGAAGACGAAGCGGCTGCTTTGAGGTTTCAAACTGAAACCTCAAAGGGCAGGGGTGGGCGCCGGTATCTGCCATGGGTGTTCACCCAGGAGGGTATCGCCATGCTCTCCGGAGTACTGAGCAGCCAGCGGGCAATCGTCGTCAATATCGAGATCATGCGGGCCTTCGTCCGCATTCGGCAAGCAATCGCCATCAATGCCGAGTTGGCCAGCCGTCTGGCGGCCGTGGAAGCGCGATTGGAACAGCATCGCATCGAGTCGGGCACGACGTTGGCCGAACATGGGCAGCACATCCAGGTCATATTCGACACGCTCCATCGTCTCATGGAGGACGCCGGGTCAGAAAACGACCCACCCCGCGTCGGGTTCGAGCTGCCTTGAATCACCTGCGGCGGTCGCTGGCTGCTGGCTGCTGGCTGCTGGTCGCTGGCTGCTGGCTGCTGGCTGCTGGCTGCTGGCTGCTGGTTGCTGGCCATCTCGATGCGGGCTGAAGCCCACGGTCCTTGGCCGCTGGCCTGAGCGTGATCATCCATTGCCCCGTGCCGGCGGGACGCCGGCGCTCCAGGCGTCGCCGCGGGGCGGCTCCAATCAGGCTTCGAAGAACTGCGCGGTCAGGGAGCGGGCGTCGCCGGCTTCGGATCGCTGTACTCCGCCAATTCCGGCTCGCCCTGGCCGCTGATGAACATCGACTTCAGCATCCAGGTGCCGTCCTTGCTCTTGCCGATGTTGAAGGTGCCGGGGACCAAACCCATCTTGTCGTACTTCACCTTCATCACCCAGGCCTTGCCGGAGGGGCTGAACTTGCCGACCGAGATCTCGACGATGTCGCCGAGCTGGTCCTTCAGGTTCTGGGTGTTGGCGACGTATTTCTCCTTGGCGCCTTCTTTGGCCAGGCGGGCGACCATCTTCGATTCGGGCATGTAGACGGCGATGGTCTTGGAGATGTCCTTGTCGTTCCAGGCCGTCTTCCACTGCGTCAGGACGGTTTGCATGGCCTCCGGGGTCGGTTCCTCGGCACCGGTCAGGGGGGCGATCAGGGTGGCGAGCGCCAGGAGCACGAGGAGGAGGGGCTTATGCATGCGGTGGTCCTAGCAGCGCGTGCTCGCGCGACGGGTGGAAACGCGGATGGGCGGCGAAACGGGAGGCACACACGCCCACCTAGCCATTGCATACCGATGTACGGACGCGCTTCGCGCGCGTCGCCTGGGATGACACGTTCTTGCGAGGAGTCCAGTATTGCCCGGGGAAGGTGGCTTTCTGCTCGCGGGGTTCTGCTTTTCTGCTCGCGGGGCTCTGCTTTTCTGCTCGCGGGGCTCTGCCCCGCGTCCCCGCCGGGGGCCTTCGCCCCTTCGCTCGGCGCCGACTCCCCGCCCGGGGAGTCGCGTCGGCTGCGCCGATGCCCTCGCTCACCTGCTCGACACGCTGCGCTGACGCTGGCGATTCGCCAAGCGATGCACAAGACAGGCTCGCTGCGCGCTCGCGATATCTACCACACAGTGCCGCTCTGATCGTTCGTCGCTCGCTTGGGCGCTCGCTCAACGGACGGTGGTTCCGCCGACAGCGACCAGCGACCAGCGACCAGCGACCAGCGTCCCAAGCGTCCAGCGTCCAGCGTCCAGCGTGCGCCCAAGCGTGCAGAACGACGTCCGCCGAGCGAGCGCAGGCGTAAGCCCAGCGAGACTGGAACGGACCGTACCGCTTGGCGAATCGCCAGCGTCAGCGCAGCGTGTCGAGCGGGTCCAGGGCAAAGGGCCCTGGTGGGGGGCCGGGGGCTAGCCCCCGCGGCAAAAGCACTAAAGGAATCCGAGCCAATATCCGGCGATCGTCAGCAGCGCATACAGCACCAGCAGACTGCCGACCGTGCTGGCCTGGAACATGGCCCGGTTCATCCGCTGCGCCCCGCGGCGGAGCACGATCCAGGCGGCGAGGCACAAGGCGATGGCGGCGAGGCCGAGCAGGACGGCGAGGAGCACGGCGAGGAAGCGCGCGGGGGCCGCCGGGTCGTAGACCATCCAGTCGCGGCCGCGGCCGTGCAGGGTCCAGGTCAGCCACAGCTGGAGGGCGGCGAGCAGGAGGCTGTAGACCGGCAGGAAGGAGCCGGGGCGTTCGATCTGGAGATTGCGCATCTAGGCGAGCAGTTCGTCGACGTCGGCGTGGATGGTGCACAGCTTGTCCAGGCCGAGGATGCGCAGCGAGCGCTTCACCACCTCCGACGAGGTCGCGACGCGCACCGTGCCGCCGCGCTGCTTGAACGACATCATGACCAGGCCGATCATGCCCAGCGGCGAGGACGTGAGCTGCTCGCACAGCGACAGGTCGAGGATCAGCGAGGTCGATTTGCGCGAGGTGATGATCTCCATCGCCTGCTTGGCCAGCTCCTGGTAGCCGGAACGGGTGGCGGTACCGACGATCTTGAGCACGAGATGCTGCCCCACGGGGAACAGTTGGATGCGGCACTGCGCGTCCAGGGCCGAGGCCTCGTTGAAGGCCTCGAGCTTGCGCTTGTAGGTCTTGGTGGTCAGCGGGTCGCCGGGGGCCATGCTGGCTTGTTAACCGCAGCCGGTCGCCGATCCACTGCTTGCGTGCGCTGACGGCGGCGCTCGAACTCCTCGCGCAGGCTCTGGCGCAATGGCCAGATGCGCTCGCTGTCGGCGGCGGAGATCGCGCGGATGGTTTGGCGCAGACGCGGCAGGTCGCGGCCGTGGACAGCCTGGGCCATGACGCAGGCGTCGAGGTAGACCTGCCCGATGCGCCGCTGGTAGCGCGGCCTGCGCAGCAGCGAGCCGTTGTGGCGTTCGCTGATCGCGATCCAGTTGGGCGGCCGGGGCGTCGGCTCCAGGGTGGCGATCCAGCTGAGGTAGGCCTCGACCGGCTCGCTGGCGTACTGGAAGCCGCACAGATAGCGGTCGAGGCGCAGGTCGCCGGAGGAGAGATCGAAGGAGACGGTTTCCTCGTGCAGGCGGATCAGCGAGATGCCGAGCAGGCCGGCGACGAAGATGCCAGCGAAGATGAGCAGCAGCCGGGTCTCGAACGAGCGCCGCGTCGGGCGGGGAGCACCGTCCATGGACGGACGGCCGAGCTTAGAAGCGGTGGCCGAAGACCGCGCGGAAGCAGGCGCCGGAGTTTTCCAGGTCGCTCTGGATGGTCACGTCGGTGTATGAGGTCTCGAAGTCGGTGGTCGTGCTGGTGTATTCGCCTTCGAGGCCGAACTGCCAGTTCGTTTCGGGGTCGGTCCAGTAGGCACCGAGACGGCCGCCGAAGGTGTAGCCGAGGCCTTTGCCTTCCTGCACCGATAGGTCGGTGGTGGCAGTGTTGGCGATGCTGTCCAGGGTCGTCCAGTCTCCGCCGGCAATGCCTACCAGTTCGAGGTGGACACTGGAGGTGACGGCCCAGCCGATACCGAGGTTGGCGGCGATGCCGGTCTGGCTGAAGCCCATGCCGGGCACCTTGTCGCCGCTCAAGGCTTCAATGTCATCCGCCGTATAGGTCGTTCCATTCGGGTTCTGGAACGACTTTAGCGCCATCTCGCCGGTGATGCTGCGCACCTCGAGTCCGACCAGAAGGCCGACCGGGGCCAGCCTGCCCCACATGCCGCCAATGGCCACCGACAGGCCAGGGGTCTCTTCGTAGACGGTAGTGGCGGGGCGGCCCGCGATCGAGGCGGGGGCGGTGAAGGTGGCGCCCGCCTGCTCATCCGGCATCGGCCCCATGCCGATGCCGACACGCACATCGTTGACCACGGTCTCGGCGGCACCCAAGGTGGCAGCGAGCGCGAACAGGACGGGGCAGAGGGCGCGGGGCATGGTGGATGCAGGCTAGCGCACGATACCGGCCCTGCCAAGGGCCGGGCTGACGATCAGAAACGCCGGCCGACAACCAGGCGCAGGCCCAGGCCCGTGGCTTCGACGTCGAATTCGACCGAATTGTCGGCGTAGTCGGTTTTGACCGTGCCTTCGGTCGTGGTCCATTCAGCCACGGCGCCGAACTGCCACATCGTCTCGGAATCGGTCCAGAAGGCGCCGACCCGGCCGCCGTAGGTCCAGCCCGGGCCGCTGCCCTCATTGGCGTAGGTGTCGGTGCTGCCGGTGACCACCGAGAAGGTGTCGAGGGTCACCCAGTCGGCGCCGAGGATGCCGACCGCCTCGACGTGCCAGTCGGGGGTGATCGCCCAGCCCAGGCCGACATGGCCGGCGAGGCCGATGGTCATCCAGCTGTTCGAATCGACCTGGTAGCCCTGGCGCTCGAAACTCGCCGCCGTGTCCTTGATGCCGGAATCCGGATACGCGATCGATTCCAGGTTCATATCGCCATTGCAGTAGCGCAGCGAGCAGCCGTAGAGCAGGCCGACGGGGGCGAGGGTGCCGTGCGTCACCGAGATGTCGAAGGCGAACGCAGCGGCGTCCTCCTGGTAGGTGTCGATGCGCGGCGAGCCGTTGACCACGCCGGGCGGCGCGGCGCCGACATCGAGGTAGGTGCCGACCGCCTCGTCGGGCAGCGGAGCGATGCCGCCGCCGAAGCGCAGGTCGGCGACCACGGTCTCGGCTGCTGGTAGGGCGAGTGCGAGGGCGGCAAGTACGGCGACGCGGCGGCTCATGATCCAGCGGACTACATGTCGGGAGCAGAGCTGCGCAAGGGCGGGCCTGGGAGAGGTGCATGGCTGCTGGCCGACCCCCAGGACCGCGAGCTTCAGCCCGCGTCGACCAGCGACCAGCGACCAGCGACCAGCCACCAGCGACCAGCGACCAGCGACCAGCGACCAGCCGCTCCCTGCTCCCAGCCACCCCTCCCCTTGCGCCCGCCCCCGCCCCCCCGACACCATGCGCATGCCCTCCGCCCTCCCCACCCAGGTCGTCATCTTCGGCGCCTCGGGCGACCTCACCGCGCGCAAGCTGGTGCCGGCGCTGTTCTCGGCCTTCTTGCAGGGGCATCTGCCCGTCGGAACGCAGGTGATCGGGGTGGCCCGCCGGCCGTGGGATGACGCGGGCTTCCGCACCCACCTCCAGGGCACGGTCGGCAAGCCGGCTGAGCACGCGCGCTGGAGCGAGTTCCTCGCCGCGGTGCGCTACGTGCAGACCAATCTCGACACTGCCGACGACTATCGCGGGCTGGCCAACGCCCTCGACGGCGCCGCCGGCACGCCGGTCAACCGCGTCTTCTACCTCGCGATCAAGCCCGACCTGTTCCTGCCGGCGGTGACCAACATGCACGCTGCCGGGCTGCTGGCCCAGGGCGAGAACGGGCCGCGCCGGCGGGTGGTGGTCGAGAAGCCGTTCGGCTCCGACCTCGGCAGCGCGACGGTGCTCAACCAGAGCCTGCTCAAGCTACTCGGCGAGGACCAGCTCTACCGCATCGACCACTACCTGGGCAAGGAGACGGTGCAGAACACCATCGTCTTCCGCTTCAGGAACGCGATGTTCGAGCCGCTGTGGAACCAGAAGTACGTCGAGCTGGTGCAGATCACGGTGGGCGAGGCGATCGGCATGGAGAACGGTCGCGGCGGCTTCTACGACGGCGCCGGGGCGGCGCGCGACATCCTGCAGAACCACCTGCTGCAAGTGCTGGCCCTGGTGGCGATGGAGGCGCCGTCGTCGCTGCAGTCGAAGGACATCCGCGACGAGAAGGTCAAGGTGCTGCGCGCGCTGCGCGGCTTCGACAGCCTCGATCCGCGCAAGCACATCGTCCGCGGCCAGTACGAGGGCTACCGCGCCGAGCCCGGCGTCGATCCGAAAAGCGAGACCGAGACGTGGATCGCGGCGCGCACCTTCATCGACAACTGGCGCTGGGGCGGGGTGCCGTTCCTGCTGCGCACCGGCAAGCACCTGCCGGCGCGTTTCACCAGCGTGAAGGTGCAGTTCCGCATGCCGCCGCACACCCTGTTCGGCGGCCCGGACGAGTGCCATCTGCGGCCCAATGCCATCACCCTGCGCATCCAGCCCAACGACGGCATCGACCTCGGCTTCGACGTGAAGGAGCCGGGCCAGGGCCTGATCATCCAGCCGGCCAAGCTGAATTTCAACTACGCCGAGCGCTTCCAGAAGCCTGCCCCCGACGCCTACGAGCGTCTGCTGATCGACGTGATCAACGGCGACCAGGCGTTGTTCATCCGCTCCGACGAGATCGAGCAGAGCTGGCGCTGGACCGACAGTTTACGCGCGCGCATGCGCGACACGCCGCTGTATCTCTACGCGCGCAACTCCTGGGGCCCATTCGCCGCCGACGATTTGTTCGGCAGTTGCGAAGGGAAGTGGGTCACGGGGTAGCTGGTCGCTGGTAGCTGGTCGCTGGTCGCTGGTCGCTGGTCGCTGGTCGCTGGTCGCTGGTCGCTGGTCGCTGGTCGCTGGTCGCTGGTCGCTGGTCGCTGGTCGCTGGTCGCTGGTCGCTGGTCGCTGGTC
>JALHRW010000069.1 GCA_022841245.1 Planctomycetota bacterium
CCAGCGACCAGCGACCAGCGACCAGCGACCAGCGACCAGCGACCAGCGACCAGCGACCAGCGACCAGCGACCAGCGACCAGCGACCAGCGACCAGCGACCAGCGACCAGCGACCAGCGAACGGAACCCACATGACCACCTGCCGCAACTACTACCTCGACCGTGTCGGCGGTTCCTTTTTTGCGGTCGACGAGCAGCTGCCCAAACCCGGCCCTGGCGAGATCCTGCTGCGCACGCGCCGCGTCTCGGTGTGCCAGAGCGACGTGGTCATCCACAAGGTCGGCCTGCCGCGGATCAAGCGCTGGCCAGCGCTGATCCTGCACGAGGCGAGCTGCACCGTCGAAGCGGTCGGCGAGGGCGTGACCAGATTCGCCCCGGGCGACCTGGTCGGCCTCGGCTGCGACATCCCCTGCGGCGACCGCGGCTGCATCTACTGCGGCGACCACGGCACCGGCGACTGGACCAGCTGCCCGCGTACCCAGGCCACTGGCCACGAATATCCCGGCTTCGCCCGCAGTCACGCCATCCTGCCGAAGTGGTTCGTCGATCTCGGCCCAATCGTGACGTTTCCGGCCGGCACCGATCCCGCGCACGCCTGCCACCTCGAACCGCTGGCCTGCGGCCTCGAAGGCATGACCCGAGTCAACAACTGCATCGCCAACCGCATCGTCGTGCTGATCGGCGCCGGCAGCCAAAGCACCTACGCCCTGCAGTGCGCCCAGGCCATGGGCGCGCGCAAGGTGATCATGATCAACCGCGGCGCCGCACGGCTGGAGCGCGTGCTGCGCGACTTCGCCGACGAGCGCACCGTCGGGGTGAGCTGGGACGAGCACGTCGTCGACCGCGTGAAGGAACTGTGCAAGCCGTTCAACGAGCCGCACTTCGTCATGATGAACGCACCGTGCCGCGAAGGCTACGAGCTGTCGGTCAAGCTGATGGGCTACGGCACCGTGCTCGACGCCCACGCCGGAGTGAAGGGCGCCGGCGGCAAGCCGCGCATCGCGCACGAGGTCGACCTCAACAACCAGGTGCACTACCAGCTGCAGTGCTACCAGGCGACGCACGGCTCGACCATGCACGGCATCACCTTGGCGCATCAGCTGATCAGCACGGGCAAGCTGCCCAAGCTCGGCCTGATGACCGGCGCGGATGAGCGCTTCCGGCCCGACCAGACGCTGGAGGCGATCCGCCGGGCGAGCACGCCGGATTCGCTGAAGGTGATCATCGACTGGGATTAGCGGAGAGCGGAGACCTAAGACCTAAGACCAGAGACCAGAGACCAGAGACCAGAGACCAGAGACCAGAGACCAGCGGCCAGCGGCCAGCGGCCAGCGGCCAGCGGCCAGCGGCCAGCGGCCAGCGGCCAGCGGCCAGCGGCCAGCAGCCAGCAGCCAGCAGCCAGCGCCAGCCTTCTTGCCAATCCTCCACGCCTGCTTCCCATCGCCCCATGCTCCCCGTCATCTTCCGCGCCGACGACGTCGGCATCTCGCTCTCCACCGTGCTGGCCGCCCGCCTCGCGATCGAGCGCGGGGTCTGCCGCAATGTCAGCGTGCAGGCGGTCGGACCACACCTCGCCCTGGTGCGCGAACTGCTGGTGCCGCTGCAGCGCGCCGGGCGCATCGACCTCGGCTTGCACGTCACGCTCAACTGCGAGTGGGATTTTCCGCGCTTCAAGCCCATCGGCCGGCATCCCCATCCCGGTCTGCTCGACGTCGACGGAGCTTTCGTCCAGCATCCGGGCATCCTGCACGAACGGCAGCTGCCAGGCCAGGCGGTGATCGACGAGGCCGAGGCGCAACTGGCGTTGCTGCGCGCGCATGGCATCGAGCCGGACTACGTCGACGAGCACATGTGCTTCGGCTGGGTGCCGTCGCTTGCCGGTGCGCTGTCCGGCTTCTGCGTCCGCCACGGCCTGATCCAGACCGACCAGCTGCGCTTCGAACGCCCAACCCCGGTGCGCCAAGCCGACGTGGTCGCCCAGGTCTTGGCCAGCATCGCGGCGGCGGCACGCGGACCGCTGCGCTTCGTCGGCCATCCGGTGCTGCCAGACAACGAGAACGGCCTCTTCCGCATGCGTGGCGATGCCGCCTACGACCTCAATAGCGACCGCGACGCGCAGCGGCGCATCTTCACCGACCCGCGCATGCGCGCCCTGGCCGATTGCGGACGGGTGCAGCCGGTGCGTTACAGGGATGTGGCGAGCGGATGTTCGAATCGTTGAGTCGCTGCAATTCCGCGCACCCTGCGAGGCATGGCCGGCCGCACCTCGCTCAAGGACATCGCCGCCGCCACCGGCATGTCGGTGTCCACCGTCAGCCTCGCCCTGACCGGCGATCTGCGCGTGTCGGCGCAGACCCGGCTGCGCATCCGCGCCGCCGCCGACAAGCTCGGCTACGTCCGCGATCCGATCCTCGCCAGCATCGCCTCAGGCCGCTTCCGCCATCCGGGCAAGCCGGTGTGCATCGCGGTCAGCGGCGAGAACAGCGCCTGGATCGCCAAGCTCCGTCCGCAGGCCGAGGCGATGGGCATGTCGGTGCGCGGCATCGACGGGCCGATCGAAACGCTCGGCGCCCACGCCCTCGATCTGGGCGCCACCGCCCTGGTGCTCAACCGCCGCGGCGTCGACCTAGATCTGGTCGCACGCAGCCCGCTGCCAGTGGTGCTGTGGGAGGACGAGGGTCCGGCCAACCCGCCGGTTGATCTGGTCGAGACCTGCGAGTGGTGGACGGCCACGGTCGGCGCCATCGAACGCATCCGCGCGGCGGGCTACCACGCTCCGGCGGCGCTGCTCACTCCGGCCACGCCGCGGCACTGGCACGACGACATCCGCCTGGCGGCGGTCAAGGCCATGGCCCTTCCGGTGCTCGAGCTGAGCCGTTCGGAACGTGATGAAAGCGAAGGGATCGCGGGCTTCGTCGCCGAGCACCGGCCCGACGCGCTGCTCGTCGGCCTGGCAAACCATGGCGACCTGCTGCAGCGTTGCGGCATCAAGCTGCCGTTCGCCTCCCTCATCGTGCACGAAGGCCCGTGGTTCGCGCACATCGCCGGCTGGATGGCCGACCAGGACCACCGCGGCCAAGTTACGCTGGAACTGATCGAGCAGCGCCTGCGTTACGGCCCGCGCCCGCCGCGCCGCATCGTCATCCCGCCGCGCTGGCAGGCCGGGCAGACGCTGCCCGACGTCAGCGGCTGACGGGAATCACCGTTCGCGACCGCGCAGGGTCAGGACGCGCCAGCCGGTCGGCCAGCCGATCCCTTCAAAGCTCGCCAGCAGGCCGGCATAACTGCGTTCCACGACGGCGAAGGGTGGTCGGCCGCGGTCGAGCAGCAACCGGCCGCGGGTGCCATGGAACGGGACCAGGCGGATCGCCGTCACGTTCGGTGGATCCGCCTGCAGCAAGGCAGCAAAGGCGGGCGCACCCGGAGCCGACTCGCCGAGCAGCAGATCAATCAGCGCGTCAGCGTCGCTGGGAGTCGGAACCGCAGCCTCAAGCAGACCGCGCACCTCGGCCAGCGGTACCTGGCGACCGCCGCCGCTCCATGCCTGGGCCGTCCCATCCCAGGCGAGACCGCGGATGCGGCGCAAGGCTTCGCGCAGGTCCGCGAGCACGATCACGCGTTCGCGGCCGAAGATGACATCCGGCAGGCCAGTGAACAATGCCACGCCCTCGGGCTGGCCGGGAGCGGAAAGCAGCCACGCGCGCGCGCGCAGCATCGGGCCGAGGCGAGTGTAGCCGGCGTCGTCTGCAGCCATGCCGGCGACGTGCGCTTCCAGGGCCCGCCGCAATGGCCGATGCTCCTGGTTGCCTTGGAATAGCAGCACTGCAGACAGCGCCACAGCCACGGCCACGACCACGCCGATGACGCGGATGGACACGATCTATCCGCCCAGCGCACGCTGGCGCCAGAGCACGAAGCATTCCACCGATCCGCTCAACGTGTTGCCCTCGAGCAGACGCAAGTGCATGGGCAGATCGAGAAAGGCTGCGTAAGCCAAACGGGCCTCGGCTGGCCGGCCTTCACGTTCAGCGCGCAGAGCGCTGGCTAGATGCCACCATGCGCGCCCCTCATGGAGCGTTGCCATGCCGACGACCTCTGCCTCGGTTGCCTCGCCCAGCACGGCCTGGGCGAAACGCCAGGCGCACTGGCCGTGATACTGCTTCCAGCCATCAGCCATGGTACGCATGGACGCATCGAAAGACTCGGGCCGGCCAGCGATCCGATCGGCGAATGGACCGATGACCATGCCCGGAAACCAGGCGCCGGTAAGGTTGCGCGGCGGAAGGACGCCAGCCCGGGCCTCGGCGATGGCCTTCCCGTCGCTGGCGTGCATCAGCCGCAACCAGGGCAGCGGTCGGCCGAAGGAGACTTCCGCCTCTTCGACTCGGCCCAGCATGGCCAGGGCGCGCCAATCGCGGCCTGAGCCTGGAATATCGGGTATGCCGCTGCCCGCCGCCTCCTGCAGCCGGCCTAGGACGAGCAGGCATTCGTTGGCGACGACCGGATGGAGAGGACGGACCTTGAGCAGCTCCTCGGCCCGACCGAGATGGAGCAGAGCAGGGTGCCTGGCGTAGTCGCCCTGCAGTTCAGAAGCCCGCCCCATCTTGCACAGGGCGACGGCCCGGAGGTAGGCGTAGCTATCGGTCGATTCGACGATCGCCTGGTAATTGCCGCGTGCCAGGTTCAGGGACACCCGGTCGGATGGAATGAGCCACGGTAGGGCATCAAGCTGATCGAAACGGCCAAGCGCCATCAGCGCGCCGACGCATGAACGACGCTCGCCGGGGAAATCGCGCAGCACCTCCTCGTAGCGTTCGAGGCGCAAGAGGAGACGTGCGGCCTCGTATCCCGTCGTTGCATCCTCGGAGAAGACCTCCTGTCGCAGCTTGAGCAATGCATCAGCAAACGCGTCATCGAGGATCGTCGCACTGGCCGTGGCGCTCGCCGCAGCGGACCACTGCACACGCAGCTCCGGCCGGGCCTGGGTGGATCGCCGCCAGTAGGCACGCAGGCGCTCGAGGAACAGGCCCTTCTGGCTGGTGGACAGCAGATCTTCGAGCCGGATGCCGTCAGCGGCCTGGACCAGGCCAGGATCGCTCAGCCGTGACCAGGTCTCGCTGGCATCCCCTGGCCGGCCGGCACGGCGCTCGGCCATGCCCTTGCGGAAGATCGCGTCCTGCACCACCCGGCCGTCGACGTCATCGCCTTCGGCCAGACGTCCATACAGCGCCGCGGCATCAGCATAGTGGCCGAAGCCATAGAGTGCATCGCCCATCGCCGTAGCCGGAACCTGATCCAGCACCGGCCGGCCGGAGACCACGATATCATCGAAGGATTTGCCCGGATACCAGCCGAGCAGAGACACGTATCCGGAGGTGCTGGGGAACCGGTCGCGGTGCTCGAGCACGAGGACGCCATCGATGGACATGGCGATGCGTCCACCGTCGATCTCGACGCGGAAGCGGTAGTCCCTGCCCGGCTCGAGCTGACGCGCGCTGTGCGCCAGCCTGCGATCGCCGGGCTGCTGAAAGAGTCCGCAATAGCTGTTGTCGTAAGCACCAGCCTGGATCGAGAAGGTGCGCGCACCCGGGACCAGCTTATTGCCAGTGCCGCGCCCATCGGCGCCGCTCTCGCTCCATACCACCGACAGGTCGCCCGGACGCTGCCCGGGCTGGATCTGGGCGGTGTATTCGATCGCAACCGGCACGGACAGGCGCTTGCGCAGGGTGAGGCGGCTATCATCGCGCCCGCTGCTGACCAGGCGTCCCCCATTCATCACCCAGGCATCGCCACCGGACCAGCGCTCGCGCCAGGACTCGTCGCTGAACGACTCGCGGACGATCTCCGTGCGCCACGAATCAGCCGGGTACCGCCAGTGCGGCAGGACGAAGGCCGCGGCAGCCAACGCGGCAAGTCCGGCGGCGATGGCGACGCGAGCGGGCCAGCGCCGTGGACGACGATAGCGGCCAGCGCCCTCCGGGCTGGTCGCGATCAATTCCTCGGCAGCGCAGCGTTCGATGGCGCTACGCAGTTCGAGGATGCCGCGGAAGCCGGTGGCGCGGTCGGAGCGCAGGGCGCGGCGGATCAGCGCGCACAGGCGCGGCGATAGGCGGGCGCCCTCGCTCGGCCCGACGTCAGCAAAGGGATCGGCGCCCGCGCTCGGCGCACGCCACACCAGCGCCTCGAACAGGCAGGCGCCGACTGCACGCACATCGACATGCAGGTCATCAAGCTCTGGCAGGGCGCCGGCGGCGCGGCCGGCACCCAACCGGATGGTCAGCGGATGCGGCTGCATCGTCATCGCCTCGCTCCACCCGCCGATAAGCACCTCACCATGCAGGGCCAGGACGATGACTGCGGGCGACAGCTGCCGGTGGACGATGCCGCGTGCGTGCGCCGCAGCCAGCGCGTCGCATACGCGCTGCATGAGGTGCAGAGCAGAAACCGCATCGGCCAGCTCGGAGCAGACGGTACCGGCCTTGGCATCGGCGATCGCTTCGGCTAGCGGGATGCCATCGACCTGACGCATCACCAGCAAGGCACCGTCCTTGGTGCGGACGAAATCGTGCACCGTGGGGATTCCGGCATGCTCGAGCCGGGCGAGAAAGCGCGCCTCGCGTTCGAGCGCATCGGCGCCGGCAATGTCCGCTTGCCGCACCTGCACCATTCGCGCAAGGACGTCATCGCGGGCGAGCTTGCCGTCAGTCGTGACGTTGTAGCGCTCGAGCGGGACCGTCAGCACGTTATCCGGTTCGCCATCGGGAAGCGGTGGCGGCTGGGCGGAGGTCATATGTTCAGCTTCGTGATGCCGCGCCTGTGCGTCAAGCAGCCGATCAACGCCAGCAAAGTTCGGTCGAAACCGTTGAACCACGGGGGGTGGCGCCGCGTGAACCAGCAGCCTAAGATGCCGCGCGGAGGCGCCCGTGATCACCCTCGCCAAGACCGATCGCAGCACCAGCAACTGGCATCCGCTCGAGGACGGCACCATCCGCGTGCCGCCGGGCACTGCCCGAGTCGAGATCAGCGACGGAGCCGGGCGGCCTTACCTCGCAGCCGGGCCACGCCGCAGCGTCGTCACCTTCCGTGCCCGTGGCGCCGCCGGCATCCACCACGTCACCGCGCTCGACCGCGGTGGGCAGATTCTGGCGAGCGCCACCTTCCGTCTGCGTCCGGCGACCAGCCTGGCCTGCGACCGCGGCGTCTATGCTGCTTACGCCCGGCGGGTGTGGAACTGCCTGGCCTCGTCCGGCGAGGGCGGCACTGGCGGCAGCGTGGTCCAAGGCAAATTGCACCGCTGGTGCGTGTGCTGGCTGCGCGACCACGCCTACACCCTGAAGGCGCAGCGCCACTTCTGGAGCGACGTCACCAGCGGCACCGACCTGTTCCTCTCGCGTCAGCGTCCCGACGGCATGATCTGGGACGACATCCACCCGAACCCCAGTGGCGCCCCGTCATGGTTCGGCGAGGCGCTTGGCGCGGGCTACCAGGAGTACCTCGACAACGGCCGCTGGGTCCTGCGCCGCATCCCGATCGAGGCCGACGTCGAATACATCGCGGTCGAGGCGGTTCACCACGGCTGGAAGGCCGGCGGCGACGATGGCTGGATGGCCGCGCAGCTGCCGCGGCTTGAGCGCGCCGTCGCCTACACCACCAGCAGTCCGCTGCGCTGGTCGCGCAAGCACGGCTTGGTCAAACGCGCCTACACCATGGACTCGTGGGATTTCAAGCATCCCGATCCCAAGGTCGGCGGCGGCGGCGACCACCGTTGCCTGTCCGGCGTCAAGCAGCCGTTCTTCCTCTTCCACGGCGACAACTCCGGCCTCTACGCCGCGCATCGCCGGCTCGCCGAGATGCACGGCGCCCTCGGCCATGCCGCCGACGCCGCCCGCCACCAGCGCGCCGCCGAGGCGCTGCGCGCGCGCGCCAACCGCCTGCTGTGGAAGGACCCGATCTACGCCCACATGGTGCCGGAACAGCCGATGCCCGGCCTGAAGGCCCAGGTCGGCGACGATGACCAGCGCATCTCGCTGTCGCTGCCCTACACCGTCAATCGCGGCCTGCCCGACCACGCCATGGCGGTTCGCGTCATCGACGAGTACCGCCGCCGCCGCCACGCCCGACGCGACGAGAGCTTCGCCGAATGGTGGGCGATGGATCCGCTCTACACCGGCAAGCAGTGGGGCGACGGCAACCCGGCGCACGAGTCGCTCGGCGACTACATGAACGGCGGCATCTCGCCGCTGGTGGCCGGCGAACTCGCTCGCGCCGCCTTCGAGCACGGCCGCGAGGACTACGGCAGCGACATCCTGCGCCGCCTGTGGCAGCTGTCCGAAGCCGATGGCGGAGTCATCCACGACACCTACCGCCAGCTGCCGACGCTGCAGCCGCCCAAGGCGGCGCCGCAACGGCAGACTCCGGTCGACCTGCGCCGCCACGCCAACGTCGGCCTGCGCCACGGCGCCACCGCCGGCGTCACCGCCTGGACCGGCGAGGGCGACAACGACATGCGCAACCTGCCGTGCGGGCGCCAGACCTGGCAGGACGTCGCGCTGCAGATCATCGCTCCGGCGCGCAACCGCGGGCGCAGCGTCCTCGCTCTCGGCGGCGTCCATCCGGCGGCGGTGACCGTGCCGCTCGACCGCCACCTCGGCTGCTTCTACGTCGCGCATGCGACTGCCGGTTCAGCAGCCGGCACCATTGGCCGCTACGTCCTGGTCTACGCCGACGGCACCGAGCACGCCTTCCCGCTGATCGCCGGCCGCGAGATCGCCAACTGGTGGAATCCACAGACCCTGGCCAACGACCGCTCGGCAACGAACCACGGCCGCATCGCCTGGCGCGGCCCCAATCCGGTGGCCAGCGATGTCGGCCTGTATCTGTCCGGCTTCACCAATCCGCGGCCCACCGACGTGGTCGCTGCTATCCGCCTTGAAACCGCTACCGGCGTGCGGCTGATGGTCGCGGCCCTGACCCTTGGCGATGGCGCGGCGCGCTTCGCCCGCGGCATCCGCTCGTTCGGCCTGCCCGACGTGTGGTCGCAGGGCGCCATCCATCACGCCCTGGTCGAAGGTCTGGCCGGCATCGAAGACACCGACCGCGCCTTCGCCGCGGCGCGCATCTCGCCGCGCTGGGCCGCCACCGAGGTGGGCGATGCCACGGTCTGCCTGCACTACCCGGCCAGCGACGGCTACTGCGCCTACCGCTGGACTCACGACAAGCGCAAGCGGCGTGTGACCGTCGACGTCACTGGTTCGTTCAGCCAGGCCACCCTGCGCGTGCTGCTGCCCGCTGGCGTGCGCCCGCGCCGCGCAACCTGTGGCGGCACGGCGTTGCCTCTACGCCTGGAGACAGTGGAACGCTCGCGCTACGCCGTGATCGCGATCGACGGCTGCCCAAGCGACGCGGTGGTTCTTGGCTACTGAGTCACTGACCGACCAGCGACCTGCGACCAGCAGCCAGCGACCTGCGACCTGCGACCAGCAGCCAGCGACCTGCGACCTGCGACCAGCAGCCAGCGACCAGCGACCAGCGACCAGCGACCAGCGACCAGCGACCAGCGACCAGCGACCAGCTTCAGCGGTCACGACTGATCCTCGGCGGCCAACCTCAGCACCATGATCATCAACAGCAGGCAGTGTCTCATGACAGGTGAACGTCGGTAGCGATTGGTCGCTGCTGCTGTTCTTTTCGAAACCGTTGAAAGAGCCGTCCCTTTGCCGACACTGGGCTCTTGAAGCCTGACCATTCAACGGTTTGAACGATCCGGCGCGTCAGCCGGAGAGACATCAGGATACTTCATCAACATGCTTGGGCACGGAAGCAACGAGAATCGGACAGCAGGATTCACCCTGATCGAACTGCTGGTCGTCATAGCCATCCTGATGGTGCTGGCTGGCCTGATCCTCGGTGGAGTGACCGTGATGCGGCGGCGTGCGAGCACCTATGAAACCGAGCAGGTCGTGCGACAGCTGCATCAGGCGTTGGAGGCCTACCGCACCGAAGACGGCCGCCACCGCTATCCGCTGCACGAACAGCTGTATCCGACTCCCACGCTGCCGCTGCCGCATCTCTTCGCCCTGATCCCGCAAGGCACCGCCGTAGCGGGCGTCCTTGGCCAATTGATCGACCGCAACCTTGGCGTACGCGACGCGCAGGGTCTGGCCGATGGCCTCCTGCTGGATCCGTGGGGCTCTCCGTACCACTACCAGCTGACCCGTCCGGCGCCGGCGAGCAACGTCGCCCGCCTCGTCGACTGGAATTGGGACACTGCGGCGGCACGCCCCATGGCCTGGAATGCCGTTGCGGACAGTGCCGGTCCATACCCGTACATCTGGTCAACGGGCCGCATGGGCAAACTCGACGATGCCAAGGAGTGGATCTACGACAGCGAGGCGCGCTGACATGCGCCTAGGCCAGGCCGGCTTCACCCTGATCGAGCTGATCGTGGTCGTTTCGATCATCGCCATCCTCGCCGGCATGTTCGCACCCATCATCGGCATCGCCCGGCGGACGGCCAAACGGCAGGCGGCGGTCACGATGATGAACAAGGTCGAGGTCGCCCTGACTGCGTTCCGCAAGGACGCCGGCGCCTTGCCATGGCAGGGCAATCCTGTCGATGCGGCTGGCCCATGGGGCAACGAACTGGCATATCGGCTGATGCACCAGCTCGATGCCGGCGAACTGGCCAAGCTGAAGCAGGACCTCTACGACGCGCGACAGGCCTACCGGCCTAGTGGTTCCCGCCACATCACAGCCGCCACCTTCGACCAGCCGCGCAACACCTATTCCATGAGCGTCGCCACGGCAGCCTGGGGAGGAGCCAACGACCGCACCACCGCCTCGATCATCGCCAACCGCCTGGGCGCCGAACGCGCTGCGGTCGGAGTGATGAGCGGCTTTCTCGGCATCACCGCCACTGCGCCGAACGGCGGCGGCGTGTGGCAGGATTCAGGTGCCATACTCGGCAGCCCTTCGTCGCGTGGCTGGGCAGATGACTACCTCGCCGGTCAGCTGCGGCGCAACGACTACAATCTCGACGGCAACGGCCTGCCCGAGGCCATACTTGATCCATACACGGTTCCTCTGGTCTATATTCGAGCCATCGCCAACGGGGTGCAGGGCATGCTGCACCAGGATCTCGAAGGCCAGATCTCGTCCGAGTGGTTCGGCTTCCAGCCACGCACGCGCATCACCACCGAAGACAAGGCCAGCGACGTGAGGACCCACGCCGCCCGCCAACATGTCGCCAATCATGAGCTGTGGTCAGCAGGGGAAGACCAGCGCTTCCACGCGATGCGCAACGATCCCGTGAATACGGACAACGTGGCTGCTACCGATTGGCAGCGGGGACTGCAATGACGCGCGCCGGCTTCACCCTGGTCGAACTGCTCACGGTGATCGCGATCATCTCCATTGCCACCGGCATGATCCTCGGCACGCGCAACACCGGCCTGAAGGACGCGCAGGTCAAGGCGGCAGCAGAGCAATTCGCAGGCGTCGTCCGCCAGATGCGCAGCCGCGCCCTCGCAGACAACCTGCCATACGCCATCGCCATCAACATCCAGAACGCCCCCGGCAGCAGCGGACGGGTGATCAACAACCGTTCTGGCGGCCACGGGTATCGATTGGTCGCCCCACCACGACACAGCTGGGTCCAGGGTTCCACCGGCCGACGCCTGCTCATCGGGTGGCCGAACGACTCCGATGTCCGCCTTGGCGGCATGGCGACCTTCCCGCACTTCCTCGAAGCACTGAAGGAGACTTGGGTCGGGCCGCAGTACACGCTTCCTGCTGGCAAGGTGCGCTTCCTCGCTCTCGGCGACACCGACGAGGGGCCGCGGGTCAACGGCGCCGACCAGGGTGGCGGCTACTACCAGGAGCGCTCGTACGGCTATCCCAGCACATTCCCCCGGCCCTACTTCGGCTATTTCGATCCGGCACGCAACCGCCTCTTCCCCTGGGGCGGCTATGATCCGGTACTCTCTGCAGCAGAGCCGGTCAGCCGGCTGTCCGGCGGCAGCGGACCGACGATCAGCAACTACACCGGCTTCTTCTATCAGGGCGCAGATGATCCCATACCCGACAGCCGGAATCCAGCCGATCGCGTCTTCAATGTCGATTGGAACAACGACATGGACTTCGGCGACACCGATCCGGTACGTGGCCCGGAGACCGGCTACGTCGTCTTCCGCAAAGGCGCCCCCCGGCCTCTGGTCTCCGGCGAATGGCAGGACTTCCTCATCGCCTTCGCTCCCGACGGCAATGTCAGCGTGCCGCCGTTCAAGACCAACCGCAAACGCTTCTCGCGGTTGCAATACGACTTCGTCGCTGACAACAAAGTCAACTTCTGCAACGGCGTTGTAGACACGACCAAGCCGTGGTTCGGCGGCAGCGGCATGAGCCCTGGTGTCTGGGAATACAGTTTCAACTTCGGTGGCAACAACAACCAGTTCACTGAGGCGGCCGAGGTGGCGCACTTCGATCGCCACACTGGTTCATATCGGATCACCTTCGCCGCGGACACTCCGGATGACCAAGACTCCTTCGCCGATGCGAAGGAGGCCCTGAAGAGCATGTGGCCGATCTGGCGGGTCGAGATCTCCAAGCAGGGAGACGTGCGCGTCTATCAGGTCAAGCGCCTCGACGATGGCTATCTGGGGGGAAAGACGCTGTTCCCGACCAGCAAGACGGTGTGGGAGCAGACCGCCGGTGCCGACATGGTGACCATGGGACTACGCTGCAAGTGGGGCTGGCTGCAGCACCCCAAGACCTCAAGCGGCGCCACCTGGCAGTTCTTCAACCGCGAATACGACGCAGTACCGGTCGGCACGCCGATCACTGACGTCATCACTCCGAAGATGATGATCGACAAGGTTTGGTGGTTCGAGTGAGCCGGCATGCCTTCACCTTCGTGGAAGTCCTGGCCATCCTGCTGGTGCTGGCCATGGGCTTCACCGCCGCCGTGATGTTGGCACGCTACGGCCAGAAGCTGACGCAAGAGTCGATCGCGGCCAGCCTGGCCCTTCCGACAGCCCGATCGGTTTTGATCGATGCCAAGCAAGCCGGAGCGGCGGTCAGCGACTGGACTGCTGCTGCGTCCACGTGGTCGGGCTACGTCAATGGCCTGTTCGTTCGCCGCACCATATCCGATCAGCAGACCACTGGCGCAGTCACGTTCGCCAACGTCACTGTCGAGGTTTTCTGGAGTGGCGATGGTGATGGCGCCTTGACCATCAGCGAACGCATGGTGTTCCATGCGCCATAGTGCTTTCACCCTGATCGAACTGCTGGTATCGATAACCCTGGCCGTGATCCTCGCCGGACTGGCGTGGACCGGATTGATCCAGCTCAAGCGATCGTCGGAGCGGGCCCAGGCCGCCGCCGACCTGGCATTGGAAGCTGGCATGCTCTACCGCCGCTTCGACGAGGACGTTGCCCGCACCTTGCAGCAGTCGCAGATGCGCTTGGAGACCCCGATCCTCGATGCCGCTGTCTACGGCGCTGGGACCAGAGCCGTGCGCCTCATTGCCATGTGTGAACTCTACAACCGTTCGCCGACACAGGGTACGGGCGGCTGGCAGAATGGAGGCGAATATACCAACACCGCCATGTGGTATTGCTGGGAATGGCGCCCGCCAACCGTGGCCGAACTCGCCGCTGATGCCCAGGCGCCCGGCAGCCTGTGGTACGGTCGCTCCAGCAGCAGCTCACGCGACAAGCAAGTCACGGTCAACGCCGTCGACGTGCTGACCGGCGCTGTAGCGCCACTTGCCGTGACCTTCAAGCAGGTGGCGCAGACATGGCGCTCGCGCAAGGCTGAACTCGATTTCAACGACTTGCGTTTGGTCGACGGCGCCTCGTTCGCCCCTTCGATACGCCTGCTCGGCGACCGCACCGAACTGCTCGGCGAGGATCTCGACCTCGACGGCGTGATCGATGCCGGCGAGGATCTTGACGCTAACGGCGTCCTGCGCACCGGCCGACTGCTGCCTGTGTGCCGCCGGGTGGTCTCATGCACCATCGGCTGGGCCGATTACGGCGGCTGGACCACGACTGCCAGCAGCGCCGGCATCGCTGTTGCCAACGCGACGGGTGCCGCGGTCCCACCCGGCAGCGATCCCTGGTGGACGAGTTCGCTCCGTGTCGTCGACGGACTCTACCGCGACGCTCGGACCGAACATACCGATGGCGGCCGCACCATACTGCAGGCTCGCCCGGGTGTCATCCGATTCGAACTGGTGCTGTCCGACCGCCGCAGCGGACTGCTGCGGCCTTTCCGTTTCGCCATCGCCCCCGACCTCGGCGCCCCGGCCGCCACCGGATTGTAGGAGAAGCCATGCCTTCGCCACGTAGGGGTTCGATGCTGCTGCTCTGCATCGCGCTGGTCGCGACAGCCAGCGTCATCGCCTTCGGCTTCGTCGCCAACGCCCGGGCCAGCATGGTCAGCGCCGAAGTGCTGACCCGTTCCGAACTGGCGCGCGCCGCCGCCCGGATGGGCGCCCGCCACGCTATGGAAGCAGCGCTTGCGGAACAATCGCGGCCGTTCAGCACTGGCGAGTGGTCGCTCGCCCAGTTCGGCCACCTCGATCGCGATCTGCCGGCCAACTCACGGCCCTGGGGTATCACCCTGAACCAGGATGGCTCGCTCTGCACCTATAACGACTCCGACGATAACGTCCGTGCCGAATCCCTGCTCTTCTATCTGCACCACTCCTGGTACGGCGACCAGGGCACCGGCCAGGCATACCGGCCTGAAGGGAATGACTGGCCCTGGGCTACGCTGCCGGACCGGTCCTGCGCCATCCTCAACCCGGGCCATCCGCGCTGGATCGAGCCGGGCTATTACAACAGCGATGGGCTGAACAGGCCAGTGCGCTTTACCCAGGTACCGACCGCGACACCCGACCATAATTCGCCGGCATACTTCGATGAACGCTGGCGGCCGGTCTCAACGCGAGCGCAGGCGCGATACCGTCTGCGCTATGCCGTTGCAGCGATGGACCTTGGCGGGCATTTCAACTGGGGCCGGCAACTCGACCTCGACCCGACCAAGCCGTACTCCGACAGCACCGCCACGCCACATGAGTGGGATGAGAACACTGCCCGCATCTACCAGAAGTCGTTCGTTTCGATCATCTCCAAAGGCGGCGTGAACGAAGCGAACGGCCCCAACGGTGGCATGCCGCGCACTTCGGCGCTGACCGCCTTCCTCGGCCGCGGCACCTCCGCTGCCCACTTCGAGTACAACTACGTCCGCGCAAACCGCTACCTGGTCGGCTTCTCCGCCGGTCCCACGCTGTTGCCGTTCTCCGCGCTCGGCACCTTCCTGGAACCCGGGGTCCAGGTCCAGACCAGCAATGTCCAAACCATGACCAGCAGCGGCGGCCCCATGTCCTGGTACCACGCGCGCGGCACCATGGCGATTGGCGCCCAGGCCGGTTGGTGGACGCTGTGGACCTGTTCCCCATTCGGCAGCACCAACCAGTTCAAGGCCGCCCCAAGCCGGTACAACGAGGCGGCAGTCGACACGCCCTGGCGGATCAACCTGCTCACCGCTCCGGCCAATACGATCAGGTACATGCTGTACGGCTACCTGCCGCAGGTGGCGCTGAAGTTCGTCGTCACCAGCGAAAGTAAGTTCGCCTGGTCGGGATGGGTAGCTGGATCCAACTGGTGGGACGCGCCCAAGCCCACCTGGAACGCCACTGCCTACGTCACCACCCCCTACAGTCCAGGCGGGCCTGGCGGTCCAAGCAACCCGGCGGTCGACATCCAGACCCGCCATTTCTCACCCCCCTCGATCAACCCGGCCCAACCCTTCGCCGGCTTCGAAGAGGTCGACTACGCTGCTGCCGTCACTGCTACCACCTATGACCAGCTGTATCCTGGACCACCTGCCGACTGGGAGGATTACGCCGCTATCGAGCTGGATACGACGAAATCGCCGAACGACGGAGCCAGCGCTGCCAACCTGATCCACACCTTGATGCTCGGATCGCAGGTGAACATCTGGCACATGCCGGACACTCCCATCGATTTCGGCAAGTGGGCCCCTGGGGGCGACCTCCGCCGACGCGGTCTTCTCACCTCTGGCGGGTACTACACGGCCAATCTGGAGGGTATCGGCAATCGCGACTACGCCGGCCTTCCATCGGAACCAATGCGCGGCTCGAATGCCTTCCTCTGCTACGATCTCGGCTGGGGCGGCGGCAAGGATGTCATTGGCGGCGACCGTACCACCTATGCGATGGATACCGGCCGACGCTTCTATCACCGTGATTCGTATTGGCTCGATCTGATGACCGCGACTGCCGAGGCCGCCGCTATGGCGAAGGGCATCCACCAGGACGCCACGTACGTCGGTCCCGCCTCGCAGGTCCCCTACAAAGGTTCGGCGGTGGCACCAGTCAAGCCGACTCATATCCGCGACATCGATCGCAGCATGCTCTCCATCCTCGGTGAATGGTTCCCCGGCGATGCGACAGCTCCTGGCTCCACCGTCTGCAAGCCGGGCTATGTCCTGGTGCATTACAACGGCGGCATCGAGACCAAGGCACCCAGTCCCCGCTACATCATCGACTGGACCGCGAGCGCCAATATCGCCGGAGTGAAGTCCTTTCTCGGCGCTCCCGCACCTGGCGGAGCAGCGTTGCCGGCAGACCAGGCAGCGCGCAAGGCGGCCAACATGGAGCGAGTGCTCAATGACTGGCGCATGAGTTTCTTCGGAGCCAACCCGACCTACACGGACTTCGCCGGCCTGGACTTCGACGGAGATGGATATGCAGTTGCCTCCTTCTACAGCGGTTCGGTATCGGTCGGCGGCAAGTCATATCCAGGCCATGCCGCCTCAGCAGGAGTAGGCCCGTTGCCCGACCTGCGTTTCTCGTTAACCGGCTTCTTCGTCCTCGACCGCACTCGCTACGTCCGCGCACTAGTTCGCGGCCAAGTGTGGGACGAACTGCGTCGGCAGAGCATCGAAGACGCGAACCTCGACACGGTATTCGCCATCGATCCAGACGGCAACTTCGACTCCACGACCAATGCGGGCATGGACGACACGTGCACACTCTACCAACGCTGGATGAGCAACTTCTACGTCGGCGAGACGGTGCGCACGGCGGAGTAGCCTGCTTCGAACGGATTCGACTCCCTGCCCAGTCACCGCGGGATGCCCGAGGCGCTTCCCGGGTATGTCTTGCTGAACGCGCCTCCTCGGCTCCTGACCAGGGTCGCCGCATCGCCGAACCCTATGCGGACCGACACCATGCGTTTTCCACTCCTGACCACCGCCGTACCGCCGTCACCGTACCCGCCGATGGGTCGACCTTCGCCATCGACGGCGCGGCGCAGAAGACGGTCTATCGGGTGATCCAGGCGCAGTAGGGCGGCAGAGCGGCCAGTGGCCAGCGGCCAGCGGCCAGCGGCCAGCGGCCAGCGGCCAGCGGCCAGCGGCCAGCGGCCAGCGGCCAGCTGGTCAGCCTACCCGCCAGATCCCGCACGCCGTGGCAGCTGACGTTCAGCTGGGCCAGGCCGGGTCACCCGGCATCACCATCAGACCCATCGCCCGCAGCACCACGCCAGCGAGGATCTCGTTGCCGACCGCATTGAAGTGGCCGCCATCGTGGTAGATGATGTGCCCGTCGTACTGCGCCCGCAGCGCCTCGCTGCGATGCAGCAGGATCGGACCGAGATCCACGGCCAAGCCGCCGGCCGCCGTCACCAGCTCGGCTGCCGACTGGTAGTAGGGCTGGGCCTTGGCACGGCGCTCGGCCAGGTTGGGCGCCGCACCGTGGCAGGCCGCCGGGTTGCCCAGGTAGATCACCCGGCCGCCGGCGGCGGCCAGTCGCGAGCAGTATTCACCAACCTGCTCGCGGAACGCTGCCAGCGGCACCCCACGCGCCATGTCATTGCCGCCGATGGTCATCACCACCAACCCCGGCTTCAGCGCACCGGTGATGGCGGCGTAGCGCGTCAACACGTCCGCCATGATGCTGCCACCGATCGCCCCGTTGCGCACGGTCAGGCGCAGGTCGGGGCGGTTGCAGAACAACCAGTCGCCAACCCGCTCGGGATAGCCGATGTGGGCGTTGCTCAGCCGCTGCCACGCCCAGGTGTCGAGGCACGGCGGGGCGCGAAAGCCGGTCAGGCTGTCGCCTTCGAACAGGACGGTCGAGCCTGCAGCAGGGGCGATGGTCATTTGATCTGCGTCGCAGTGGTGATGGCGAACACCGCCGCCGAGCCCCATTTCTCCTCGCCGGCGACCAGATCGATGCTGGCGATTTCCAGTTCCGGCTTGGGGTTGGTCCACTGCATCACCCAGACGACCGGCTGCTGGCCCTCGGCGGCTGGGCCGGCCCAGCCGACCGCAGCGTTGGGCAGACCGGAGGGCGTCTTCTGCAGCCAGTTGCCGATGTCGCGATTCCAGCGCACTGGCACGTCGATGGTCGATCCGTCGGCGTAACGCACCACGTACGTCAGCACCGCCGGAACATCACCTGGATCCTGGCCGTGGCTGCGGCGTTCCTTCATCCAATGCATGTGCCGAGCGAGATCGCCGCGATCATTGTGCGTGTGCAGCATGAATAGCGCGTCAGCCTTGCGCCCGATCGCCAGCTTGTCGATGCGGTCCTGCTTCACCTTGCCGCCGCGACCACGCAGCATGAAGGCGGTCGGTACTGGCGAGGTGGTGAACGTGGGCAGGAAGAAACGCACCCCAGCCAAGGCCTGCTCGCCAACCGGCAGTCCGGACATGTCGGTCGGGCCGTCCCACCACGACGGCTGCTTGTCGCGGTTGACGTAGGCGGTGCACTGCTCGACCGGAAGGGCGACGGTCTCGTACTTCAGCTGGCTGCCGGCGACCACCGTCTTCTGGCCGGCGAACACGGCCCCGAGGTTGGCCAGGATGGTCCTGGTGATGGTCCGCTTCTTCTCGGCATTGATCGGGTTGACCTCGCGCTCGATCAGCTTGATCTGATTAAGCACGATGCCGCCCTTGCCCTCGTCGTAGCGCACCAGGCCGCCGACATTGAGCAGCGGCTTGACCCGCTTGAGGTACTCGTCGGAGCGCTTCACCGTCATCCACAGGTTGTCGATGACGACGATGTTGGCGTCGCCGCGCTCGGCCCACTGCGCCACCTCCATGGTCACCTTGCGCGCCTTGTGCGGCGCGAAGGTCACCTCCTGCGGCACCGGATCAGCGCGCAGATCGACTGCGACCGGCGTGGGATCCTCGTCGAAGTACAGGTTCATGCGCGTGATCGGGTGATAGATGCGGCTGGGCTGCACCTTCAGCGCGACGACCTCCTCCTCCCGGGGCAGCGTGACCGTCCACTTCAGCTTCTGGCCGCGATCCATGATGATGGTGTAGCAGAACGACCAGTTGTCGGCACTGGTGAAGCCGTTGACCATGTTGCGCGGCCAGTGGTCGGCGCCCGGATCGGTGTCGCTGCCTTTGCCCATCGCAGTCGGCGAGGGGAACTCGCAGAACGGGGCCACCTCGGTGTGATCGACGATCCACGAGAAGGCGTCGGCGTCGGGTCGCTTCAGTGCCATCCAGCCGTACATGTTCTTGCCCGTATCCATGACCACATCGCGCAAGGTCAGGCCGGCGGTCAGCGCATCGCTCGGCACGCTGATCAGCACCCGTTCGGTGGAGAAGGGCCGCAGCACGTGGCTGGCGCGGACGATGGTGTTGTAGTCGGCGAGGCCCTCGGGCGTGACGCCCCACAGCATCAGCCAGTTGCCCTTGGCGCACCAGGAGCGCACGGCCTCGGCCTTCCCCGCCAGGGCCTTGAGGTTCGCGGGGGTGGCCTCGACCACTGCGATGCCATCCTTGGCGATGGCGGCAAGCGGATCAGCGACCGCCTGCTGCTGCACGCCGAGGTCCTTGACCAGGCCGGCGATGGCCGGTCCGGCAACGACGCTGACGGTGCGGCGCACCGGCGCGTAGGCGGCGGTGTAGTTCAGCAGCTGGGCGAAGACCTGCTGCGCAACCGCGCTGGTCGCCAGCTTCTCGCCGATGGCGAGCTGGCTGAGCAGCATCAAGCCGTCACCGGCCTGGCACTCGGCCATCGCGGTGCCGGCGAGGCCCTGCTCGCACTGGAACAGCGAGCGGTAGCCGGTGCTGCCCTTGCGATAGGGATTGCGGTAGACGATGTGGTCGGCGCCCCAGGTGAAGAAGTCCTCCTGCACCAGACCGGTGAACACGGGATGCGAGAGGTCCTCCATGAAGCCGTAGCGGCCGCGCAGCTCGGGCTCGACGTTCGCGGCCTTGGCCTGCATGCGCGCCCACACCGACGGCTCCTCGTCGAGCGGCTCGATGTCGGCGGGCAGAGCGCGGTAGCGTAGCGGGTAGCGCTGGTCGAGAACCAGGATCTTCAGTCCACGCACCGCGCGGTCATACCACAGCGGATCGGTAGCGCGCTCCAGCGGCACGGCGTCGGCGCCGATCACCAGCACCTTGGCGCCAGCCGGGATGTCATCGATCGTCTTGGCAGCGGTGAAGGGGATACCGCGAGCGGTGAGATGCGCCGCAAGCGGGCCCTTGGGGTCGAACACCACCAGTTCGCTGGCTTTCAACCCCGGCTTGGCGACCAGGGCCGGGACGAGGATGCGCAGATCGCGCTCATCGCGGTAGACCGGCGCGCCGTTGCGGCTGGCGCTGAGCACCAGCTTGCCAGCGGTGGCGGCCTTGACCTGCGGCACGGTGAAGCGGATGGCCCACTCCTGCTCGGTGCCGGGCGCGAGGGTGATCTCCTTGCTCTCGCCGCCGACCTTCTTCCCGTCGATCTGCAGCTCCCAGGTGACGCTGATCGGGCCGCCCTTGGAGGTGTTGTTGAACACCTTGAGCGTGCGCTCGACCGCCTGGCCGGGTCCGAAGGTGGTGTCCCACTGCCGGCACAGCACGGCGACCGGCTGCCAGCCGTTCCAATAGCGGCCGTAGCCGCCGCCCAGCCAGTGCTGCCAGGCCGAGACCTCGGCCCAGCGCCAGCCCTCGTTGAAGATCTGGCCGAGGCGGCGCATGCCGTCGCCGACCTCGCCGATGCCGATGAAGCACTTCTCGCCGCCGATGGTGGCGAACTGCTCGGTGCCGTAGCCGTTGGCGAAGAACACCTCGCCCTTGAAGATCGGCCGGTCCGGCACGTAGCGCCACATGTTGCGGCTCTTGTGCTCGGGGGTGTACCAGTGGTCGCGGGTGTAGCTGGCGTCAGGCAGGTCGCGCCAGTGCAGGTTGTACATCTCGGTGTAGTGACCGCCGTTGACTGGCAGGCTCTCGTCCCTGAGCGCGTTGCCGCCATCGACCATGGCCGGCCGCGTCGGATCGACCTGCATCACCACGTTGCGGATGGCATCGCTGGCGGCCGGCTCGAACGCATCGGCCTGGCCGAGGTTGCACGAGTTGATGTAGGTGACCTCGTTCTCGACCGACCAGATGCTGATCGAGGGATGGTTGCGTTCAGCCTTCACCCAGGCGGCGAGATGCGATTTCCAGTTGGCCATCAAGCTGGCCTTGGCCCGGCGCACCTGCTTGCCGTCGACCACGACCTCTTCGGACAAGCCACCACCGTAGTTGGCGACCTGGCCGTCGAAGGTGCCGGACGAGCGCACGATGAGGCCGTTCTCGTCGCAGTAGGCGAGGGTCTGCTCACGGGTCATGCCCTTGAGCCCGCCGTTGGTCCACAGGCGCAGGGTGTTCTGGCCGCTCTTCTTGCGCTGCTCGACCATGGCCTTGGGGTCGTAGTTGGTGTCGATGTCGCCGTAGATCTGCCACTTCACGCCATTGAGCTTGAACACATGGCTGTCCCACGACCACTCGCGGAAGCCGAAGCGGGTGCGGCTGACATCGATGGCCTTGCCGCCGTCGCTGACGGTCGCCACGAGGTCGTAGAGATTGACGTCATCCGGCCACCACAGCCTGGCGTCGGCCCACGCATCCGCGATCTCGACCGTCTTGGTCTCGCCCGCAGCGAGCTGCACCTGCATCGGCGGCAGCTTCTTCGGCACGTTCTTGTCTGCACCCTCGGGCGACCAGCGCCAGGCTGCCAGTTCCACGCTTACCGTGCGCGCCGCACCCGGGTTGACGATGGTCGTCTCGACCGCGATGCGCTTGTCCTTGACCGAGGTCTTCACGAAGGCGTCGGCAACATAGGCCGCGCCGGTCGAGACCAGGGTGGCCGGCTCGGTGATGCCGAGCGTCGGGTCTGCCGCGACCGCCAGGTCATGCATGCCGCAGACGCCCTGGTTGTCGGAGAGGAAGCCGTTGGGCACATTGCGCTGGCCGATCCAGCCGCGCGCGCCGGCCCTCGCCCCGTCGAGCGAGTAGTAGCGGTCCTTGAACACCACGGCGATCTCGTTGACCTGGCCAGCCTTGATCCCCTTGCTGAGATCGACCTGCCAGGCGGTGCTGTGGTCCTTGGTCCAGCCGCAGTTCACTCCGTTGACGAAGACGGTGGCGATGGTGTTGAAGCGTTCGATGTCGAGGTGGAACGAGCGTCCGGCATGCCCCTTCGGGACATCGACGCGGCAGCGCGCGACCACGCGGTGCTGGTAGACGCGCTCGGGATGCTGGGCGTTCCGATCGCCGGGCACCTGATAGGCGAACCAGCGCAGCTCGTCGAGCTTGGGCAGGGCGGCGACACCCTCGAGCCGGCCTTCCGGGTTGCGTCCCGGGGCGACCTCGACCGCCTCCTCCCAGTCGGCCATCTGCCACGTGCCGGTCAGCGCGACCGCACTGCGCTCGGCCGAGGTCGCCTCGGGCAGTTTGAATACCGGCGCATCGACCGCTTCGGCCTCACCGGGCTTGAGCTTGCCGCTGGGTCGGAACACGCCGGGCGCGGCGACGCAGATCGCGTCGAGCATGCCGAGGATGCGCTCGACCTTGACCTTGTCGCCATCCTTCTTCTCGGATCGCGGCCACTGCAGCTCGATGCGCACGGTGCCGGCCTTGGCCTCGATCTCGCCGAGCCTCGCCCAGGCCAGCTCGTTCCAGGTCTGGATCGCCTGCACGTCGCTGGTCACCCGCTCGGTGCCATAGTCTTGCCAGGCGCCGTCGCCAGCGCGCCAGCGGATCGGCGAGCGCACGAATTCGTAGCCGATGCGCGCCCACACCTCCTGCCTGCCCGCCTTGACTGTCAGATCGTAGCCGAAGGTCAGGCCCTCGGCGACATGCTTGGCGACATCGCCATCGCCGAGGTTCACATGCAGCAGCTTGCCGTCGGACATGATCCGGCTGAGACCCCAGGCGTCGCCGTATTTCACCGATCCGGCCGGCAGGCCTTCGGGCAACGTCGGTTTCACCGTTGGCGATTCGCCTTCGATCCAGGCGAAATCGGCGGCGCTGAGAGCGGCGGTGGCAAGGAGGACGGGGAGGAGGCGGAGGAGCATGGGGTCTCGCTGGTCGCTGGTCGCTGGTCGCTGGTCGCTGGTCGCTGGTCGCTGGTCGCTGGTCGCTGGTCGCTGGTCGCTGGTCGCTGGTCGCTGGTCGCTGGTCGCTGGTCGCTGGTCGCCGGTCG
>JALHRW010000070.1 GCA_022841245.1 Planctomycetota bacterium
GCTTCCCAGTCCACCGGACGCCACCGGAATGCCCGTGGTGCAATGGCTTCATCGAGCGATTCTGGTCCACGCTCAAGAACGGCATTGTCCGGAAGTCCAATTGACTGGACGAGGACGCCCTACGGCAGGCCGTGATCGCCTTCACCCACGAGCACGACCTCACCCAGCGCCCACACCAGGGGTTGGGGAACGTGCCACCCAAGTCCACGGCGGAATTGCCCAATACGAGCAAGCCGATCATCCGACACGATCTCCTAGGCGGGCTGACCCACGTCTACCGCCGGGCGTCGTGATGCTCTGATTTTCCCAATGGACCAGGACAGGGTATTTGTCGCCTATGGGATCTTGATATCTGGTGACGACATTCGATATTAAGGGGATGCGAGAAACTACATCATGAGAACAAAGTCGATTCTGATCGCCGCGGCAATGCTCTTCACGTGGGCTTGGCTACCGGCGGTGTCCGCGGACGACGGGAAACACACGCGGGTGACGGTCGATAATTTCCGTCGCGCCGAATCCGACACGTACTTCACCCGGTTCGTGAACGAAGGTGGGTTCGGGAAGTTCAAACATGAGCGCGAACTTGCTCCGATCGACAACCAGACGGTGATCCGGCTGAACCGAGACACCTTGTATTCGTTCGGGGTATTCGACCTCGACGCCGCGCCGGTCAGGGTCTCCCTCCCAGACGCCGGCAAGCGGTACATGTCGGTGCAGGTCATCGATGAAGATCAGTACGTGCCCGACGTGTTCTACGCACCGGAGACACGAACCATCACGAAAGAGAAGGTCGGCACGCGGTACGTCTGCTTGGCCATCCGAACGTTCGTGAACCCCAACGACGCGACGGACGTGAAGGCGGTGCACGCCCTCCAAGACGCGATCATGGTAGAGCAGAAGGCGGCGGGCAAGTTTGAGGTGCCCGACTGGGATCAGGCGTCGCTGAAGAAGGTCCGCGAGGCGCTGCTGGTCCTGGCAGCCGCCAACGGCGGAATCGACTCGGCACGGATGTTCGGACGGAAGGACGAAGTCGATCCGGTCCAGCACCTGATCGGCGCGGCCGCCGGCTGGGGCGGCAACCCCCCGGAAGCCGCTCTCTACGCGGGCGCTGAGCCGAAGCAGAACGACGGCAAGACCGTGTACCGGCTGACGGTCAAGGACGTGCCGGTGGACGGGTTCTGGTCGGTCAGCGTGTACAACAAGGACGGCTACTTCCAGAAGAACGAGAGGAACGCCTACACCGTGAATAACGTCACGGTCAAGCCGAACGCGGACGGTTCGGTGACGATCCAGTTCGGCGGCGACGAAAGCGCGCCGAACTGCATTCCCATCATGCCGGGCTGGAACTACGTCGTCCGAATGTACCGCCCGCGGAAGGAAATCCTGGACGATACCTGGAACTTCCCCGAGGCTCAGCCGGTGAAGTGACTTGTCAGCGTGCAGAAACCGAACTAGGCGCTGCACCTGACCGGCGCAGCGGGGCCCGTCGGCAGGAGAATTGGGTGACCAGTCCGCTGACTAAACACCTGCACGTCTCCATCGCCGCCTGAATCTCCAGCACCCCACGGCGTTTCGACAAGAGCTGGCGTGGCCGAAGATCCTGCACGGGCGGGAGCCGGCTAGACCTTAAGCCGCGCCTTTGCGCAGGCGATAGACAGCAGCCAGGATCTCGGCGACGGGCTTGAACCACTTCGCCTTGATCGGCTGCCCCACCTGCACCTCGCGGGCCAGAGCGCGGGCCAGGGTAACGTTCTCGACCATCGGTATGCCGTGCTCGGCGGCGATGGCCTTGATCTTCTGCGCCACCTCGTCGTAACCTTTGGCCAGGACGACGGGCGAGGCCATCTCCTTCTGGTCATATTTCAGCGCGACGGCCACGTGGGTCGGGTTGGATCCGGCAACAACGCCAGAGCCACCAAATTAGGACATCACTGCTGAGAATTCACCCAAATATATTCGCATAGATAAAATACGCTCGTTCCATAATTCGAAAATTGACCTGTAACCCATGCTTGGCTTCCAACGAAATCGTCCCCGAGAACACCTGAAGATCCCGGCGCGGATCCCGCAGATTAGAATAGCAACTCGCATAAGCTTCTTGAGACACCGCTATAAACGACGGACTTGCTTCTGTGGTTACTAAATTCTCATCCACATGCCGATGTGAGACGTCCATGATCCGATGCGCATATATAACATCTCTGCCTATCGCATTGAGCTGTCCATTGATGTCATGAAAGAACCGAGGAGTCCCAACATGTAGGGATGCGCGGATGTCGCAAGCTGGGCAACGCTCTCTCGAAAACTTCATTTCTTGCATGAAATTTCGTGCCACCGCAAGTCCTTGGCCCATATATCGCGGCTTGAGAATCATGAAGAATCCGTCACCGGTCGGGACGTAAACATCATAGATCTGATCGTAGCGCTCACTTTCACGGTTCAGCACTGCCAAGTGCTGAAGAGCAGCGATCATTCCTCGGCCACAATCACTCATGTGGCCGCAAATGGCGACCTGCTCATCGTCCGGGTACTTACTGAATTTGACTACATCAAAAACGATAATCTCACGCTTGTCGTCCTGTTGTTCTGGCAATGGGGGGTATCGATGCGACATACCATTCAGCTACCATAGCTAAGGCCCTCCCACAATCCTTTTCCATATTAAGCGCCAAGTAATTCCGGCATCGCAGCCTCGTAGTCGGCCCGCAACTCCTCCGGCAACAGCCGCAGGTAGATGCGGGTCGTGTCGAGATCCGCATGCCCCAGCAATTCCTGGACATGACGGATATCCGCCCCACCCAGCAACAGATGGACGGCACAGCTGTGGCGCAAGAGATGCGGAAAGATCTGTCGTTCCGTGCCGAGCACCTTCCGCGCGTGGTACTTCAGCCATTGCCGATAGGCCGTCGCCCGCAGGCGCTCGCCGTCTTGGCCGAGCAGCAGGGCGCCCAGGTCGGGGCCGCTCAACAGCGTCCGCCGCACCGCCAGATAGTCCCGCAGCGCGGCTACCACCCCCGGCAACAGCGGCACCGTCCGCAGCTTGCCCCCCTTCCCGTCCACGCGCACCGCCTGCGCGTCGAGATCGAGGTCCGCTAGATCAATCCCGAGCGACTCGGCCAACCGGAGCCCGCAACCGTAGAGGAGTTCGGTGTGGGCCCGGTTCCGTAGTCCGGCCACGCTGTCCGCAGGGATGGCCGCCAGCAGCGCCCCCATCTCGGCCACGCTCAAGGGATCCGGCGGTAGTTCCTCGGCCTCGGCCTGCGGCACCGTGTCGAGATCATCGGCCGGGTTCGTCAGCACGCGCCCCGTCGCCGCCAGCCAGCGGCAGAATACCCGGAGGCTGGTGCGGTAGCTGATGATGGTCGAGCGAGCACGATTGGTTGCCAGCAGATGCTCCAGGAAACGGTCGACGTCCGCCGGCGTGAGCGCCGCCGGGGTCAGGATGCCCTGAGCCCGGAACCAGCGGAGGGCAGGGCCGAGGCGTTCCTGGCGGAGGCGGATGCTGGTCTCGGCCAGACGGCGCACCCGCAGGTGATTGCAGAAGGCGGCAAGGAGTGCGTCATCCATGGGTCAGGCTCGGGGATGGGCATCGACCATGGCCCGGCGCAACTCATCGAGATTGAGCGGGGTGTAGGCAGCCGTGGTGGACAGCTTGCGGTGCAGCAGAAGTTCATTGATGACGCGAATTGGACAGCCGCCGAGGAACAGTAGACGGGCTGTGGTTACTCGCAGGCTGTGGGTGCTAACGATCTTGCCGGGCAGATCCGTCAGGTCGGGACAGGCCGAACAGGTGTCCTGGTGGACACGCCGCACGATCATGTCCCAAGTCCGCTGGCCGATGCGCTCGGCTCGCCGACCAACGAATAACCACGGACTCGTGCGCGAGCGCAGCAGGATGGGGCGAGCGGTGTCGCGGTAGGCCTGAACCACGCCCGCGGCCCAAGGAACGACCGGGAGCACGCGGCCGGCAAAACCCTTCTCCCGCGTCACGCGCAGGCCCTGCCGTTCGACGTTGAGATCCCCCACCAGCAGATGACATAGACCGGCACTGCGCCGCGCTGTGGCAATGGCCAGCGCCAGCATGGCCAGATCGCGCATGGCTGTGGCCCAGGTCTTCGATCCCGTCCGTGCGTCTGCGACTGCCGCCGCAGCCGTGGTCAAAACGGCCTGGGCTTCCTGGAGCGTCAGGAAATTCTTCCGGATGCAGCGCTGGTCCAGTCGCGGCAGTTGGAGGGCGGCGGCGGGATTGGCCATGGCCAGCCCACGTCGCTTGAGGAAGCGATGGAAGCCCCGAACGATGCCCAGCCGGGTCGCTTGGGTGGTCGGGGCAAGGATCGTCCCGGCGATGGTTGCCGCCGGGGTCGTCAGGTGCGCTCGATACGCCTCGGCGTCCTCCGTCGATGCCGTGGCCGGGGTGCGATTGCGGCGGGCCAGCAGGCCCACGTATTGGGTCAGGACCGCGCCGATATCACCACAGGAGCGCGCACGACCACGTGCCCGCAGGTGGTCTAGGTAGGTCGCCACCGCCGGATCCGGGGTCAACTGGCGCATGTGGTCCGCCCGGCGTCATCGTGGCCCCAATTCCCCAATAGCAGGGAAGTCGATGGTTGGACTGGCGATATATTGGGGATCGCCATTGGGGGCGATCCCCAATTCCGCACCGGTTGGAGAACGCCGGGGGGCAGTAGCAGGATGCCCGGATCGTCCACGCTTGGCATCCGGATCAGCACGAATGGCCGGGCCTTCCGGCCGCGTCCGGTCGATGGGCCAGCAACGACCTGGGCGCGAAGCAGTTCATCCAGGACACCTCGAGCCACATCCCGGGTCCATGGCGGTTTGGCCTCAGCCAGCTGCGGGATGGTGATCGAGCGATCCGGCCGAGCAGCCAGGAGCGCCACCAGCTGGCGGGCCCGCTCGGAGAGTCCGTCGTCGGTCCTTCCTAGCAGGCCGCGCGTGGCGTCGATCACCAGCGCGATATCGGCGTCGGTCGCAATGAGGCAGCCGTCAACCTGTGTACGCTGCTGGTGGTGCAGCAACGCCGAGGCCTCGACCAGGGCGAGGAACTGGTCCTGTTCGAACCGGTGACGTGGATGTCGGGCCGGGAACTGCACGCGATCAGCAGTCGGGACACGGACGGGCAGCTGCGGGATGCCAGCAAGTACCCCCTGCCAGCGAGCGCGGCAGCGGTCACGGGCGGGGTGGTCGATGCCGGATCGGGCTGCCTGCCGGGCTGCGGTTTGGACCCGGGCCGTCTGTTCAGGCGTTTCGTCCAGCCGAACGACCACCGCCAACGCGTCGAGGCCGCACGATGCCGTGGCTGCGCACAGCATGCCGACCGGGCCGCGGGCCTCGGACAGACGGGACGTCATCCGCCCAGAGGCTGCATCCCGGGCCGAGACGGGCACAGCAAGGCCGCCACGTGCCTGGAGAACGCGCAGGGCGGTGAGCGTGGCAGGCTTGACTGCCGCCGCCTCGTCCATGATGAGCAACCGATGCCGCAGCCCATCCGGCCCCTGGCTGATCAAACTGCCCTCCGTGGCCCGGGTCAGGTGCAGCTGGCGCTCAGCCGGGATGATCTCCGCCAGCACACCGATGATCGGCAGCGTGACAGCGGAAGGTCCCTGCAAGAGCAGCCATGGGGGGCGGTCCAACCCCAGTCCAGCCAGGGTCAGGAGCGCCAACCTCTTGGCCTGGGAGTCACCGACCCATCCCAAGAGGTCAGCATCGGATACGAATCGATCCACTATGGCCGGATCAGAGCCGCAGGCATCGGCGTCAGGGGCACTGGTGATGTACCGCGCCGTCTGCGCCTGCGGATCCTCCCCCAGGGCGCGTAGACGATCCAACAGGCCAGCATCGAACAGACGCGATAGCACGGCCGAATCGACCTGGAGTTTCCGACCAGCCATGGCCAGGAAGGTCTGGACCTGACGTGGGACAGCCGCATCGAAGGTGTCGCCCTGGTGCCGACCGTCTGGCAGTCGGAGATCCGCACGCAGCTGGGTCGAGTCCGTCGCCGGTATGCTCAGAGAGGCGGTGACTGCACCGGCCGTGAGCACCACGCGCCGGTGGTCCCGATCCACCGCAACCACCTGCCACGCCGCGGAGGATTCCGTGGCCGCCACCGTCAACCCGACCGTTCGGCAATGCGCGGCAAGCTCCGGCTGGTCGGCGCAGACCGACCGAAGGCCCCGTGCCTGGAGGTCGCGGAGCTGAGCCTGGACGGGACGGTCTGGTCGCAGGAGCAGGACATGGCGCTCACCAGCAGCCATACGGCGGGCCAGGTCCTCCAGATCCGGAGCGAGCGTAACCGTGACGTCCACACCCGGCAGACGGGGCATCGCGGTGCCGACGGGATAAGACTGCAGCGATCCCAGCCACACCGGTCCGTCCGCTTCTAAACGCCAACAGGCCGCATCGACGACGAGCCCATGGTCATCATAGGCCGGTACCAACAGCGCGTCCGCGAGATCGATGCCTGTGAGCAGCGCTGCGTCGACGGGCGCGATGGCCTGTCGGTAGGTCGATGGGAGGACGCCCGGGGCGCAGAGGTCGATGAAACCGGGCGTAGCCAGTCCAGCGGCCTGCAACAGGTTGACGCCTACGCCTGCCGCCAGCCGCGTCTGGGCGTAGGCGATCAGCCGCGCCAGGAGCGACGCCGGGACCTGCGCCCGTGGTGGTGCATTTGCCGTCGGCAAGACGGCGACCTCCGCCTCCGATTCCAGCAGGACCAGCGGGGTAGCGTCGTCCAGAATGGGCGCTGTCTCACCCACGGCTCGCCTGGCATTGGCGTGCACAACGCGCGCGACGCGCGCAGATGCGGATGTCGGCGCGGAGCCGCTCGATGATGTATCGGAGCCCTTCGGGGTCATCCCACAGCCGGTCATGACGTTGGTCGTCGGTGATCCGTCGGATGCGGGCAACCGTTGGGCTGCAACAGTCGAGCGGAGCCAGCTGCCGGCGGAGCCAGTCGAGCAGCTCGCGGCTGATGCTGGGTGACAGGCAGTTGTAGCTATCCGTGAAGAGGTCGCACTTGTCGACCGCCGTGCGCAGCAGGAGAGCCAAGCGAACGGCGTGATATTCCGTCGCTTCGGGCGCCGCGCCGGGATGGTCGGGGTGCGGCAGAAACGACGGGATCGTGGACGGGTAACGGCGGCGACGACGGGCCATGGCGAGCTCCGGACGTGTGGGGGCAGACCCGGGCAGCCTACCAGCGTCTCGGTCAACGCACGACGTTTGATCGGTTTTTCGCGATAATCTTTGCTACCGGAGTTTGTCGTGCTCATGGTAATTGTTACCGGCTTTCGCACGGGATCGCCAAGTCAGCTGCGATGCATCCGCCATCGCTCATGGCACCGCCGATCGTCCGGGCAGGCAATGATGCGATGCGGGCTGCATGCAGCACTTGACGTGCGGGATGAGGCGTGCTGGCGGCCGAGATGATGCCCGACTGCCGCAGCCGCCGTGGGTTGGCCGAGACGCCTGCCCTTCGTGACCAGGTGGCCACCACATGCCGGATATGCTGTGCTGACACGGCCGTCCACTGCAGCATGCCATCCGGCAGGACGCGGATGATGCATGGTCCGGGGCGCCGCTGGCGATGGTGCATCCACGCCATGACGGCACCCCACACGGGTTCAGGCACGACTACGGCGGTGCTCCCGACCTGGATGCGTTGGTGGCGCTCATCGAAATCAGCGATGTCGAGAGCGACCACTTCGCTGGGCCGCAGTCCAAGACTGTAGAGCAGGTGGATAATCACGATGTCGCGAGCACGACGGTACGGTTGGGCCGTGGCAATCGCGTGCAGAACCTGAGCAACCGCAGCTGGCGACAGGTGCTCGATGGGCCGCGGAGCCATGACGCGCACACGCGGAGCGCTTACCCGCCAGCGGATGAGCCCCGCATGTACGGCGTATCGCAGCCAGCTGCGTACGGCCGTTAGTTGCCGCCGGATCAACGGTCTCACGACACCATCGACGGCATGGGCTGCGACGAACTGCGCCAGGACGTCGGACGTATGCTGGCATCCACCGCGGAGCAGCGCAGCCATGCCATGCACCACGGTCATCGCCCGTAGCCAGTCAGCGAATCCGCAGAGGTCCTCCAGATATGCGCGCTGCGTTTCTGCCGCGTGCTGCTGGAGGAAGTCGAGGACATGCGTCTCGACCAACTCCAGTGACACCGCTGTCTCCGGGTTGGAATGTTGGGGATACACCATAGTCAGAACTCCTACCTGAACGAGAGTACCGATGGATGTCCGAGAACCGAGAAGCGGTCATGAGGCACACCAGACACATCGCGCGCAATGCTTTACCCAATTATGCATTACGTCGCCGGCAACATCCCTGCGTGTCGTGGGGGATAACCACCACCCTATCCCCCCTCCAACAACCGGCGACGTACGGTGGTAGAGAGTCCGTGCGCACCACCTGAGCGGCCTACGATGCGCTTATGGTTGAGACAACCGGAGCGATGGGCTCATCGCCAATCCCGCCTGTAGCTCCCAAGCGGAGCTTAGGTCGCAGTCCACGTGCCCAGCGGAAGACCGTCGGCAGACTGAATAGCCTTGCCCGGACCCACCTCACCATTGCGGGCGCCGTGCTCCGGGATGTCGCACGGGATCTGGGTATTACGCCGCGGCGCTTCGCCTGCCTCCTGCAGGGAAGGCGCAAGATCGGCGAAGACGAGCTCCGCAACCTCGCGATGCGCCTCGGACATACGAAGAAGGCCCTGACAGATGCGGACTTGACCCCGGCGCAGATCCAGCACGCACTGCGGCGTCTCCACGCCGCATCGACCACGAACATTCCAGACGCCTAACCACGACCGCGTCTAGTGCGCATGCCGGTGTGTACCATGCGCACTTGTGCGTAAACTATAGGTCATGCACACAAAGCCACCTTCGTCTCAGTGGCGTCCTTTCGCCGACAGGCCAGGGGCCAACAAGAGCATCGGTCCTGACAGCCTATGCGATGCGAGTACCTGTGCGTGGGAGCTCACAGCTCACCCGTGTTTCGCCCTGTTTAGGGGGTGGATAATTCAGGCGTTGCAGCCTGCCGTCCGTAGGGGAGTAGCATCGATGATTGAGCATCGAGGCAGCCAGCATGGGGTGGTGGAAGCGCGTCACCTGTGCGCATGTCGGACTCGTCAGAAGAGAGCACTCCCTACCTAGGCTTCGTCTCGGTTTTCGCCGACGTCCGCAGACGATCGATCAACGACCACAGGCCAGGTGGTCATCCCGCGCTACCCGACGTCATCCCACGGTCGGCTGCAGCCGGCAGCTCTGCCATTCGAAGCACCGCATCGCTCGGCCCAGGCGTTGGGGATCGTCCCAGGAGGTGCGCCCCGTCTCGTCGAGAATCGCGTGTACATCCCGCACGACGCGGGCATGCGCGGCGAGTGGCCGCAGGCGCCGCTGCAACCACGACATCGGGGTATCGAACAGATCCGGGCGGATCGGCGCGGTGTCGGCGGTAAACTGCTCGTTCTTCAGCACCGCGACGCAGAGCAGCAGGGCGAGCTTGACCGCCCGGGCTTCGGCGGCTTCGTGCCGGGACAGCGGACGGCCATCCAGCGGTACCCGCCAGGGGCGCAGCCGACGGCGGACGGGAGCGCGGTCGCGCCGGCTCATACGATCTCGACCCGTCGCAGGTAGTGTCGCACCGCCACGTCGAGGTCGTGCAGGGCGACCGTCAGCCGTTCGCGTTCGGGATCATCGGGGATCTGGCACAGGCCCACCCGGGCCGTTGTGCTGCGGCGCAGCGCGGTCTCTCCCTGCCCACGCGCCAGGGCCAGATGGCCGGCGAGGATGTCCACCTCGACGGCGATGGCGAGCCGGCCATCAGGTGGCCGACACGGGTGATCCAGTCGCGCCAGCACCTGCGCCGCCCGACCGGTGTCCCCGATGCGCACGAGGATGCCCAGCAACCGGAGCAGATCCTGGAGATGGCCGGCCGAGCGCACCGCCAGCAGGCTGGCGCAGGTCCGATTCAGGCGCGGCGCGTCTGTCGGCTCCAGGGCGTGGCGGTCGATCAGACGGCTCGCGAGCCAGGCCAGATAACCGCGTCCCTGGCTCTCTGCCGGCAACGGCTGGGCGACGCGCTCGGCCTGGGCCAGTCGACGTCGCACATGGGATGCATCGGTGCTGTGCCGCCGGCGCACCGCCTGCTCCAGATCGAGAACGGTGGCGCTGAACCACAGCGGATGCCGTGGGCTGGTCAGGCACCGCACCTGGCGCCTGGCGTTCCGGGCCGTGAGCCACTGGCCGCGGGCGTCGGCCGCCAGGCTGAGCATGTACCACGACTGCGCCCGATCGACGCGGCGGCTGCCGGGCATGGGCACGGTGATCGGGCGGCAGATCGCCTCCACCTGATCCCACTGCTGCTGGGTCCGGGCGAGAATGGCGCCGATGAGCGCCACCTGCGTCGGCGTGGTCGCGGTGGTCATGAGAACTCCATGCCCAGCCAGCATGTTCTTCCCGTGCGAAAGCCTGAGCGGAACCATGTGCGTATGCCGGTGCGCCTGGCTTCGGCCCTTTCGACTGGTGGTATATGTAGGGGTCGCGTCGTCC
Source organism: Planctomycetota bacterium (assembly GCA_022841245.1). GTDB lineage: Bacteria > Planctomycetota > UBA11346 > UBA11346 > UBA11346 > UBA11346. The sequence continues at coordinate 10,577 of JALHRW010000070.1, forward strand.
CGTCCGTAGGGCTGTCGACGTGCATATAAAGCCCCCCCATTCGCTCTACATCCGAATATCGACGCCGGCCACGCTGTGCAGAAGCCCCGACCCCGACCCAACCGACTTAGCGCAGACGATCCCCGGGGTGCGTGTCCTCGTTGGCTGCTGCCCGGAGGCGGTTGATCAACCGGAGAACGACCTCCGAGATGTGGGCGAGGTGGACCCGCTCCTCGAAGTCGTCGAGGGTGACCGCCGTGCCTAGCGCCTTGGCCCAGCGACGCGCGTGCCGGAGCGGCGGCTTGCGGCGGCCAGCCACAACCTGTTGAATATTCGCCTGCTTGTAGCCCACCGCCCGAGCAAAGGCCCGCTGGCTCATGCCTGCCTTATCCAACGCCTCACGCAGGTATGGGCCGAATGCGGTGTGCACGCGGTCAGCATAGCGACGCATTGCTGATCGGGAGGGTGAACCACTGGTTGACATCATGGCGTGATGTCACAATCCCCCAGCCAGATCAGGGGATGACAGGGTCACTGTCCCCCGCAACCCGTCCGTCCACGAGGCAATGTCATCGTGTACCCCCAACCCAACAGCCGCACTGGGACGATACTCTTCCTCATGGCTGGTTTCGCGGCCACCGCCTGGGCCGTCCAGGTCGAACCCATCAGTCTGCGCAATGAGCACCGCCTGCACTTCGGCGAACTCGGCTCAGCCGCCGCGGGCGCCGTTGCCGCCCGGGTGACGGACCCCTCGGCGGTCTGGTACAACCCCGGTCGCCTCATCCAGACCCAGTCGCCGTCCATTTCGGGCAGCGCCTCGATCTTCGAGTCGGCGACAACGACCGTCGAGACGTCCGACGGCACGTACAGCAACAGCACCCTCAACACCATCCCCGGCTATGTCGGCGGCAGCGGACGTATACCGTGGCGGGAAGACAACCGGGTCATGTGGGGCTTCGGCGTGTTCGTGCCGCTCTACTGGGACAGCAGCCTGGAGAACCGGAACACCCAGACCCTGACGTTCGGGGCCCCCAACCCCGGGCCATATGCCGTCGATACAGTCGGCCGCGTCTCGACGCAAAGCCGCCTCCTGGTGCCCGCCGTCGCGCTTTCGGTCCGGGTGACGGACGACTGCGGCATCGGCCTGTCCCTGATGGCCCAGCGGTACGAACATCGCCAAGAACGGAACACCTCCGAGACGTCACAAACGCGAGGCCTCTACCGCAGCTACTGGGAAATTCAGGAGCAGACGGTCACCAGTCTTCGGATCGGCGCTGGCGCCTACCACACCTGGGGTCCGCTGGACATCGCCGTGGCGGCCAAATCGCCATCCTGGCGCATCATGTCCACCAGTTCAGCGGAATGGCACGCTGTTCAAGCCAGTTTCGCCTCCGGCACCGTCGTGACCAGCGATGCCTACAACGGCGCAGGCGAAGCGGAATTCCAGTCACCCTTCGAGGCCACTCTGGGGGTCGCCTACACCGTGGATGCATGCACGGCCGAACTCGACGTCACCTATCTGGCGGCTGTTGGACCCTACGCCACCGTCGAGGGCGACCTCCCCATCGGGTCACGGGTATTCAACACCGGGACCGGCCTGGACATTACCACGCTCAGCACCGGCACGCCCGGCGAACTCGAACTGGAGCAGGCCTGGAACATCGCCATCGGCGCCGGGTGGGAGATGTCGCCCGACATCGCCATACATCTGGGTTACGCCATCGATCATAGCCAAGTCGAGGATTCCGACGAATTCACCGATCTCGACATCTCGACCCTGTCCATCGGACTTCAGCGCAAGACGGCCCGCAGCGCCGTGTTCGCCGGAGTGTACACGCAGTGGTCGAGCACGGGCACATCCCGCGTCTTCAACTCGCAGTCAGCCACCTGGGAAGATGCGGCAGTCAGCATCGATGTCTGGGGTGCCGTGCTGGGGGCGTCGTACTATCTCGAATGAATGGCACCAGCCCCCGCTCGTCATCACCGACGTTCTCCTGCAGGAAAACCATGAAAAGCATCCTCAAGACTCTGCCGCTCATCCTCCTCCTGGTGCTGGTCGCCGGGTGTGAAACCCGCGTCTTCCACCCGTGTGCGGCCGGCCCCGCCTGCCGTACCTGCCACGGGACAGGTTCGTACCGCTGCACCTCCTGCATGGGGCGCGGGCAGGATCGCTGCACGCAGTGCAACGGGATGGGGCGGTCCGACTGCAATGCCTGCTTCGGCCGTGGGACACGGCAGATGTCGCAGTTCAACCCGAACACCAATATGATCGAGTACAGGAATCAGCAGTGCACCGGATGCGGTGGCGCGGGCAAAGGCGCGTGCTGGGCATGCAATGGATCGGGCATGAAGGCCTGCGGATCGTGCGGCGGTGATGGGATGATCAGTTGCGGGACGTATACCATCGAAGATCGCTGATTGCGACGTACAGCATCCGGAGAAGGCCACCTGAGCCGGATTGTATCCATTCTCGCAAAGATTCTCGAAGCAGCCACCAACACGAGTTCCGACATGTCTTGCATCCCCCAGTGCCCTACGGTCCGTCTTTACCTTCTCGCTGCCGCGGTCCTGACCCTAACCGCCTGCGGCGGCGGAGGAGGTGGCGGCAGTGATGGCGGCGGCGTCACCCCCCCACTCCCCCAGACCTGGACCATCTTTGTCTACGGCCATGCCGATCACAGTCTGACCTACGGCCTCGCAGCCGACATGTCGGAGATGAGCCAGGCGACCATCGGATCGCACATCAACGTGATCGTCGCCGCTGACTGGGACGCATCCAAGCAGGTCGGCGGCAACGGCGCGACCTCGCCATGGGAGCCGGCCGCCAACGGTGCGGCCTACCCCACGGGAACCGAATGGTACCGCATCCGCGGCGGTGGACTGGTGCCCGACCGCTTCGCCATCAGCGCCGAGCAGAACCTCGACGCCAACGCCTACCTGCAGGCCGCCACCGACTACGCCTTCCAGAACTACCCGGCGCAGCGCTACGCCGTGATCCTGTGGGACCATGGCGGCTCGTGGTCGGGCGGCTTCGGCGGCGACCAGCAGGACGGCACGGCAGCCGGCAGCGGGATGACCGCAGCCGGCGCCGCCAGCGCCATCGGCAACGCCCTGCTCGCTCGCGGTCTGACCGGCCCCAGGCCGCTCGAATTTCTCGCCTTCGACACCTGCCTGATGGCCTGCCCGGAGGTGATCCAGCCGTTCAGCGCCATGGCCAAGACCTACATCGCCTGCGCCGAGATCGATTTCGGTGCCGGCTGGGACTACACCGCCACCCTGGGTCACATCTCAGCCAACAGCACCGCCGCCGCCACCGCCATCGCCGCGCAGGAGGTGGCCTTCTGGAATGCGCATCACGCCAGCAGTGCCACAGACCTCGTGGCCAAGTCGCACATCGCCATCGACCTCACCCGCTGGGACGCCTTCGCCACCGCCATGGGGCAACTGGTCGCGGCGATCGATGCCAGCGCGACCATGACCGCGCTCGACTGGGGCACCCGCCACTTCACGACTGCGCCAGGCTACTCCTTCGATGCCGAGCAGGCGCGCACCCAGCCCAACCTGCGCGACATCGGTCAACTCCTGACCAAGCTCGGCACCCTGAGCTCGGACCTGACGGTCAAGGCACGCGCCGACACCGCAGCCGCTGCCCTCACAGGAATGCGCCTGGGCCTATCCCAGGGCACGTTGCGATCGATCAACAGCCAGTCCGGACTGCACATCGAATGCGCCATTGCCAGCAAGTACACCGCCACGCCGGCGCGACTGACCAGCTACGCGACCAAAGCTGCGGCCTGGAACGCCGCCTCGAACTGGTCGGACCTGCTGACGCTCGTCCAGGGAGCCGATGACACCACCCAGCCGATACTCACGGTCTCATCCAGTGGCGGCGCCGTGGTGACGATCGATTTCAGCACGGCGGACGCCGACATCGGCGAAGCCTCGGTATGGCTGACCCGCACCAACCCCGACACCACCATCGACGACTTCGGCCTGATCGCGGGTGACATCATCACCCCGGGTGCCTACCAATTCACCTGGGATCTGGAAGTACCCACCCTCAGCGATGGCACCACCACCACCTACGCGCGAGCCGAGCGGGTGATTATCGGCGACGGGATCGCCAACTCGCTGTTCGGCTTCTCCTGCGCATACACCGTCGGCTCCGACACCATCGACGGGTTCGTCGTCTTCGGCCCCAACGACACCTACACCGCGCTGTTCATCGAACTCGATACCAGCGGCGGGGTGAACGTCCACCCCCTATACCCCGGCGGCACCATCACACCGCGGATCGACCGCTACAGCGGCGGCCCCACCCCAACACCCATCGCCATGGCTCCGCTGACCGTTCCAACAAGCCGCCAACTGACCATCGCAATGACGGCAGCACCGACCGGGAACTACCGCCTGCTGGTCGCCGGCATGGACGTGTGGGGCAACGAGGCCACGGTCTGGACCGTTCCATACGCCATTACCGCACGATGAGGCGCCTGATGCTGGCGGTGGTGCTGGTTGGCGCCGTTCTGACGCTCCACGTGCACAGTGGACGCCAGGGCACCCCCGCATCGACGCAACCCCCTGATCCCGCCGCAGCACCGGATATGACAGTGATAGCGCCGACCGCGACCGCACCGATGCCACCACCACGCCGGCGCGGCGCCGACGACCCCCTCCCACCGATCGATGAGCCTGACCTGCGGAAGCTGATCGAGGCATACGACCCGGATGAACTGCGCATGCTTGCTGAGGTCGAGAAGACGACACGTCAGCGACCGCCGCCGATACTGCGCGAACTCGTCCGCAAGGTCCGCCGCGAATGCCCGCCGGCCGAGGCGGAGGCCTTCATCCGCGAGCAGGTGCCAGGCATACCGACCAAGACCATCGCCTATGACTGGGCGATGCGGCGACTACACGGCGTCAACCATCCCCCCCGTCCGCACCACCAGGGCGGCGGCACAGCGATCATCGACGATCTCCATGGCTCCCCGACCCCGCACGAGGAGCAGGTCCAGCGCTTCGGAAACGGACGAAATGATCGGTCACCATGCAGGTGATCGAGACCGTGTCCGTCGAGGAGCTGCCGCCGCCCTCGGCCTGCGTCCGGCTGCGATCCGCCTGCGGATCAAGGCTGGTGAACTGGCTACGGCTTTCGTTGGCCGTAAGTGGCGGGTCGGCACCGCCTCAGTGAATGCGCTCCTGGCCGGTGCCGCTCCGGTGCGGCCGGTCTCGTCTGTGCAACCCGTCGCCCAGGTGGTCGCCCAACCGACGCCCGAGCCCTCGCCCGAGCCCGCCACCGATTTCAACACCATCTGGGTCGAAGCCTATCGCCGCCGGCCCGCCGACGATCCTCCGTTCACGGAAGCCGAACGGCAGTGGCATCGAGAACTGACCGGGCGCTATCCCAGAGATCGAGCTAGCCGCCTCGACAGCCCCTCACCGAACCGACCACTGTTCTAGCACCCGTCAGCCGCGTCCCCGGTGAGGGCTGAGTAGGCTGGGGTGCGAGGGACGGACGACAATGTTCTATTTCTTGGCCAAATACTTTTCACCAGGATCAGAGAGTGATTCTCCAAGTGGTTTTCCACACCGAATAAATCTAAAGTTAGTCCACGCTTGTTTGGCGGCCAAATCAATCACCCGATCGTCGCAGTAGACAGTAGTCCCGCTAATGTCCCCGAGAAAAATCGGCATCCCCGTCCAACTTGCGTCGATAAAACGATCGACAACAGAGTAGGGGTCCATTACAGGATCAGTGAGAGTGAAGCCACAAGCGGGGCAATGCCCCTTGAGCACATACCCGCTCGTCGGGTCAAGCCGGATGCCCTCATTTACGACTGCAAGAAAGTATTTTGGACGTGCCGCAACCTGCATTTTTTTAGGCACATCACAGAACTCCACCGGGTGAACATCAACAAAACGCTGGCCGATTCCATTCAATCCCTCCAATACGCGTGACGAAATAAGTAGCCAGGGACCAAATGACCCAAGCCCTATTAGGTCGGTCCATTCTGAGCCACGACTCTCGTCTAGTTGGACCGAGATCCTGCCAGACAAAGGATGAATCTCATGCCCGCAGGCCCGGCATGACTTTGACGGATCAGCGACCAAAACCGTAAAGCCCCACGGCGATCTCTTTGAGAACTCAGAAGCATCAGAAAGCAAATAAAAAGAGCTCATGGATACCTCCCGCTGTTACGAAGGGCATTCATTTTCGCCTCGATCTGCGCCGCTGACGGGTTCGCGCTGGAGCGGAAGAACAAGTCCCATTCACTATTGAATGCCTTTGTCCAGTTTTGATGCCTTCCCGGGGGAGTCCCCTCAACCCAAAGGCCATACTGAGCTTTATTGATGTCAATACCGCTTGCCGAAGCCGTCACCGAAGCCACCGGGGGCGGAAGCCTCCTGGCGCAGGATGCGCCGGTAGGAGGAGATTCGGGAACGGAGGCCCTGCGGTGTGGTCGGCCAGGACGCCATGCGACTATGGAGACAGAACGCAGTATTTCACCACTATGGCGACTAGTAACAAGAATCCGTATAACGGCCATATTGAAAATGACGATACCGATTTCACAGTGGCACTCCAGGCACTTCCCGAAGGGGCAATAAGGAAGAGGTCCTCTTCGGATACGGTCGCGAGATGGACCTTCTTCACAAATATATTGTACGAATCCCTAAAGCGGTTCTCCAACATAAGATAGTAGCAATCTAAAGCCATGAAAACAACCACTGGAAATATAACCAGCAAAACGAGACCACTATTACTCTTTCCAGTCATAAGAGCGAGAGAAGCAGCGACAATAGTTACGCACCAAGTCTTGCAAGATGCCGAGTTGTTAGCCATGCGGGTGATAACGGATTGAAGAAGGTTCAAATGAGCGTGCACTGCGCTACTGGAACTGGTTGGTGAGACTTCATTCATGCTGAGGTCCTTAGTACTTGGCTCTAATCGCTATGGCTTCCTCAATCCAACCTGAAAGTCCCTCATTGATGGTCCGGTAAACACCTGAGCTATCCCAGGCCCACGGCTGGTCATGAACCATCACTATATCTGACAACCTCTTCTTTTGTTTTCCCCAGAAGGGGTCCGTTACATCTATCGTGAAATCACTAAATGGATTTGCGCCTTGCGATGCCGTTCTTCCATCTTTGTCTTTCAAGCCATGAATATATACACCGAGCAATGCCTTGCCATTCCCCCATGTCTTCTGGATTTCACGTTTCACCCATTTGCGCTGCGCTGTCTGCGATCCCACCAGAACAATCGTGCAAGAAGTCCCCTTCATCTGCTGATCAATCCACCTATCGACAGCCGCATCGCCGCCCCGTTGCACTTCCTCCCAATCATTTGGGCTAGCCGGTTTATTGCCCTCAATGACACCCATGTTGCGCACCTGCTGGGCACGCCATGCGTCAAGTTGGTAATGAAAGCTATAAAAAGCACTGCGGGCCATGTCCGCATTCCTATTCGTTGGTGGTATAGTAATTTTTCTTCACGCGCCATTCTAAATAGCGCTCGTATTCACTGGCTGACTTATGGATGTAAATGCTCCCATTTGTCACATCAACATATGGATAGAGCCCCAAGTACTCTTGGCCTTGGAAAACAGCCGGCGAAGATACCTGAAAGATCGGCAGAATGGCACAGCGACCACCGCTCTTGCCATCGAAATAGCCTAACTCCCACGGCATCCATTTAGAGTCTCGCGCTTTAGGCGTATGAACATAAAACAACGATTCAGATTGGCGCATTCGTCGGCGCAACCGGTCAGCAGTCGCAGGCGTCACACTGTCACGAGAAAGCTCTGGGTCATCAATCCAATCTACATATACGGCCATGCCCATCTTTTCAATCATACGCTTCATGCAGAAGATCAACTCTTTGTCTTGATAGCTATGCGATAGAAAAACATCAAAACGAGATTGATCGCTGACGGATTTCGCTTCACTCAGCAATACCCTATGCGCGCCGATGGCATCGACCCTCGCAAATGCACGGACCTCAGACTCGGTAAGCAATGACATAGCTACTTCCTTTGGTTGTTTCCACTTCCGTCGTCCAACCGCGCCCCCGGCAATGGCTGAACGGGCCGTGACGACAGCGTAATGGTACTATTTCCAAGCGACCTACTGAGGTGCAACCAGCTCCGCGAGCTTGGCCGCAACATTTGCCATCGTATCTTCTTTGGTACTTAGGCCGCTTCGCGAGCCGAGCAGAGGGCTGACATCTCGGAGAGCCTCATACGTCGTATCATGCACGATGGGGACGAGCAGGTCACGCGCCAGGAGTGCAGAAAGCTCCTTGTCTGCGATGCCCTCACCTTTGAGGCGGGTCAGTAGCGCCGGGGTCACCAGAACGATCCCGACTCGCGACTTCACCAGTCCCTTGTCGATTTCGCGAAGCAACGACGTGCCGAGGGCGACATCCTTCTCGCTGAACCAGACCGAAACACCGCGTGCCTCAAGATGGTCATGCAACTCCTTGGCCGCCCCTTTCCGGTCGTCCCACGCATGGCAAAGAAAGACGTCTCGGAGATCAGGCTGAGGCGCTCGCTTTTCGACGTTTTCGCGAACCGGAGTGAGCGTCCGCACCTCGGCAGGCGTATACAACACGGTTGAGCCAGCCCGTGACCAGCGCGGTCTCGTGCTGCCGCTAGTCCCGCCGCCACTGCTACCACCGCTCCCCGACGGAGGGGAATAAGACGGGGGCGAGTAGTAGGATGGAGGCGAGTATGACCCGTAGCTGCTGTAGCCTCTGGAGCGGCCACCGCACGCAGGACAGGCATCTCTCCCACTTGCCGTGCGATGACCGAGCACAGGCGCTGTGCATTGAGCCATGATGTGATCCCCTGTTGAGAAGAGAGTTATCGAATGGAGAGGCACAAAAGAGCTACGTAGGCCCACCCAGCCGCGTCCCCGCTGAGGGCTGAGCAGGCTGGGGTGCGAGGGGCAGTGAGAGGTCAGGCAATCCGGGGCATCGGTTCGGGGATACCATCTGGCAGAGCGCCATCCTTTTTGATCAGGCGGTCAATCCATCCCGCAAATGACTGAGCCAGAACTGGAGCTTCAAACTCACCGGCCAACAGGTCGTCATCGTGATACTCATTCAAGATCAGGCTTACCACCCAACGATCTTCCTTTTGCCTAAATCCAATAAAATCGTTATGCCCAATGTCTGCAAAACGAATGATCTTCCACTGCGACTTCGGCGGGTGTCCTCGCAACTTCCTGAAATCCCTATTCTCCTCAATGATCTTTGCAATCGGCAACAACTTATGCGGAACTCCGAAGAATAAAAATCCACCATCCCATCTACGATAGAAGTCTGTAAAATCGCTGGGTGGCTCGAATCCGAACAAAGCGCAAAATGGCTTTTCGGGATTTGGATGACCAGTGTTCAAGACATGCGTTCCCGTAACCGCCGATTCAGGCCCCGTGGACTTCACTGTGAAATGTTGCGCCAAACCCTTGTCGTCGGCTATCTCTTGGGCCAAACCAGAGACGTCTCGATAAGTCCTGCGCTCGCGGATTGATGCCTCGAAGCTAGAGAAGTCTGTGCTCATAAAGTTCCTTAGTTTGGCCCGGTAACCGGATCAGAGGGTATCGCTCCGCCAGGAGTCCGTAACGTGACATTCAAGCCACCGTGGCCCTGTGCATCTGGATCGCTAAACTCGACAACAAAGATACCCTGATCAGCGGTTGTCCTGATACTTTTCACAGGCAGGTATTTCATCCAAGCCAGCGAAGCGTCAAGCTCTGGCTTCCCATCAGGGCCATACACCACTCGGCCATTTTCTCTTTTGGGATTCCTATTCCATACCCACAACTCATCGCCAACGGACAGGAATCCACCATCAATAAACTCCGCATTCTCTACTGAGACATCCACCCCAGGCCAGGGGGAGTGCATTGATAAGACGACCGTCCCTTCAAACCATGCGTCGACAACACCAGGGCCGACGTCCAGTTCATCGGCCAAAGCCTGAGCCGGGCTAGCGGCAGCAGTAAGTAGAGCCGCGATCGTCATTGCCTTGCCAACATATGGGATGTACTTCAGGAAACGCTTCCCTGGCAGTAACTTGGCCGCAAGTCCTACTGTCTTCTTCCATCGCGGGCTCTTCAATGGATCAAACCAACCACCACGGCGAGCCGTTTTGAGCAGCTTGTCGAGACTAGACCCCGGAACCTTTGATGCTGTTCCTAGCGATTTCGGGTAGCGCCTCATCGTATGTAGTCTATCGCTATACTTGAAGTCATCCGCGATCTTTTCCATTTCAGCGAACGCTTCCTTGGCTGCTTTATCCGGCTTCACACCGGGCAGCAGCTTCCCGTTCGCATCCGTGTACCTATCAATAAACGTCTTCCAGCGTTGCGTAACGGCATTGCTATTTGCGCGATGCTCTTTTGCATCCCACTGAACGGTATAATCATCCGCGTCGAAGTCCTTCCCGAACACCTGTTTCCAGAAGCCCGTATACTTGCTCGGCACACCGTTATTGGGGCGGAAGACATTGAAAATATGGTGGTCTTGAGTTCCCTCTGACTTGATAAGCGCGGCGTAGGCATCGTGCCCGATCTCATTGATCAGCTTCGCATCTAACTCCAATCCCGTCGGATCTGGGTTGTGCACGGCCAGGAACCCAAGCGCCTTGAGCGCGGTCCATTCGCTATCGCTGAGGGTGTCGCCAGTATCGTCGCTGGAATAGAGGATGCAGTAGCTTTCAGACTCAGCGTACCCGCCAACTTTGACCAGCGCCGCCTTGCGGATCGCGGTCGATTGGGCGTCCGGCATGGTCAATTCGAAGCGGTCATCGGAGAACTCGGTGCTCACGACCCGAGCAACGCTGTCCTTGGCGTAGCCATAGAGCCGCACCTTGAACATCGACTCATCCGGGATCGTGACAGAATCGCCGGCAACCAATGCCTTCAACGTGCCGAGAGGCAAACGCAGAGGAACCGCCGTTCGTCCCTGCTTATCGACATACTGCATATACGGGCTGCGCAGTACAATCGGCACAACAACGCCATTCTCTCGGTATTCAGCCTTCAATGCTTCCGCGCCAGCAGGAGCAGGCACACTCACCAGTTGGCTCGCCTGATGGTCCCAATACCGGAATGTCTGCTGACTTCCATCGGTAACGAATGTGCCAACAACAACCTTATCGTTGAGCGACAGGTAGTAATAACCATCCTTTTCGACGACGTGGAACTCATGTCCGCCAACAACGATTCGAGCATTTTCAGGGTCGATGTCACCCTTGAGACGAATCGTTAGTGGGCCATATTTCCCTGGATTGCTTGATGGGTCATTGGTGACACTGGCCAACGTATAGGTCAGCGTTGGGCGCTGATCTTCGCCGGGAGCGAACTCGGCACCTCGAAAGACGCCAGATCCAGAACTCGATTCAACGAACCCCAACATCTGCGTGCCGGTCGGGCTATCGCGGAACGATCCGCCTTGGAGCGAGACCACATACACGCGAGGCTGGTCTGGCTCGGCGATCAACGCGCCCATCACCATCTGCCCACCCAGGAACGCCGATGGCCCGAACGCCAGCGTGTCGTTACCGCTTTCCGTCAACTGCTCCGGTTGGATCGCCGGATCGAGCGGAAGCTGTATCGCGCCTCCCAGGTATCCAATCGCATCAGGCCGACTTGGATCAAACGATGCGGGAACGAACAAGTTGTGCCGCACCAGCGTTCCCGATGTCGATACCTGCACCTGCTCGTTGAACTCAACCGTTACCGAGTCTGAGCCCGTCAGCTTCGCTAGGTTCGGTTCGGTAACAACTTGGATCGTACTTATGTACTTTGCGGCAATCGTGACGTTTACAGGCCCGAACTCACCTTTGTAGGGGAACTGCTGCCAGAATGTCGCCGCTCCACCACTGGTGCGAGTTACCTGCACGTCCTGGATCTTTACCCCATTCACATAGACACTGACATTCTTGATCCCGCCATCGAATGACGATGGAATGTTGTCCATCATCGGGTCAATGAGCGTTCCCTGGATGGACACAATCGCTGTTTCACCATTCACAGTCACGTCACCCATGTTCACATCTTGAAGAGTGAGCACAGGGTACGGATTCGTCGTCCCCAGCGCTTCAATGCGATACTTCTCTTGCGATGTGACCCTTCCTGTTTCGTGGTCTTCGGTCCCAGTAGTGAACTGGAAGTCTATGATCTTCAACGCCTCCTTCATCCGATGCGCCCCATTGGCCCCGGCGTACTGCTGGCTCAACTCATCCTGGTAGGCCTTCACCAACCCGCATGTCACCAGCACATCATACATCCCGACCGCGGCCGCCTCGGGGGCGAGGTCGCACACTAGCGTCTGCTTGAGCGGCGCGCTCAGCGCGTCGGCAGTGAGCGACAGACCGGTGACACGCAGCAGACCGGGCAGGGCTAGGTCGCCGGTGCGCCAGGTACGGTCGGCGTAGAGGTCGCACAGCGTCGGGTCGGCGGTGTGGTCGAGTGATCCCAGCAGGTCTACCGCGGCTTGCTGTTCAGCCTGCCGCAGCGTGACGTAGGCCGGATCATTCAGGATCTCCGACTGCCGCACGCCGGCCATGTACCAGACGTAGGCCCACTCCATCGGAACCTCGGCCCAGCCAACGGCAACGCCTTCCGCAATCGGTTGGAATTGGCTCAGATACCACGGCATCACCGTCGCGGCGTAGGCCAGCGCCTGGTCCTCCATGTCCTGCATGTCCGCCGCGCACACCGCCAATTCCTCCTCGTAGGGCTGCAGAGCCGTCGCCACCGCCTGCCGG